>NZ_KI912151.1:376334-725536 GCF_000517105.1 Fischerella sp. PCC 9605 | reverse complement strand
CTTTTGTGGGTGCGGCAGGATTGCTTTTATTTAAAGCACCGACCTGGATTATTTTGCTAGGTATTGGTCTGGCTGTAGTTGGAGTTGGCTTATTTTTTCTCCGTTCTTCCTATCCAAGATTGGCACGAGATTATGATGCAGTGTTCGCTGTAGTATTCTGCCTTTGCGGCATACTGCTTTTATTTCAAGAATATCGGTCGTATGGTTCTCAAGAAATACCAATCAGTCAGTTTTTGCTAGCAGGCGCAGGTATTTTTTCAGCAGTAGAATGTATCCGTTTGCGGGGAATGAAGAAATAAATGCTGGTTAGTAGATAGTAGATAGTAGATAGTAAATAGTAGATAGTAGTTAGTAGATAGTAGATAGTAGTAATTTTTTGTGAATAATCAACTACCAACCACTAACCCCTAACCACTAACCACTAACCACTAACCACTAACCACTAACCACTAACCACTAACCACTAACTACAAACCACTAACCACTAACCACTAACCACTAACCACTAACCACTAACCACTAACCACTAACTATTAGATAGATGTTTAACAACCCCCTAAATCTCATCGGTGTGATTTTGATAATTGCAGCAATTTCTCTGGGCGCATTACCTTTGACGCGCCCTCAACTCTTCCGACGGCAAGATATAGTATTAATAATAGTATTTTTTGCCTGTGGTTTAATTTTGTTATTTCAAGACAGATGGTATAGCAAAGAATTGACACAATTTAATTTAATTCTCTTGACAGTAACTGCTCTCTTCTACACTGTGGAAAGTATCCGGCTGCGAAGTAGAAATATACAATGAGGATGCGATCATGAGTGATAAAAATCGCTCTCAATGGGACTTAGGCAGATTTGTCCAAACCCTTACATACTTTGAAGTAATACCTTTAGTCAACTGGATACAGGATTTATTTCAAGGTCGTAGCAAGGATCGTCAAGACAAACCTGATGGAGCGAAACAAGTGGGTGTAATATTAGTGGCAGGTGCAACGGGTGGGGTCGGTAAGCGAGTGGTAAGGCGACTCGTAGCACAGGGTTATAAAGTGCGATCGCTCGTACGCGATATTGAGAAAGCCCGGACTATTCTTGGTGATAGTACTGACTTAGTAGTTGCAGATATCACTAAGCCAGAAACTTTGACACCCCTAGTCATGGCTAACATCCAAGCCGTGATTTGTTGTACAGCAGTACGTGTGCAACCAGTAGAAGGAGATACTCCCGAACGAGAAAAATACTATCAAGGTGTCAAATTTTATCAACCAGAAATCGTTGGCGACACCCCAGACAATGTGGAGTATCGAGGTGTAAAAAACTTGGTAGAAGCTGCTGCCAAGTCTTTGCCAAAAGCAGGAGAAAAACTTTTATTTGATTTCACCAATCCATCAACAGAAGTAAAAAATATTTGGGGTGCGGTGGATGATGTCGTCATGGGTGGCGTCAGTGAAAGTAATATTCAATTAGTAGAAGGTACAGCTTTATTTGCTGGCAATGTTTCCACCGCCAATTCTGGAGGATTTGCATCTGTTAGAACTAAAAATTTCTCTCCTGCCTTCAACTTAACTGGTTATGAAGGCATAGAATTGCGGGTGAGAGGAGATGGTAAACGTTATAAGTTCTTTTTGCGTACAGATACAAGATGGGATGGCGTTGGTTATAGCTATTCTTTCGACACAGTAGCAAATACCTGGATAGATGTTCGCATTCCTTTTGCAGATTTGATTCCTGTATTTCGGGCTAAAACTTTACAAGATTCCCCACCCATAGACGCCAGTAAAATCTCTTCGTTTCAACTCATGTTGAGCAAATTTGAATACGATGGCGAATTAAATCCGCACTTTTCAACTGGTGGTTTTACCTTGCAACTAGAATCAATTAAAGCCTATGGCGGGGAAACTTTACCACAATTTATTCTTGTTAGTTCCGCCGGTGTCACTCGTCCTGGCCGTCCCGGAATTAATTTAGAGGAAGAACCACCAGCAGTAAGATTAAATGACCAATTGGGCGGAATTTTGACTTGGAAACTAAGGGGCGAGGATAGTTTGAGAGAAAGCGGAATTCCTTACACAATTATTAGACCTTGTGCGTTGACAGAAGAACCTGGAGGTAAATCATTAATATTCGAGCAAGGCGATAACATTAGGGGCAAAATCAGCCGTGAGGATGTGGCAGAAATTTGCGTGCAAGTGCTACAACAACCACAGGCATGTAACGTTACTTTTGAAGTCAAAGAAGGAGAAAATCACGCTAACTCTATCGACTGGCAGAGGTTGTTTTCGCAACTTATATCTGACAATTAAATTTAGGGTGCGTTATGAATGTTGTGTGAATCGCGTAAATCTTAAGTAACGCACCCCAGGTTTTTAGCAGAGACTTTTTTTGAGCCTCGAAGTTGATCGGTAGCAACAGGCTTAAGAGTTAAGAGTTAAAACTTGAAACTCATAACTCATCATGGGAGCAAAGCAGTGAAAAAAATTGGGGTGCTAGTGTTAGTTGGAGTGTTAGTATTTATTACTATCTGGAGCGGTTTATTTTCGCACCCCGCCGCATCACAGCAAGTTGAATCTCGTCTCAGCAACTTAGAAGCGGATTTAAATCGTTTGGAGTCACAGGTAAATCAGATAGAATCTCAGCTAGGTCAAAATCGTTCTCCATCGCCAAGAACAACATTAACTCCGCCACAGCCTTCTAGACGAAACCTCTCTCAACAAGAACGAGACAAGATGTTTGATAGACTAGCAACTTTGTTTGTAGAATTGAAGCAACAAGTCCAAAAATTAGAACAGCGAGTCAATAAGCTAGAGTCACGTTCTTGAAAAATAAAGTGTACTCGATTTAGAATTTAATACCAGCTTTATAATCAGGTAGTCGCCTATCTGATCTGATGAAAATAATACAAAGCGGGACAAATTTTAAGCAAAATGCACAAAGTTTTGCTTATTGACTGTTGAGTCATCCCAGTATATGTTTATTAATTAAGTGGGTAAAACAGCCTAATTCAATCCAGGCTCATTGTTAGTAAACATCAGATCTGGATTAGAAGCGGAGGAACCAATCATTGGGGCGAATCTGAAACTGAGAGAGACACCTTCCAGTCTTAGCCCGTCAGCTAACTCCGTCGGCATTGGAAGGAGTACCTTTGACATCAGCTTACTTTCAGCCGGTGTCTTCATGGTCTCCTAGCTGGCATTGCTGTCAACATTAGCAGATGTTTATTGACCCACATTGCCAACCGCTACAAGTACACGGAAGCTAGGATGATTAATTACAAACAGTGGATTCTCATAACCACCAAAGAATCGAACGGCATTGCCGTTGACTACATAGACTCACAAGGAAATCACGATAGCGAACCTTTCTGTTTTCTAACGGAGACTAAAGCACTAAGCTACGGTCAAATTTGCATAGACAGATTAATCAAATTAAAGTCTCAATCCTCCCACAAAGCGTTTTTATAACTGATTATCAAAGGGGTACAAAAACCAGCTGTAAAGCTATCAGCATTAAGTCCCCTTAGAAAAAGACGCTTGCGTGGAAGGCTTCCCGTCAGGGTACAAAGTATCAGTTGCATCTACAGGCGTCACACTTATTAATCCTTTCGTTGACGCAGGATATTGTGTAAGAACTTAGGAGGGAAAATGCCCATTACAAATCGTGCTTTCTTCACTGATGTAGATTTTTTACCCGATCACCAATTTAAACTAATTGGAGAGTGTGCAGGCAAAAAACTTTTGCTAATAGGTAAAACTAAAGCTTACGGCGATCCAATTGTGGCAACAAGCCAAACTGATGAGCCAAGTCATGAAGATTTATATGCCTCGGATCTTTACGAATTGATGAAGTTTGGTCACGAACCAGTTAAAGTTACTGAACAAATATAGAAGTTTAACTCGGCTAGGGTATTGGTCAAGGTGGGTTATGATTTGACTTGGTGTCTTTGTGGTTAATAATGAACCACAAAGACACAAAGAAAACTTGATTAAGTGGAAAATGCGACTTTTGTTGGTTGGCGCAAGTCTACACTTTCCTCACTCAGCAGGGCAACTTTTCCGACGATCGCATCAAGATTTTTCTTAGCATCGCCAAATAGCATGTGGGTGTTGCTCTTATAAAACAGGGGATTCTCAACACCAGCGTAGCCACTAGCCATACTGCGCTTCATCACCACCACAGTACCAGCTTTCCAAACCTCCATTACAGGCATCCCAGCAATGGGGCTATTGGGATTTTCTAACGCACTGGGGTTAACTGTGTCGTTAGCACCAATCACCAGCACTACATCAGTTTTTGAGAAATCCTCATTAATCTCATCCATTTCTAGTACAATGTCGTAGGGCACATTTGCCTCAGCCAAGAGGACGTTCATGTGTCCGGGCATACGGCCGGCTACCGGATGGATGCCAAAGCGAACTTGGACGCCGCGATCGCGCAGTAATTTCGCAAGTTCCGATACAGCGTGCTGGGCTCTAGCTACTGCCATGCCGTAACCAGGAACGATGACAACACTCTTAGCACGTTGGAGAAGTTCGACAGTATCCTCAATCGTCGTGGCGGTGACTTCACCTCCAGGTTGTTCGGCGCTTTGCGCTGCTGTTGCGCCATTTGTCTCTGCACCAAAGCCACCTAGAATCACGCTGATGAAGGAACGATTCATCGCCTTGCACATAATATAGCTGAGGATGGCACCGCTACTACCCACCAACGCCCCGGTAATGATCAGCAAATCGTTTGAAAGCATAAAGCCAGCAGCAGCAGCAGCCCAACCAGAGTAACTGTTGAGCATTGAAATTACCACCGGCATATCAGCACCGCCGATCGCCATCACGAGATGAATACCTAAAACTGAGGCGATCGCAGACATAATTAATAGCGGTTGCAGTCCGCTAAGGTTTTCTGCTGCTAAGAACTGAGAACCCAGCCATAGTGAAGCTGCTATCATGCTCAAGTTGAGGAAGTGACGCGCTGGCAGAAGTAGAGGTTTGCTGCTGATAATGCCCCGCAGTTTACCAAAGGCAATTATCGAACCTGTGAAAGTAACAGCACCGATGAACACACCCACAAAAATTTCAATTTGGTGGATTGTGGACTCAATGCCGATGAGCGATCGCGACTGTTGGAGATAATTGGCAATACCCACCAAAACTGCTGCAACACCAACAAAGCTATGCAGCATAGCCACCATTTCCGGCATTGAAGTCATCGCCACGCGAGAGGCGACGATTGCACCGATCATCGCTCCTGGGATGACAACTGACGCCAAAGTGCCGTATGCTGTCAAATCTAGCGAAAGCGCAGTAGCAACAAAGGCGATAACCATGCCAATGATGCCGTAAATATTGCCTTTGCGAGCAGTCTCCTGATCGGATAGTCCCCCGAGGCTGAGAATGAATAAGGCACTAGCCACAATATACGCCACAGTCAGTAGGTTATTAGACATAGTTTCCTTCACTTTTGGAACATTCTGAGCATGCGTTGGGTGACTAGGAAGCCACCAGAAATATTAATGGTTCCGACCAAGATGGCGATCGCACCAAGAATAGTAGTCGATGAACTCAATCCCCCAGAGATTTGCAGCATACCGCCAATAATAATGATGCCGCTAATCGCATTGGTGACACTCATCAGTGGTGTGTGCAAAGCAGGTTTCACGTTCCAAATCACTTGCCAGCCAACGAAACAAGCTAGGACAAACACAATCAAGTGAGACAGAAACGAAGGAGGTGCAGTTATACCAATACCAAATAAGGCTAAACCAATAAGGAGCAGCCATAGGTCAGCCCTACTTTTCGATTCTGAAGCACCGGGAACTGGAGATGGGGAGATAGGGAGTTGGGGAGTTGGGGAGATTGGGGGAGTAGAGGATGGCTGCTTCTGTTGCTCCTCTGCTTTCTTCTCAGGCTTTGGTGGAGGCCATGTAATTTCCCCAGCATGAACTACCAGGGCACCCCGGACAACTTCATCTTGTAGATCGACCTTAAAATTATTACCTCCACCCATTTCTTCGAGGAGATGGTAAATATTAGTACCATAAAGCTGGCTTGCCTGCTGAGCCATGCGGCTGGGAAAGTCAGTCAAACCGATGATTGTCACGCCCTTGTAACGGTAAACTTCATCAGGATGAGTACACGCACAATTACCACCTTGTTCGGCAGCCAGATCGACAATAACCGATCCCTCCTTCATACTCTCAACCATTTCCTGAGTAATCAGCACAGGTGCTTTTTTACCAGGGATGAGCGCCGTTGTAATAATGATGTCAACCTCTTTAGCCTGAGCGGCGAACAGTTCCATCTCAGCCTTAATAAATTCGTCACTCATCACCTTGGCGTAGCCGCCTTCACCCGTGCCGTCCTCTGGAAAATCGAGTTCAAGAAACTCTGCACCCAGACTCTGCACCTGTTCTTTCACCACAAGACGGGTATCAAAAGCGCGGACAATTGCACCCAAGCTTTTAGCAGTACCGATCGCTGCCAGTCCAGCTACACCTGCACCGATTACCATTACCTTCGCTGGCGGCACTTTTCCAGCTGCCGTAATCTGCCCGCTAAAAAAGCGTCCAAAATGGTTCGCAGCCTCAATCACAGCGCGGTAGCCAGCGAGATTTGCCATTGAACTCAAGGCATCCAGCTTTTGTGCCCTGGTGATGCGCGGCACTGCATCCATTGCCAGCACAGTAGCCTTACGTGCAGCCAGTTTGTCGAGCAAATCCGGATTTTGGGCTGGCCAGATAAAGCCAATCAGCCTGTTCCCCTCATCAAGAAGTTCGGCTTCATGCTTGCCAAGTTCTGGATGCATCTGCGGTGGACGAACCTTGAGTACAATATCCGCCTCTGCCCATAGAGTGGGAGCATCTGGAACAATCTTGCATCCGGCGTGTGTGTAACCATCATTTGCAAAGTTTGCGCTTTCACCCGCACCAGACTCAATCAGCACATCAAAACCAAGCTTCAGCAGATGCTTGGCTGTATCTGGCGTAGCTGCCACGCGACATTCGCCAGGGTAGACTTCCTTTGGAATACCAACCTTCATCAATGTCTCCTTTGTATTTCGCTGAGTTTCCCAGATAAAGAGAGACAATAACCAATTTAAACTTTCACTTAAAACATACTATCAATGGTAATGTTTTATATCTGTCGCTGTCTTAATTCTTCACAATAATTGTACGGTTTTATAGCATAAACAAATGAACTTTATACCTGTTTTCTATCCAAATTTACGCCAATTGGATGATGTTAAATATGGTATAAACAGTGAAGACAATAAACCGTTTGTTTTTAAGATTTAGCAAATCTAAAATTACGCCCAAACCTACTTTATTTCATCAGATTTGGCTTCATAAACAAGCACTTAACTTGCAAACTGGTTCAACCCAAAATTAACAAAAATCTTGTTTAAACATAATTTTTGATAACTTCAAACAAGCAGCGATCGCACTTCCAGCCAGTACCTGGTTAACTCACTCAATAATAGTGATAACACTCTTAAACAAGAGAGTAGGGAAAACAATATTATCTCTGACTAAATTGTAATCTAAAACATTACGGGATTTGGTTTCAGCGATAATTTGTTACCGATATTTGTAAATTCAGAAACTTTATTAATTATAACTAATATAAATTTACACAAATACTTACTTATTGTAATCATGAGGCAACATAGCGTACCCTTAATTAAACAAGAAAAAATCAGAGGTTAGCAGCTACAGCTCAGCAAATTCGCACACTTCCAGCAGAATCATCTCCAAATCGACCTAAATCACCTTTGTAAAAGCGAGTAAAACCTCTTGGTGTCTTTGTGTCTTAGTGGTGAAAAAATTTTCTTTTTCACCACTAAGACACAGAGACACAAAGCTCAAACGACACTGTTTTGACGGATAGACTCTGCATACCATTCAAAGCTAGCTTTGGGAATGCGTTGTTGAGTACTGTAATCTACATAGATAATTCCAAAACGCCGGGAATATCCCCAAGCCCACTCAAAGTTATCCATGAAACTCCAAAGAAAATACCCTTTCAAAAGGTAGCCTTCACTAATAGCCCGATGAGCCGATTTCAGATACTGGCGTAAGTACATAATGCGGTCAGTATCAATTACTTCACCATTAGCAGTGACTTCATCTTCTGCCGCACAACCATTTTCGGTAATAAATACTGGTAGATCGTTACGTCCCAACGTCTCGCTGATATGACGAATGCCCCAGTAAATGCTCTCAGGGACAATATTTAGCCAAGGCATATGCATTCGCGGATAACCTTTGGGAAGGTTGAGAAACTCATATCCCTTTTCGTTATCAACAGCACGAACATAAGTACCAGTGTAAATATTAAGACCAATAGCGTCTAGGGGCTGATGAATTATTTCTAAGTCGCCAGATTGGATATCAGGAGCATTTTCTCCTAATTCCTCAAGCATCACCGGACTATAGTTACCTGTAAGGGCGGGGAAAATAATACCTCCATTTTGTGTACAAGTATGAAAAGCTTTCTTTGCCGCGGCGATATGGGCGGGGGACTCGTTAATTGGAACTGTAACGCCGAAGTTATCTACCAAAGCAACTTGGCAAGGAACGGGTGAAGCAGCGCGAATGGCTTGGCATCCTAATCCGTGAGCAAGTAAGGCGTGGTGAGAAGTTTGCCACACTTCCTTTTTACTATTGACACGTTTGCCTGGGGCATGGGGAGAGTCAGCTTCTACGTCATAACCCATATGGGTAAAGCAGGAAATTTCATTGAGTGTCATCCAGTGGGTAATGCGATCGCCCAATCGACTCACAACAGCAGTAACATATTCAGCAAAATCAAAAGCCATTTGCCGACTTTGCCAGGAACCATATAAATCTTCCAACGCTTGGGGGCTGTCCCAGTGAAATAAGGTTGCGTGGGGAGTAATATTGTGGTCGTGCAAGCAATCCACCAAGCGCTTGTAAAAATCAACACCCTCTTCATTCACAGTGCCGCGACCATCGGGAACGATCCGGGGCCATGCAATGCTAAAACGATAGTGCTTGATACCTAATTCTGCCATCAGTCGCACATCCGTTTCATAACGGTGGTAGTGATCGCAAGCAATAGCACCAGTATCGCCACCTACAACCCGTCCGGGTGTAGCGCTAAAGGTATCCCAGACGCTGGGTTTACGCCCTCCCTCATTTACTGCTCCTTCTATTTGATAAGCAGCGGTAGCAACACCCCAGCAAAAATCCTTTGGAAATTGATATATGTTCATTAATAAATGCTACATAAAACTGACATCATGCATGATAATACTTAGATTAGAAAAAACTGCATATGTCAAGATTAAATAAAAATTGGAGAAAGGCGATCGCAATGTTTAATCGCCTTTCTCCATGAGGCTAGTCTAAGTCAGCCAATTTTCAGACACAGTTAGAGACAGTTGCTAATGCTAACTAGCGACCGGTTCGCTAGTAACATCAACGGTCTTAGCAGATTCTGTTCCAGCAATGGCTTGATGACCATTTCCCTCAGTCACGTTAATTTTGACAACTCTGCGTCGAACTTCTTCCGCTTTCGCCAGCATGAGTGTCAAGATACCATTCTTAAACTCAGCCTGTACTTTATCGGGTTGAATTGGCATTGGTAGCGGAATCTGACGCTCGAATCTGCCGTAGTGGAACTCTGAGCGGAAGTAACCTTGATCTTCCGCTTTGGAGTCATAGTGATGTTCTCCAGAGATTAAAACAGATTCTCGACTAGCTTGGATATTCAAGTCTTTGCCTTCTACCCCTGGAAGTTCTGCCCGCAAAATTAGGCTTTCATCAGTTTCTCGGAGTTCAATTGCAGGAATCCAAGTCCTTCTGGACTCACGACTAAAGCCAGTTAACTCATTAAACTCACTAAATAGATCGTCAAATTGACGACGCAGCATTTCTATCTCTTGAAAGGGTTGCCAACGAATCAATGCCATAAAATGTCACCTCCTCTGCGAAAGGACACTTGGCTATTGAGTGGAGAAACCATCTACATAAACGGATACTTTGTAGTGAGTTGAACCGTTCACTTGTGTTAAAACATCCAGATTGAATTTAACTGCCTCTATCTATATAAATTGATCGCAACATTCCACTTTGTCAGTGAG
Organism: Fischerella sp. PCC 9605; assembly: GCF_000517105.1. Classification (GTDB taxonomy): domain Bacteria; phylum Cyanobacteriota; class Cyanobacteriia; order Cyanobacteriales; family Nostocaceae; genus PCC9605. The sequence goes on along the minus strand of NZ_KI912151.1, from coordinate 715,438 downwards.
GAAATCCACACCTATCAAGTAGTTATTTCCTCACCTCTGCAATGGCACTGTCAGAAACAAGGTTCCTTGTCGCCAGAACTTGGCAATAAACTGCCTCATAGCTATCTGTCATCTGCTTAACGCTGAAACGTTCCGTCACATATGCACGGCAGGTGTAGCGATCTAACTCACTAACCTGACTGACAGCACTGACACACTCTTGGACACTGTTGCACAAAAAGCCTGTCTTGCCGTGGGCAATCACTTCTGGTGCAGATCCAAATTTTGTGGCAATAACTGGCGTACCCGCAGCCATTGATTCAATCATCACCAAGCCAAAGGGTTCGCGCCAGATAATGGGAAATAAAGTGGCGATCGCACCACCTAGCAGGGCATTTTTTTGATTGTGGTCTGCTTCACCAAGATACTCTACTTGCTTGCCATCAATTTGAGGCTTGACTTTTTGTTCAAAAAAGTTGATATCAGCCACATCTACCTTACCCGCCATCTTCAAAGGTAAACCCACTTGCTTAGCAATGGCGATCGCTAAATGCGGTCCCTTTTCTGGTGACATTCGACCCAGAAACGCCAGGTAGGGCGGGTTATCTGGTAAAGCATAAAATCGATGGCTATTAACATCAATGGCATTGTAAACCGTCGCAACGTAATTTAGTCCCAACCTTGGTTCCCGCTGAGCATTGGAAATACTAACGTAAGGTTGATGTTTTGCATATGCAAACAGTTTTTCGCTATCAGGTGTAAAAATACCGTGTAATGTATGTACTGTAGGCGTTTTTACTAAATTAGCGTAAGCCAGTGCAGCATAGCCCATATGGGAGTGAATGATGTCAAACTTGTGTGCCTGCTCGTACACCCGACCTAATTGCAGTATCTCATAAACGTTGTACTCCTTGACATTGGGGTCGAGTCGTATGGCACGGGGATAAACGGATTCCAGTTTAGCAAGAGTGATAGAATCTCCCGATGCAAATAATGTAACAGAATGTCCGCGTCGAACAAGTTCATCGGTTAGCAGCCCCACTACTAATTCAGTACCGCCATAAGCTGGAGGCGGAACTCTCTCCCATAATGGGGCAACTTGAGCAATCCGCATAATTAAACTCCTAAAAAGTAGGCTTAAATAAAGAGCCTTTTTGGTCACAAATTGTTATTCAGTAAGTATTATTGCTTGATAGTTAAGTACAAATTTTCACAAGTCGTAGCGTTATCAAACCAACTAAATTCCTATTATTAGGTTACTAAATTCGTTACATATTCATGAAAATATGTACTAATTTTTAGCAATAATTTGAATAAGGCTTGTAGATAAATTTTATTTTTATTTAGAAAGAATTTTTCAACTACTTAAAGAGGGATAACACCATTTTCTCAAGAGTGAAAATGATATGTGCAACTATTCCTAAACATAGCTTCTGTTACAGAGGAGAAAGTAGTTATGATTATCTGTGCAACTTAGAATGTCATTGAAACTATGCCTTTAGATAGAGATTTTAGGAATGTAGAGACGCGCCATGGCGCGTCTCTACCTGTAGGCGATGAAATGGGAAATTTATCGGCATCCAATCAGATTTATGTCTACCCCTTGAGTAAGATGAACGCAATAGTTAATTCACTCTCAGGATAGGCTCAGGGTAGCAATAGGTTTTCTAGAGTTTAAGTTGACAGTGGATTGTTAGCCTAAATTAGTCCGGCTTTAGTAAAAGTTCTAGTGGTGGCTTGATGTTACAGCCGATTAGGTTGTTCAAATTGTATTTCTTAATAGAACTGCGATCGCAGGGGGTATCAGATGCAAAGCGTAACAATGCAATCAACCGTAAATAGGCTTCCTTGGTTTTGCCTAACTCTAATAGTACTCATTTACGGCGTAATTGGTTGGAGTCTGTTTACAGATGATTTGCCCAGGTTGGCTGTAGCCGTAGCTGCGGTTGGAATTTTTGCTTTGGCTGGGACTAGTAGATTTTCTGCCCAGGCTGGATTTGATGTTTGGGGTGGGGTGTTGGCTTTGACATTCGGTACAGTTTTTATCCTGGTAGGAGTTTTGATTTCCTCGGGAGCATACGCTTGGGCTTTTGCTGTAGCTTGTGTTTGGGCTTTTGGTTTTGCTTTGGATTTGGCTTTAGTAAGGGCTGTGAATGTAATGGATTCAGTTGGATTCACTCCAACGCAAATATTCTGGATTTTAGTGATGATTTCTTCGCTTAGTGTTGCATTAGGATGGGTAACGCACAAAATTTTGCTGAGTTTTTGATCGAAGCGGCTGTTTTTTGTTAAAAGCTACTGAATTTGTAACAAAAAGTAAAACTTGGAAGATAGTACGGAGATTGCGATCGCCCTTGGCTATAAAACCGAACCTAGTCAACTTTAATCCTAATGCTAATGTGTTAGCTAGGAAGCTTGAGATTGAGCTTCCTGAAATTAAAGCTCTATTACAAAAAATATACTTATCTTAATAAGAGCCAGGAAGCTTGAGATTGAGCCTCCTAAGAAAAAAGATTGATTCTTAGAGGTGATAGCTATGGCAATTATGCGTTGGGAACCTTTCCGGGGACTTGAACGTTGGGAACCTTTCCGGGAAGTTGAAACCTTACAGCGGCAAATGAATCGCCTGTTTGACAGTTTGATGACTACTGATGGCGGTGAAAGCATGGGATTATCCTTTGTTCCTGCCGCCGAAATGGAAGAAACCGATGACGCGATTCACTTGAAACTGGAAGTACCCGGTCTAGAACCAAAAGATATAAATGTAGAAGTAACCGCCGAATCTGTTTCTATTAGCGGTGAGCGTCAGTCCCAAACCAAAACCGAACACGATGGTGTAACTCGCTCTGAGTTCCGCTATGGCAGATTCCAAAGGGTGATTCCCTTACCTTCCCACATTCAAAACGATAAAGTGCATGCTGAATACAAAAATGGCATTCTCAACTTAACCTTGCCGAAAGCTGAAGAAGAAAAGCATAAAGTTGTCAAGGTTAATGTTGGTTAATTGGACTTGTTGAGAAGTCGGGGAAAGGGGAGCCGTTGCGCCGTTGGAAGTTCTCCGGAGCCGGAGCGTCTCCGGCTCCACTCCATTCGAGCAACTGGCGTCAAAGGCGAAGAGGTAAACTGAGATCTTGCACCATTCTCTATAAAAAGCCAGAGACTCTGTCGTTACCAGGTTGAACCTGATAACGAGGGTTTGGAGGCTCTGCCTCCGGACTTTTACAACTAGTGCAAGATGTGAATAAAGGTAAAAAATTCCTTTTCCCTTTACCCTTTAACCTTTCCTTTACCCTATACCTCTGCACCCCTATTGAAGAGGAAAGTGTTATGGCAAAAGTAGTTGGAATTGACTTAGGAACGACAAACTCTTGCGTTGCTGTCATGGAAGGAGGACAACCCGTTGTTATTCCTAACGCTGAAGGACAGCGCGTTACTCCCTCCGTTGTCGCTTATACAAAGGCGGGCGATCGCTTGGTAGGTCAAATTGCCAGACGTCAAGCAGTCATGAACCCGGAAAATACTTTTTATTCAGTCAAACGCTTCATTGGGCGCAAATATGACGAAGTTACCCATGAAGCTACGGAGGTCTCCTATAAAATCCTGCGTGACAGTAATGGCAATGTCAAACTCAACTGCCCTGGTACAGGTCAACAATTTGCTCCTGAAGAAATTTCTGCTCAAGTTCTGCGGAAGCTGGCAGACGACGCTAGTAAATATTTGGGAGAAAAAGTTACCCAAGCGGTAATTACAGTTCCTGCTTACTTCAATGACTCCCAGCGACAAGCCACCAAAGACGCTGGAAAAATTGCAGGTTTAGAAGTCCTTCGCATCATCAACGAACCCACAGCCGCAGCCCTTGCCTACGGTCTAGATAAAAAAACTAACGAAACTATCTTGGTCTTTGACCTTGGTGGTGGGACATTCGATGTTTCCATTTTGGAAGTGGGTGATGGTGTCTTTGAAGTCAAAGCTACTAGCGGCGACACCCACCTAGGTGGTGACGATTTTGATAAAAAGATTGTTGATTGGCTGGCTGATGAGTTTAAGCGTAACGAAGGTATTGACCTGCGTAAAGATAGGCAAGCTTTGCAACGTCTAACCGAAGCAGCTGAGAAAGCTAAAATTGAGCTTTCCAGTGCTACCCAAACTAATATCAACCTGCCTTTCATCACTGCCACTCAAGAAGGGCCCAAACACCTGGATATGACTTTGACGCGGGCTAAATTTGAGGAGATGTGTTCAGATCTCCTAGACCGCTGTCGCAAGCCAGTGCAACAAGCTCTCAATGACGCTAAACTCTCCACCAGTGACATTGACGAGGTAGTACTGGTAGGTGGTTCTACTCGCATTCCTGCTGTGCAACAATTAGTGCGGCAGATGACAGGTAAAGAACCTTGTCAAGGCGTTAACCCCGATGAAGTCGTAGCCGTTGGTGCTGCTATTCAAGCGGGCGTTCTGTCAGGTGAAGTGAAAGATATCTTGCTGCTGGATGTGACGCCCTTGTCTTTGGGTGTGGAAACCCTTGGTGGCGTGATGACCAAGATTATTTCTCGCAACACCACCATCCCTGTGAAAAAATCCGAAATTTTCTCCACAGCGGCGGATGGACAGACAAACGTGGAAATTCACGTCCTCCAGGGTGAGCGGGAATTGGCAAAAGACAACAAGAGCTTAGGTACTTTCCGCCTCGATGGAATTCCTCCAGCTCCGCGAGGTGTACCGCAAATCGAAGTTACCTTCGACATCGACGCTAACGGCATTCTCTCTGTGACTGCGAGAGATAAGGCGACAGGTAAGCAGCAGTCAATTTCGATCACGGGTGCTTCCACCCTCGACAAGCGAGATGTAGAACGCATGGTGCGGGATGCTGAAGCTCACGCTGAGGAAGACCGTAGACGCCGTGAGCAAATCGATACTAAGAATAACGCAGATTCACTGACTTATCAAGCCGAGAAACAACTCAAAGACTTGGGTGATAAGGTAAGTGCTGCTGATAAAAGTCGAGTTGAAAGGCTGCTTGCAGATTTGCGCGATGCGATTAACCAGGAGAACTACGATCGCATCAAGTCTCTCACTTCGGAGTTACAGCAAGCCTTAATGCAAGTGGGTAGTGCCGTCTATGCCCAAGCGGGAGGCACAACTGGTACTGCTTCTAGCAGTGGCCGCAGCGGTGATGATGTGATTGATGCCGATTTTGTGGAAAACAAGTAATTTCGGGAGCTTGTTTTGTCCGTAAAGGCTTTGGGGCGCGGAACGCGCCTCGAAGCCAAAGAGCTACCCAATCCCTAGCAAGCGATCGCAGTATACGGAAAAATCTTGAGGAGGATAAAAGCATGATTAATGTTGTACGTCGTAGCCAAATCCTCGGTTTAATGACAATGGACAGTGGTAGTGCAACTCGATTTGACGCTGTAGAAGAGGTTTGGATAGATGATAGAGGACGGGTAACTTACTTAAGCGGAAGCCAAGGATATACACCCCTGGAGCAAGTGTCTGTAATTGGTCCTGATGCGGTATTAACTTACAGCTCTACTGTTGTGTCTCAACCTACAAATCTCCATCGTTTGTACCAATTGCCAGTCCGCTCCCCAATGTCTGACTCTTTGGGATGGATAGAAGATTTTCTCTTTGATTGGGAAACTGGTGACATTGCTGCCTATATCTTGGGTGGAGATATTGCCACTTCTTTTGGTGAACGGGCAGTGCTGTATCCAGAAGATGTGGAAGTAATTGACGCAGAAGCGGTAGTAGTGCGAGAAGGAGCAAAAGAGCGCCTGAAGAGTGAATCAGAGGGACTCAAAGGCTTTATTAGCGAGAAGTCGCAGCAGGTGAGAAACTTGGTGAAAACAATGAGCGATCGCCTCAAATCCATAGTTTCACCCCAGGATAAGCCAGAAGTAGTGCGAGTGAAGATTAAAGAAGTGCATGACGAGCTAGAAGCTTCTGGCAAGCACGACAAAAACATCCTGCAACAAGCTACACAGTTTTTGCTTGCGGAGTGGGAAAGTTTTCAGGAATCAGCACATCGAGCAGGCGATCGCGTCAAACACGCCCTTGATTCTGCTTGGAAACACTTGACGAAAAAGCAAGCCTAAAGATCGTAGCTAAAATCACCACAGGAACAATTGACTCCTGGAGGAAGAACAGCAGATGTTTAAAATCTGGAATAACTCACCTAGTCACTGGAAAACGCTAGTAAGTCGAGAACAGATTGTTCATTACCTTGAAACTGTCCAGGACTTGATTGTGATACTACTGTGCATTGGTATGTTTAGTATCATGCTCATCCGGATGGGGGAATTATTCTTCTCCCTCATGCATCCCCTTCAGTTTCAAGCAGTCACCTCCGATATTTTATTTCTATTGATTTTGGTTGAATTATTCCGACTATTAATCATCTACCTCCAGGAACGTCGTATCTCGGTTGGTGTGGCTGTCGAAGTGTCAATTGTCTCCGCCTTGCGAGAAGTCATCTTACGAGGCATTGTAGAAATCCCTAGTGGTCAGCTTTGGGCTATTTGTGGATTTTTGGCTGTTCTGGGAGGACTGCTAATTATTCGTGCCCTCCAAGCGCGTATCTTCAAAACGGTTGGCTATTCAGAAAACAACCCGCGTCTCTAGTCAACTTGTCAAGCCAATCAAGGGGCTGGCTTGTATCGAGGCGAAATCAATTCAATAATAAACCCCACTCACTATAGAGTAGGGTTGATGGATTGTTAATTTTCTAGTTAACCGCGATACCCCTATTACAAGTTACAAGCGGTTACGTGAGCGACCAGTTACCACTTCGCGTTCGTGCTCTCGCAGTTCTGCCGCAGTGGGTGGTTTAAATCCAAAATAGGCGGCGATCGCTGCTGTGATCGCATGGAGCCAAACATTGTTACCAAAGATCGGAATTAGGCCAAACACCGTATTGAAATATGGCAACAATCCCATAATTGCCAGCACTCCATAAAAGATTGCCAAACCGCGTCCATAAGTCCGTGCTCTGATGTAGTTGCGGTACGAAACCAATCCCCAAATACCGACAGCTATATGCACAATGTTATGGAGAAAATTGATGGGGAATGCTTCTAGCAGATAACCATATCCAGCCTTAAAAAGAACTTCAGGTCCACCAGTACCGGGCGTTGCCACCATACCTGGTATAAAGCCGAAAATACCAAGTAATATATATACAATACCGCTAATCAGGGCAAAGTAGCGCGCTCCCATAGTAATACTCCGTGTTTATTAAAAATTTTGAAAATCTAAAGGGATTTTCTATCCCTTCATTCACTTACTCTGTTTGTTGCAATTAGATTCTCAGAAATGCTCTTTTTTCAATTTGCTTTCGTTGAGCTAACAATAACGGCAACAATTTCTCTTACTATCAGCCTGTTCAAAATAAAGAAAGAATTCGCCTATCTAAAGTGAGAATTTTCTTTCAAAGTTTAATTAGTATTCAAAAATGGAGGTTGGTTTCCATGACAGCTTCCGATCAACGTTTTTCACCTCTGCGTCAAGTTGGCAGCCATGCTCTTGCTGTTATCTTGAGTATTGCCTTAACCTTGACTACCCTACGGGCATTTCCGGCTCTATTGCTTCCCAACTCCCAACCTCAAAGTTCTGAGTTTCGGTCAGTTACACCTACTAATGTGTCAGTAGCACTCGATAGTGACCACAGCTTTGTTGTTGCTGCTGTGAATCGAGTTGGGCCTACAGTTGTACGGATTGATACTGAGCGTACCATTGCTAGAGAATTCCCCAACCCTTTCTTTGATGATCCCTTCTTTCGCAGATTTTTTGGCGAAGACATTTTTCCTAGATTACCGCGAGAGTATCACCTACAAGGGCTGGGTTCGGGTTTTATTATTGATCGCAATGGCATAATTCTCACTAATGCTCATGTTGTTAGTGGTGCTGACACTGTAAAAGTCACCCTTAGAGATGGGCGCACATTTAGAGGGGACGTGCGGGGAATTGATGAACCTTCAGACCTGGCGGTGGTCAAAATTGAGGGACAAAACCTACCCGTAGCTCCCTTGGGAAACTCCAGCGATGTGCAGGTAGGAGACTGGGCGATCGCACTCGGTAATCCATTAGGTCTAGATAATACTGTAACTTTAGGAATTATCAGTACTCTTAACCGTTCCAGTACCCAAGTAGGCATTCCTGACAAACGGCTAGACTTTATTCAAACTGATGCTGCTATCAATCCTGGTAACTCCGGCGGCCCGTTGTTAAACGCTCGTGGCGAAGTCATCGGTATTAACACCGCGATTCGCGCTGAAGCTCAAGGAATCGGGTTTGCGATTCCTATTGACAAAGCCAAGGCAATCAAAGATAGACTGGCTCGTGGTGAAAAAATTCCACACCCATACATCGGTATTCGGATGCTAACTCTGACGCCAGAGTTAGCGAAACAATCCAATCGTGACCCAAACGCACCATTCACTGTACCGGAAATTAATGGGGTGCTTGTTGCAGAAGTTATGCCCAATAGCCCAGCAGCATCTGCTGGTTTGCGCCGAGGCGATGTCATCCTAGAAATAGATGGCAATCCGATCGCCTCTGCTGACCAATTGCAAAACGCAGTGGAAAATAGCCAAATTGGTCAACCATTGCGGTTGAAAGTGCAGCGGGGCAAACAAACATTGCAGTTAACGGTGCGTCCAGGAGAATTACAGGATGCTGCTCCTTAGTCATTAGTCCATAGTCAATAGTCAATAGTCAACAACCACTAACTACTAACCACTAACAACCAACAAAGAACAATAACTTAGTTCAACCAAGTCACCCACACAGGCAGAATTACCAATACCCCTACTAAAGTCAGAGTAATACTACCGATCAGCAACTCTCGGTCTAGGTCATACACCTCGGCTAAGATTAGCGTCACCAGTCCTGTGGGAACTCCTGCCATCATTACTAATACCAGGCGTGGCTCACCTGTTAATCCTAGACAGGTAGCAGTTAACCCCACCATTGCGGGGATGACTAAAACTTTTAACATTGCCGGAATTAGGGCGAGTTCCAAACTTGGCCAGCATTTGATGGAGCCAAGACGAAGGCCAAGCAGCAACAAAGCACTAGCAAAGACGACCCAAATCATTGCCTGCAATCCTGACTCGACAATTAAAGGCAATTCCATATCTTGGCTGAGCAAGCCAACGAAAAAAGCCCACTGGCTAGGAACTGTCAGAACATCTCGTAATGAATTCCACAAAGGATGTTGTGTTTTACTTTGTCCAAAATAGCTAGCGATGAACACAGCTAGACTGTAGGTGATGATACCAGAAACGTTGTATATAATTGCCCAGTCCAAATAAAGGGGATCGATAAGGACGTCTGCTAATGTCATCCCGATAAAGCCTGTATTACCAAGCATGGCAGCTAAGATAAAGCTGCCAAAGCGCGATCGCGTGACATGTTGCTCTTGGAGTGCGGTTTGAAAAATAGCACCTGCTCCGGCATCAAGCGATCGCTCTAGGGAAATTTGCTGCTTGGGTAGCTCTTGTGCATTGTAGTAATTAAACTTTTGCCATCCCCACCAACTCAGTAGTGCTAAACCCATACTTAGCAGCGAGGCTTCCACAACAACCAAGGGAATCAGCAGTGTTTCCCCGCCTAGTTCCGTTCGACGCCCGAACATGAAAGATTGTAGTGGAACCCCAACCCAGTAAAGTACAATACCAAGCCGTGTAGAGAAACTGGTTGGTATAAACCGAAACAATATTATTCCTAAACTTATCCATATAAATAAAGGAGCGTAAGCCCGTAATAAAGAGTCAAACATAACAAAACCTCACCCCTGTTCATAGTGCGGCGAGTTGATAGGGGATAAGTATTCCAGAGTTATACCTGAAGTAGTATAGCCGCTAGCTATAGCATAAATGATGTTTCCAGTCAACATCATCGCTTTTCCTAACTATTTTGGCTTAATCTAGATGTGACGCTGGGAGATGATATTTATGAGACACAGCGTTATTAGTACTAAAATTGTCAAACCCTATGCCGAAGCATTGATGTCTGTAGCTGTGAATCACGGTTTGATAGAGCGAATTAACCAAGATGTTAGCTTTTTACTGGACTTACTGGAGGAATCCAAACAGTTAAATGATTTCTTAGCCAATCCGCTCATCAAGGCTGAAGCAAAGAAGACTGTACTCCAGCAGATTACAGCAACCCAGGTTCATCCCTACGTTCTCAATTTTTTAATGCTTTTAGTAGACCGTCGCCGGATCTCGTGGTTACAAGGGATTTGTCAGCAGTATCAAGCTTTGTTGCGTGAATTCAATCGGATCGTGCTAGCTGAGGCGATCGCAGCCACTGAACTTACAGAAGAACAAAAAGAAGCGATCGCCCAAAAAGTCAAACAGATGACAGGAGCTAAACAAGTTGAACTCAAAACCCGTATTGATCCGGATCTGCTTGGTGGTTTAATTGTTAAAGTTGGCTCTCGGGTAATTGACCTTAGCCTCCGAGGTCAACTTCGTCGGCTGGCAAATTCTTTGATGAAATAACGCTTGAGAATATTTCTTGTTTTCAACACTCCTATAGTTCGGCAAACCACACCTAAAGTAAGTTGCTGTTTGCTTGTCTTTTTAACTACATTAGCAATCGAAATAAGAGAGTGCTAATCCTCCCTTCCAAGGATAGTAAATTCTGACTGTAACTTTTGGTAAGGAGAGATAAACACTTCTAATTCAACAGACAACAAATAAACTCTTCAAAATTACTTTATAAATTATCAATAAACGCCTGGAGGATTGCATATGACAAAAGTATCTCTGAGCGTTTCTACAGTCAAACCACTTGGCGATCGTGTCTTCATTAAAGTTGCTGAATCAGAAGAGAAGACCCCTGGTGGAATTCTCCTTCCTGACACAGCCAAAGAAAAACCCCAAGTTGGAGAAGTTGTGGCTGTTGGCCCTGGCAAGTGGAATGAAGATGGCTCACGTCAGACAATGGATGTGAAGGTGGGCGATAAAGTTCTCTATTCCAAGTATGCTGGGACGGACATCAAAATCGGTACTGAAGATTACGTACTAGTGACGGAAAAAGATGTCCTGGCGACGCTTACTTAGTGGGCACTAGGGACTCTGGGGCAAAGGGCAAAGGGCATGGGGCATAGGAAAAATCAGTACTTCAATGCCCAATACCCAATTCCCAATGCCCGATTCCCAATCCCCAATCCCCGATACCCAATCACCAGTACCTAGTACTCGTATTTGTGCAGGAGGAATATTTATGGCTAAACAAATAATTTACAACGAAGAGGCTCGTCGTGCTTTGGAAAAGGGTATGGACATTTTGTCTGAAGCAGTAGCCATTACTCTTGGCCCCAAAGGTCGTAACGTAGTACTAGAGAAGAAGTTTGGTGCTCCTCAGATTGTTAATGATGGCATCACCATTGCTAAAGAAATTGAGTTAGAAGACCATGTAGAAAACACTGGTGTCTCTCTCATTCGTCAAGCGGCGGCTAAAACTAATGATGTTGCTGGTGATGGAACAACAACGGCGGTTGTCCTAGCTAGCGCGATGGTTCGAGAAGGAATGCGGAACGTAGCCGCAGGTGCAAACGCTATTGCCCTGAGGCGGGGAATTGATAAGGCAACCCACTTCCTAGTAGAAAAAATTGCCGAACATGCCCGTCCGGTGGAAGAGTCCAAAGCCATTGCCCAAGTTGCTGCCATTTCGGCTGGTAATGACGAAGAAGTTGGTCAGATGATTGCTAACGCGATGGAAAAGGTGGGCAAGGAAGGCGTAATTTCCCTGGAAGAAGGGAAGTCTATGACCACCGAACTAGAAATCACTGAAGGGATGCGCTTTGATAAAGGCTACATCTCTCCATACTTTGTTACCGATCCAGAACGGATGGAAGCAGTTTTCGATGAGCCTTACATACTGCTGACTGATAAAAAAATTACTTTAGTACAAGACTTGGTATCAATACTTGAGCAAGTGGCTCGTGCTGGCAAGCCCATGCTGATTGTTGCTGAAGACATCGAGAAAGAAGCTTTAGCAACTCTAGTAGTCAACCGATTGCGGGGCGTACTGAATGTTGCTGCTGTCAAGGCTCCTGGTTTTGGCGATCGCCGCAAAGCGATGCTAGAAGACATCGCCATCCTCACTGGCGGTCAACTGATTACCGAAGAAGCTGGCCTGAAGTTGGAAAACGCCAACTTAGATATGCTGGGCAGAGCTAGACGCATCACCATTACCAAGGATCACACCACGATTGTTGCTGAAGGCAACGAAAAAGCTGTGAAGGCTCGAATTGAGCAAATTCGCCGTCAAATAGATGAAACTGAGTCTTCCTACGACAAAGAGAAGTTGCAAGAGCGTCTTGCAAAACTAGCTGGTGGTGTAGCTGTGATCAAGGTGGGTGCTGCTACGGAAACGGAAATGAAAGACAAGAAGCTGCGCCTGGAAGATGCCATCAACGCAACTAAAGCAGCAGTGGAAGAAGGTATTGTTCCTGGTGGTGGCACTACTCTGTTACACCTAGCTCCACAATTGGAGGAGTGGGCAGCTGAACATGTAAGTGGTGATGAGCTAATCGGTGCGATGATTGTTGCCCGTGCGCTTTATGCTCCGCTGCGGCGAATTGCTGATAATGCTGGTCAAAATGGCGCTGTGGTTGCTGAACGAGTCAAGGAAAAACCATTTGATATCGGCTTCGATGCAGTCAAGAATGAGTTTGTTGATATGTTTGAAGCTGGTATCGTTGACCCTGCTAAAGTTACCCGTTCTGCTCTGCAAAATGCCGCTTCGATCGCAGGTATGGTGCTGACAACCGAGTGCATTGTGGTTGACAAGCCGGAACCTAAAGCAAAAGCTGGTGCTGGTGCTGGCATGGGTGGTGAGTTTGACTACTAAAAGTTCTCAACGACTATAAGCTATGCAAACCGCCTTCCGTTTTTGAAAGGCGGTTTTTCATGAACAATGTTGATTGTTTTAGTACAGCTTTGCACAAAACTGTAGCGAAATAAAAACGCAGAGGTACGCAGAGTTTTCTGTAAGACTATCGGCTAAGCAATCAAATTCACATGCACTCATCTGTCCAGATTCAAAAAACGATCGCCGTATTTCATCTGTGGTCGATTTTTAAAACATAATTCTGGTCATAGCCTTAAATCACATCAAGCGTTATTTAGCTTTTTGTAAGAAAATGAAATTATTGTAATCACAACTACAAAAAAATAGTTATGCATACAAAAATGAAATTAGTATGAAATCCTTATATTTCATAAGTAACAAATATTTGTCACTCCATTAGATAGAGGTAATTGTACTTGCACCTTTTTAAGGTGAGGCTAGAGGTAATCGAGCCTCTAACCTCAGCAATTGGAGAGGTAAAAATTATGGCAATACAACAACTTACCTTGAACCAAGTTAATCAGCAGATGCAGGAGTGCATTCAAAACTGCTTAGACTGCCACAGCATCTGCTTGAATACCGTGACATACTGCTTACAAAAAGGCGGTAATCACGCAGAACAATCTCACATTCGGCTATTGCTCGACTGCGCTGAAATTTGTGAAACCAGCGCTAATTTTATGCTTCGGACTTCTGAATTGCACGCTCGTACCTGTGGTACTTGCGCGGAAATTTGCTCTCGCTGTGCGGAAGATTGCGATCGCTTCGGCGATGATGCTCAAATGAAAGCTTGTGCTGATATGTGTCGTCGTTGTGCTGAATCTTGTCAGCGAATGGCAATGGCAACTGCATAAGTCACTCTCTTCGCTGGCTGCTGTCATGCGGTAGCCAGCGAATGCAAAACAATGTTGTTTGTGCGATCGTGATCGCAATTCTAATTCCCTTTCAACAGGAGGTTGTTTGACTGCAAAATTACTAACTAAACTGAATTTATCCGCAAAAAGATGCTTTCTTAGTTCAATCGAAAAATCAAGACACTAGGAGGGAAACTATGAAAGCAGTTGTCATTCGTCAGTATGGTTCCGCAGATGTGTTGCAATACGAAGATGTAGCACCACCGAAAATAAAACCCGATCAGTTACTTGTCAAGGTTCATGCCACCTGCGTTAACCCCGTTGATTGGAAAACCCGCAAGGGTATGTTGAAAATTCTCACAGGCAATAAATTCCCAATGATTCTTGGGTATGATTTGGCGGGTGAGGTTGTAGAAGTTGGTTCTAATGTTACACGCTTCAGGATAGGAGACCAAATTTACGCTACTCTCAGCCCGCTTAGCGGAGGTGCTTACGCAGAATTTGCAGCTGTTCCAGAAAAGTTTGCTGCTCTCCAAACCAACAAATATGAGCTATGTAGAAGCTGCCTCTGTACCCATGGTAGGGCTGACTGCTTTGCAAGCACTGCGAAACCAAGGTAAAATTCAGCCAGGACAAGCCGTTTTAATTAATGGGGCTTCCGGTGGTGTGGGAATTTTTGCAGTCCAAATTGCTAAGGTGTTAGGTGCAGAAGTAACAGGAGTTTGCAGTACAAAGAACCTGGATTTAGTAAAATCTCTGGGAGCGGATGCCCAAGGGCAAGCCGCTACGCGTCTACGCGTCATTGATTACACGCAACAAGATTTTACCCAAGATACTGTGCAGTACGATATTATTTTTGATGCAGTTGGTAAGCGTTCTTTTTCTGATTGCAAAAAAGTCCTTAAACCAAGCGGAGTTTACGTTACTACACTGCCTACTCCGGAAAATCTCCTACAGCGAGTATTGACTACTTTCATTCCTGGTAAAAAAGCTAAATTCGTGTTTGAATCGCCTAATGCCCAAGATTTAGTTTATCTGAAAGAGTTAATTGAAGCAGGTAAAATTCGCACTGTTATCGATCGCACATATCCCTTACAAGAATTAGCCGCCGCTCATGCCTATAGCGAAGACGGACATGCTGTAGGCAAAATTGCGATCGCTGTTACTACTGGTTAGTGGTTAGTGGTTAGTAGTTAGTAGTTAGTGGTTAGTAGTTATTCTCCCCATCTCCCCATCTCCCCATTCCCACTCTCCCACTCTCCCTATTCCCCACTATCCACTATCCACTAACTACTAACCCTTGACTAGACTTGTTTTTTCCCCAACAAAATAATAAAATATCAATAGTGATTGCATATACAGAAATTTTACTTTTCATATTATCAACCGCATATTTTCGTGCGGATGAGTACACTTTAAGTTATGCAAAAATCTCTTGCCTAAATCGCTGCAAAGCCCTACTCGCAAAGAGCTTGCAATTGAGTACAAAAATACCTAGCCCTGCACCCAAAAATACCAGAACCCCCAGCCCGAGAATACTAGCACCCCTACCCCCAAAAGAATTCTAAATTTCCATTAAATCAGGGTTTGAGGGATTGAGTACAACCTTAATCAATCCAATAAATCCAATCAGCATCGGATGCACAGTTCCTTTGCAAGCAACCTGATATAAGCAGAAAAATAGGGAACCGCTTTTTTAATCAGGGCATAACCGATGCAACAAACCTTAGACCCGATCCGAAATTCCAAGACTGCAAAAACGTCGGCTAGTGCAAATACCGACCAAAATAAAACTCTGGCTTCTGGAGTTTTTTTGGAACCTCTGTTAAGTGATTTTCGCATCATTTTTGAGCGCGATCCGGCAGCAAGAAATTGGTTAGAGGTGCTGTTTTGCTATCCTGGGTTTCACGCGCTTTGTTTGCATCGTCTCGCCCACTGGTTGCACCATCACAAGGTGTTTTTTATCCCCCGCTTAATTTCTCACTTCGGGCGGTTTTTGACGGGGATTGAAATTCACCCAGGTGCAGAAATTGGTAAAGGGGTGTTTATCGACCACGGTATGGGAGTTGTGATTGGTGAAACAGCCATGGTCGGGGATTACAGCTTGATTTACCAAGGCGTCACCCTTGGCGGAACTGGCAAAGAAACTGGTAAACGCCATCCCACCTTGGGCAAAAACGTTGTTGTAGGAGCAGGTGCGAAAGTCTTGGGTAATATTTCCATTGGCGATCGCGTCCGCATTGGTGCAGGTTCAGTTGTGCTGCGGAATGTCCCCTCGGATTGCACTGTGGTAGGAATTCCCGGACGGAATATTTCTCGCAAACGGGATGAGTGTCTCTCTCCTCTTGAACATGGCAAGCTTCCTGATGTAGAAGCAACTGCGATCCGCTCTTTGCTAGAACGCATCGAGCAACTCGAACAAAAACTAAATAGTCAAGAGTCCAGAGTCAAGAGTCAATAGTTGGTGGTTAATAAAACAACCAACAACCAACAACCAACAATCAACAAATGCACAGTTCTAACACTTTAGGCGATCGCTATATTGTCCAGATTCCTTTGAGCGATCGCTGGCAAGTCTATCATCGCTTGCAAGAATTAATGATTCCTTGTTCGTGTCTTCCTGATGGTTCATTGCGGGTACAAATAAATAGCGGTCTTGCTGCAATTCTCGTTCGCAGTACCGTTAAGCAATTTATGGCTTCTCGTCAAGAATTAATCGATTGGCTAGAGGAATGCTGGCAGCTTTAATTGTTTGACTAACACAATTCATCAAATCTCAGAAGTTTATTTTTGCGGCTAGCATTCTGGGGAATGAGAAAAATTTTCAGCAACGAAGATAGTCATTTCCAAGCTAATTGATAGAGAAGGATGAAAAATATTTGCTAGCTCACGCCAGTGAAACTTAGCAACAATTCATACTTTACACTTCACCATTGTTTGTCAAATTTTCTATGAGAGTGAACTGTCACAGTGATATAAAATTCATCGATTTTTTGCAGAATGAACTTGCACTTTCAAGAGGGGATATCGCTGTGGCTCTGCGAAAAAGAGAGTTAGATAACGATCCATTACCCATGCTTCTTTGGCAATATGGTTTAGTTGACATAGAGCAGCTGGAACGAATTTTTGATTGGTTAGAAGACCAAACCTAATACTGCTATACAGAAGTCAAAAGTCAAATTATTGTCGTCATGATGTACTAGCTGCACGATTTTCAATTTTAGTTTGAAGTACGGGCATCTGCGTAAGGTCAACAGTAAAAATTGCAAACATTCGAGGTGAACACTATGATTTCCACTTTAATTGCTGGATTTAGCTTATTACTTATATCAGGAATTGCTAAGACTTATATTAGCTACATGCTATTCGATGAAATCTCTAATCATCCTGGAGAAAATAATCATTAATTTATACCAATTCCTGGTTTGATGCCATACAGAATGCAAAGAATGATTGGGTGAAAATTATAAAGAAGGAAAAAATTATGAATTATGAATTATGAACTTTGCACTACTTGCAACAGCTTCCAGGTAGAGCCTCCCTCGTTACCAGGTTGAACCTGGTAACGAGAATTAAGAGCCTCTGGCTCTTGTTGAGAATAGTGCAAGATGTCAATTATGAAATTTTCAACATTCATTATTCATCCTTCATCTTTTATCCTTAATTAAGTCATTGCTCATTACCAGTAATTTTTCGGGGCATCAAACCAGAAATGGTATGAAAAATATTGCCTAAGAGGTATTCTTGCAATGAATCAAGTTCTTATTAATGATACGACTCTGCGTGATGGCGAACAAGCAGCGGGTGTTGCTTTCAACAAAGAAGAAAAAGTAGCGATCGCCAAATTTCTCGATGCTATCGGCGTTCACGAGATAGAAGTCGGTATTCCGGCGATGGGTGAGGAGGAAACAAGAGCGATCGCAGCAATTTCTGACTTAGGTTTATCTGCTAAGTTGCTAGGCTGGAATCGCGCTGTCATTTCAGATATTCGGGCTTCTATGGCCTGTGGTCTGAGCCGCATGCATGTTTCCATTCCCGTCTCTGGAATTCAAATTGCTGCGAAATTTCACGGTCAGTTGCGGATAACTTTGCAACAACTCAAAGATAGTATCAGCTTTGCTGTCGATCAAGGTCTTTGGGTAGCAGTAGGAGGAGAAGATTCTTCTCGTGCAGATGAAAACTTCCTCTTTGATGTAGCGCACTATGCCCAAGAGTGGGGTGCATCGCGGTTTCGTTTCTGCGATACTGTCGGCGTTCTCGACCCCTTTACCACCTACACAAAAGTCAATCGGCTAGTTTCGGCTTTGACGATTCCTGTGGAAATCCACACCCACAATGATTTTGGTCTAGCAACTGCTAATGCCCTTGCTGGTATAAAAGCGGGAGCTTCGTCAGTGAATACCACAGTTAACGGGTTGGGTGAAAGAGCAGGAAACGCAGCTTTAGAAGAAGTGATCATGGCTCTCAAACGCATTCATGGTATTAATGTTGGCATCGATACTCAGCGTTTGTTAGAACTGTCCCGACTGGTAGCAGCCGCATCTGGTTGCACTGTACCGCCTTGGAAAGCAATTGTTGGTGAAAATACCTTCGCTCACGAATCTGGTATTCATGCTCACGGTGTGTTGCAAAACCCTATCACCTACGAGCCATTTGCACCCGAAGAAGTTGGTTGGGAGCGGCGTTTAGTTGTAGGTAAGCATTCTGGCAGGCATTTGCTATCTAATTTGCTACAGCAACATGGCATCATCCTCAATACAGAAGAAACCCAATCTGTATTAGACGCAGTACGGCAGCAGTCAATCGAGAAAAAACGCAGCCTCACTACTCAAGAACTTCTGAATTTAGTTTACAAACAGAAGGTTTCCCATGCAATCAGATGATGAAATAGAGCTATACGATCCGCCTGCTTTTGACATAGGTGATAAAGTTCGACTCCGCAAGCAGATCAAGAACGATGGAACTTTTCCAGGTCAAGAAATTGGTGTAATTCTCGGTAAAAAGGGAGAGATTGGTTACGTCGTTAGCATAGGCTCTTTTTTACAGAGATCCTATATCTATGCAGTACATTTCCTAAATACGGGATTTATCGTTGGTTGTCGCAAAAAAGAACTGGAACTGGTTGAAAAATCAAAAGATTTAGAATGAGGAATCATAATCATGAAAGTAATGCTGCGTAAAAATAGTGCTGGTACTTTGGTTGTTTATGTTGCTAAAAAAGACCTTGAGGAAGAAGTTGTTAAACAAACAGAAGGAGCAGAGGGTAAGATTTTTACTTTGGCAAATGGTTGGGAATTAGCCTTTCCTAACTTACCAGATCCGCTAGAACTACCTCAAACTTTTGAAGCAAAGCGTCTCGCATAAAATTTGTTGTTTGTTGTTTGTTGCTTGTTGTTTG
Source organism: Fischerella sp. PCC 9605 (assembly GCF_000517105.1). Taxonomy (GTDB): domain Bacteria; phylum Cyanobacteriota; class Cyanobacteriia; order Cyanobacteriales; family Nostocaceae; genus PCC9605. The sequence goes on along the minus strand of NZ_KI912151.1, from coordinate 696,343 downwards.
TTAATTGTTGTTTGGAAAAAGGAACTATCAACCAACCACCACCAATCAACCACCAACAACCAACCACCAACAACCAACCATCAACCACCAACAATCAAAAAAAATGAGTGACAAGTACCTGACTTTATCGGAATTTAACTTGGAGGGACAGTTTCTTGGTTTTGTAGGCGATCCACCAGGGGAGTTTAAATACTTGCGCTTGGCGATCGCATCTGGGGAAGTGCGGCTGAAACTTCCTAAACAGTTACGTTGCTCTCTCAGTTTAAACTTACAACCTGGTGAACTCATTCGCGTATTTGGTCTGAGCAAATTAAATTCCCATACGGGCAAAATCAAATTCAAAGTTTATGGGGTGAAACCACTTGGTATTTGTCCAATGCAAAAAATACCCCTGCAACCAAAAGCGAGAATTTTGGTATGTCAAAAGTCCGGTTGCCGCAAACGGGGTGGTCAAGGATTATTATCAGAATTACAAAAGACTTTGTGCGATCGCGGTTTACAAGATCGAGTTGTGATTGAGACTACTGGCTGTTTAAAATGTTGCGATAGCGCACCCAACTGTATTTTACAATTGGGTCAAAAGGAATTTAAAAAGGTACACCCAGAAGCGATCGCATCTCTATTGGAAAGTCACATATTTTAACTCATATATTGCACCACCTGCAACTGCCTGGAGGCAGAGCCTCCATATCCTCGTTACCAGGTTAAACCTGGTAACGAGAATTATGAGAGGGGTTTGTAGACGCGCATCGGTGAGGGGGTCGCAGTCTTGGACGCCACTTGCTTTATGCCGGGAGACCCGTCCACCGCAGTGGTTCCGCTTCCCGTCACGATTGCGAACCCCCGTACGCCGTAAGGCGTTCCCGCAGGGTACCCGGAGGGCTTGGTGCAGGTTGCTTAAGTGACAGCTAATGTGAACCGATCTATATTGGCTCTGATGGCGCGCTTAATCTAATGACTTATTGCACCAATAGTAATTCTTGCGGCATTTAGGTTCACTCGCTTGAACCAATTCTATCTGAGGTTGCACTCTGTAAGATCCCCGACTTCTGGTGAGAAGTCGGGGATCTGTCTTTCTTATTTTTTTTCTTTTCAGGCTTTACGATCACATCCTCCACCGATCGATGTCTTTACAGTTGAGTTACACACAATTGATTATTCAACCCTTATGCTTAGAGAATGCAAGTACAACTGAGGGGCTAGCAGTTCTAAGGATAGCCAACAAAGCTTTTCGGCGTTTTTAACCACAAAATTTTACAAAAATCATCCTTTAGAGTATCCATATTCTAACTCTATTGATAGGGATTTTCAGTACTGAGGAGAAATATTATCGAAATACGAACGCGAGGTTTATTAAAAACTTGTCGTCAACCAAAAAACATAACTAAGAAATTTGTTAATTTTTGGTTAATAGTTAAAAGTCTTTAGTTACTGGTTGTGACTAGTTTATTGTTGACAAATAATAACTACCTATTAGCAGCCGGCACTATCACTCTATTGATTGAATTCAACATCACCGATTACCAGGAGGATAAAAATGCCTACTAAAACAGTACCAAGATATAGTGCCAATCAAGTAGTTTTCTTTCTTGGTGGTATGGGCAAAATTTTAAGTTTCCAACCAGATTCTGGTACGTGGACTTATGCGATTGAAATGGAAATGGGAGAAGCGCCAGAAATGGGTAGACTAGGTGCTGAAACAATTATCCTAATACATGAAACAGAAATTCAAGGTGTAAGGAATTAATGAATACTTGTAGTGATTTCTATTATCCTCAAATTGAGATACCCAGTTATCTAATAGTATTCTTGACAGCGTTACCATTCTCAATATTTCTGATTGTTTTTGCTATTAATCAATCAGATGTCATTAGTTTCTATGTCTGGGTTTCTACCGCCTGTTTGATAGTTGGTCTGCCTTTTATGGCGACGCTAAACAGAGAAAATGAGGCGTTACAATCTGTGAGTAAATCTACTGTGCGTTACCATATACCAACTGTTCAGCATTACTGTAACCATAAAGACTGGTTGTGGCGGGGTTGGAAGATTCGTTACGCCTGCGTGCCTAATCCAAAAAGTAAGTTATCAGTGATTTTGCTGCATGGTTTTGGTGCTTCTATTGGTCACTGGCGACAGAATATACCAGAATTAGCAAAGTACTACAATGTTTACGCATTGGATTTATTGGGTTTTGGAGCATCTGCCAAGCCTAATGTTTCTTATTCTGTCAAACTTTGGGTAGAGCAAGTCTACGAGTTTTGGCGGACGTTTGTGAAAGAACCCGTCGTGCTAGTGGGTAATTCGATTGGTTCTGTAACTTGTTTGGCAGCAGCAGCGGCTCATCCAGAGATGGTGCGAGGCGTTGTTATGATTAGTCTACCGGATACGTCAAGCACTGAAGAATCAATTCCAGCAGTGATACGTCCGTTACTGCGTAGTTTTAAAAATATTTGCGCCTCACCTCTGTTGTTGCGATCGCTGTTTTATTTTTTGCGTTATCCCTGTGTCCTCAGACATTGGGTAGGAATGGCTTATGCCCGTAAAGAAGCAATTACGGAAGAGTTGATTGAAATTCTCACAACACCTGCTCGCGATCGCCACTCTGCTAGGGCATTTTGTGCGATTATCCAAGCCATGCTCAGTCCGCAATTTTTCCCATGCATTAAGTCTATTTTAAGTAATCTCCAGATTCCCTCTTTGTTGTTATGGGGTAAGTGCGATCGCATGATTCCCCCTGCTTTGTCTCGTCGTTTCTTAAATTACAACCCAGCACTGCAATTAATAGAAGTGGAAGACGCCGGACACTGTGCTCATGATGAGCATCCCGAACGAGTAAACCAGGAATTACTCATTTGGATTCAAACGCAGGTATTAAACGCTTTGTAATTTGTGCATGCAATCTCTATGGATATTGAACTACCACAGCCAATGCTAATACTACCGCTTCCAGCTTCTTTTCTTCCAGTACACCCAGTTTATTTGTGAAACGTTCTACAGAAACGGAGCGAGTTTGTAAAGGATTAGCAGCAGAAGCTTTTGTTAATCCGTTTTGTAACGAAGGTGTTATTTGTACAATCCAAGGAATGCCAGAAAATGCTGGTTTCCAACCAGTAATCGGGATGACTAAACGCAGTTTCAAACCTTCCAATCCATCAGCGCTAATCACAATAGCCGGGCGTGTTTTCTGAATTTCATCGCCTCTGGTAGGATCGAGCTGGACACGCCAAATCTCACCCCGCTTAGGTTCACTACTCGTCATCCCAGTTTTCATCTTCTACATATTCTTCTGCCCACTCCATCTCCTCGCTACCTGGGACAAAATATTCTGCAATAGTCGCCGCCTGCTTCGCTAACAATGCATTGCGTTCTTCTGGTGGTAATTTTAGCAAAGTACGCAGAGCAACTATTTGTTTTTCATCTGCATTGACTGAAGATGAATCAGTCAAATCTCCCATGTCAGCATTTTGGATTAATGCTTTATTTTCAGTCATAACTAACCTATAGCAATCGGATCAATCAATCTATAACATTTTAGCTTTGTACACATCCCCTCTCCCAGACGCGCCATGGCGCGTCTCTACATCTCTCCCCCTTTCCTTACTTCCTCGCCTGGATCACCTGCAAACTTCCGCCTGCATACAAACTTTGCTTATCAATACTAAACCCTGTCTCAACTAACAACCCAGGCAAATCAGTCTTTAGCAACTGCCAAGCAGTCTCTGTCTCAAACAGCCATAAAAACAGCCACACAGATGGTAAAAATAGAGGATTACTAGGATTATGAAAATCTACTAGCGTAAACACTCCACTAGGTTTTAGCACACGGTATACTTCCTTAATAATTTTTCGCAATTGCTCAGGCTGCATTTCGTGTAACGCGACACTCGTATGCACCAAATCAAATTCATTATCTGTAAAGGGCATCTCCTCAGCAAAAGCTTCCACATATTCTGCTTGTGGTACATTTTGTTTTGCACGTTGCAGAGATAAGGGTGAGGCATCTAGTCCTGTTACATTTTGTGACAATTTCACTAACAATTGCGTTGCTTGTCCGCTTCCACAACACAAATCTAGAACTTTCGTATCTGAGTTAATTGTTAAGCCTTGCAAAGCTAGTTGTCGGAAACGTTCTTCGCCACCTACGCTTATAGCCGCCAAACGGGATATAGCATCATAAAGCCACTGGTAACGATAACTCCAATCTCGTAAAATTGTAGCCACTGCCTTTATTCCTTGTCGTTAACTTATATATTTAATAAAGATATATTGTTAACATTAGTGAAAAAGCTGAAAAGATTGGGGGACTTTCACTGCTATGGGTCGTGTAGGCGTATTACTACTCAATCTCGGTGGTCCAGAGAAATTAGAAGATGTTGGGCCGTTTCTATTTAATTTATTTTCCGATCCAGAAATTATTCGCCTACCCTTTCCCTGGTTGCAAAAACCCCTAGCTTGGTTTATTGCTTCACGCCGCACAAAAAAATCTCAAGAAAACTATCGCAAAATTGGGGGTGCTTCTCCGTTGCGGCGCATCACCGAAGCCCAAGGAGAAGCCCTGAAAGAACAACTGCAAGCCTTGGGGCAAGATGCAAAAATCTACATAGGAATGCGCTATTGGCATCCTTACACAGAAGAAGCGATCGCTCGTATCATTCAAGATGGCATCGAAAAACTGGTAATATTACCCCTTTATCCTCAATTTTCCATCAGCACCAGCGGCTCTAGCTTTAGACTATTAGAAAAACTTTGGCAAGAAGACCCAAGACTTCAGCGTATTGAATACACAGTTATTCCTTCTTGGTACAATCAACCAAGCTATCTTCAGGCAATGGCGGAATTGATAGCCCAGGAAATTGACCAAGTACCCAATGCAGATGATGCTCATGTCTTCTTTAGCGCTCACGGCGTTCCTAAAAGCTACGTAGAAGAAGCAGGCGATCCTTACCAGCAAGAGATTGAGGAATGCACCTATGCAATTATGCAGACGCTCAATCGACCCAATGCCTATACATTGGCTTACCAAAGTCGTGTCGGCCCAGTAGAATGGCTGCAACCTTACACCGAAGATGCTATCCCGGAACTTGCAGCCAAAGGCGTGAAAGACTTGGTTGTCGTACCGATTAGTTTTGTTTCTGAACACATTGAAACACTCGAAGAAATTGATCTCGAATATCGAGAAATAGCAGAAGAAGCAGGAATTCATAACTTCCGCCGCGTACCTGCTCTCAACACCCATCCGGTATTTATTAGAGCGTTAGCAGACTTGGTAGTTGATGCTCTCAAAGCTCCTAGTATTAAGCTCTCCCAAGTCTACCAAATGAAGAAAAAGGTCAAAATCTATCCGCCAGAGGGTTGGGAATGGGGTATTACTACGAGTGCAGAAGTATGGAATGGTCGTATTGCCATGCTTGGTTTTATTGCTCTGGTGATTGAATTGATTACCGGACATGGTCTGTTGCACATGGTCGGGATTTTGTAACCGCTACGCGGAGTCCAGAGTCAAGAGTCAAAAGTCCAGAGTAATTACTTTTGACTCTTGACTCTGGACTTTTGACTAATAAAAAAACGCTCCTTTGGGGAGCGCTTGCATCAGTTGTATTTCGTTAAGCACTCATAGAAATAACAACCGAAATCTGAAGTGGTAGGAGATTGCAGGAGCAGTAGCAGCCAGGTCTGGAGGGTAATTGTGAGTGTTACGCTCGTGCATCTACGTCCGTCCCAGTAATACTTACAAGTTTTTGAGAGTTAATTACGGATAAGTTGAATTAAAAAATGTGATGGTTAAAGTGCGATCGCGCTGTACTTGATTTGTTAAATCAGTATATTATGCGATCGCCAACTGCATTACCATTCTCAAAAATAATTCACATATGCTTTTTAATGCTTCTTTCTGATATCATTTGCCAATTACCCTGTCTTGAAAATAGGGGAAAGGGGATCGGGGATCGGGGATCGGGGAAGAAATTTTCATTCCCTCGTTGTGGGCAATTGCTCGTGGGGTTCTAGTTTAAAAACTTAGTACAACATTACATAAGTTGATAGCGAAATTTTTGCACCAACACTCTGCGTACCTCCGCGCTGACTCTGCGTACCTTTGCGTTTAAAAACCTGCATTTTTACGCAAAGCTGTACTTAGGAGACAAGAAAAAGCGCCCCTTTGAGGAGCGCTAGCATTGGTTGTAATTCATTAAGCACTCATAGAACAACAACCGAAACCTCAATTGCTAAAAACTTAACTGTTGATTACAGCAGCAGTAACAGCCAAATCTAGAGGAAAGTTGTGAGCGTTACGCTCGTGCATCACTTCCATCCCCAGGTTGGCACGGTTAATGATATCCGCCCAAGTATTAATCACACGTCCTTGAGAGTCTATTACGGACTGGTTGAAGTTAAAACCATTGAGATTGAACGCCATTGTGCTGATACCCAAGGCGGTGAACCAGATACCAATTACAGGTAAAGCTGCGAGAACAAAGTGTAAAGAACGGGAGTTTCTAAAGCTGACGTATTGCCAAAAAAGCCTTCCCAGGTAGCCGTGAGCAGCAACAATGTTGTATGTCTCTTCTTCTTGACCAAACTTGTAGCCGTAGTTGCCTGACTCGCTTTCGCTAGTTTCGCGCACCAAGGTAGAAGTCACCAAGGAACCATGCATAGCAGAAACTAAAGCACCGCCAAACACACCCACAACACCTAGTTGATGGAAAGGATGCATTAAGATATTGTGTTCGGCTTGGAACACTAACATGAAGTTGAAGGTTCCAGAAATACCTAAGGGCATACCGTCACTAAAAGAACCCTGTCCAATCGGATAGATGAGGAACACTGCTGTAGCAGAAGCTAAGGGTGCGCTATAAGCCACACATATCCAAGGACGCATTCCCAAACGGTAGCTGAGTTCCCACTGCCGACCGAGGTAGCAAAAGCAACCGATTAGAAAATGGAAGATGATTAGCTGGTATGATCCGCCGTTGTATAGCCACTCATCCAATGATGCAGCTTCCCAAATGGGGTAAAAGTGCAAACCAATCGCATTAGAAGATGGCACAACAGCACCAGAAATGATGTTATTGCCGTAAAGTAGAGAACCGGCAACGGGTTCGCGGATACCATCGATATCCACGGGAGGAGCCGCAATGAAAGCGATGATAAAGCAGGTAGTAGCGGCGAGCAAAGTAGGAATCATCAACACACCAAACCAACCGATGTATAGACGATTATCTGTGCTGGTAATCCAATTGCAAAAACGCTCCCAGACATTGGCGCTTGTGCGTCTTTGTAAGGTTGTGGTCATATTTCCGAATAATGACAGTGATGATTTATGATTTAGTTGTTGCTTGTTTTGCAGCAACTGATAGCATCCTAAAAAACTTGCTCAGCCTTTGCAGTTACTAAAAGTTATTAAAAGTTATAGAATTTAGTTAGCTATAGTTAGTAGTTCTCACAACAGGTTATAACAATTAAGTAGATAGACATAAATAAACCGCAGTTTGTAGTGAGTACTTAAGCACTCATTGCAAGCTTCTTTTTCTGTGATTTGAAAAATTTTTGCGAAGAATGAATATTGAAGAAGCTTTAGCCATTGTTGAAAGCCTTCTGAAAGAAACAGCTTTAAATGACTTGCAAGAAGTCATATTTAGACAGTGTTGGGAACAAAAAACATATCCAGAGATAGCGGAAAGTTTAGGATATGATGCCGACTACGTTAAACTTGTAGGCTTTCAACTTTGGAAAATGCTTTCAGATGTTCTAGGCGTGAAAGTTACGAAAAATAACTTTCGTTCAGCATTAAAACGGCAAGCCAAACAACAGAATAAAACTAGAGAATCCCCAATCCAAAATCCAAAATCAAACTCCCCGATTTTTCTCTTTACTAAGGGGCATCAGGATTGGGGCGAAACAATTGATGTTACTGTATTTTATGGACGCTTTCAAGAATTAGAAATTCTCGAAAAATGGATACTCAAAGACCGCTGTCGGTTAGTAGCATTATTGGGAATTGGTGGAATTGGCAAAACTTCTTTATCTGTAAAGTTAGGGGAGAAAATTCAGGAACAATTTGAGTATATTATCTGGCGTTCTCTCCATAATGCTCCTAGTTTAGAATCACTACTTGCTAGTTTAATTCAATTTATATCTCAACAAAAAGAAAGTGAATTACCGGAATCTGTCAGTGAAAAAATTTATCGGTTGCTTAATTATCTCCAAAAGCATCGCTGTCTAATCATTCTCGATAATGGAGAGACTATTTTGACAAGTAGTGAGCTAGGAAGGACAGGTAATTATAGGTCAGGATATGAAGGTTATGGTGAACTTTTGCAAAGAATTGGTGAGTTCCGCCATCAAAGTTGTTTAGTACTGACAAGCCGAGAGAAACCAAAAGAAATCGCCATTTTAGAAGGAGAGACATTACCCGTTAGGTCTTTACAGTTATCTGGTTTATCAATTGCAGAAGGACAAGCTATCTTTAACTGTAAAGGAAATTTTACTGGGTTAACTCATGACTGGCAAACCCTAATTCAATCTTATGCTGGCAACCCCTTGGCTTTGAAAATTGTAGCCACTACTATTCGTGATTTATTTGACAGTAATATCTCTCAATTTCTTGCTCAAGGCACGATCATATTTGGTGATATTCAAGATTTGTTAGAACAGCAGTTTCGGCGTTTGTCAGCCTTGGAACAAGAAATTATGTACTGGTTGGCAATTAATCGCGAACCAGTAAGTTTTACAGAATTACAGGCTGATTTGCGATCGCCAACTACCAGTTCTCAATTATTGGCAGCATTAGAAGCTTTAGAGAGGCGTTCTTTGATTGAAAAAGGCAGTGGGTTGTTTACGCTACAGCCTGTTTTGATGGAGTATATGACTAGTTGCTTAATTCAACACGTTTGCACCGAAATTGAAAATCAGGAGATTTCCCTCTTCAAAACCCATGCTCTCATCAAAGCCACAGCCAAAGACTACATCAAAGAAATCCAAATTTACCTGATTCTCAATCCTCTTATTCAACAATTACTCTCTATTTTTGGAACCGCCCATCAAATAGAAGCCCAGTTGATGACGATTGTGGCATCACTGCGCGGCAAAAAATCAATTGAAACAGGATATGTGGGTGGAAATACGATTAATTTACTTCGCCAACTAAACGTAAACTTAAGCAATCATGACTTTTCTGAGTTAACGATTTGGCAAGCGGATTTAAAAGGTGCAAACTTACAGCAGACTAACTTTGCTCATTCGGATATAGCGAAATCTACGTTTACTGCTAATTTAAGTTACATCTTTACGGTAGCGGTTATTCCAGATGGTAGTCTGATCGCAAGTGGCGATACTGACGGCAAAATTTCTTTGTGGCAAACAACAGATGGACAACAGCGCTTGATTTGGGAAGCACACGCAGGCTGGGTACGTTCGATAGTGTTTAGCGCTGACGGTCAAACCCTATTTAGTGCTAGCGATGACCAAACAGTGAAGCAGTGGAATCTTGCGGGTCAATGTTTGCAAGTATTTAGAGGTCACACTAGCTTTGTTTTTTCTGTGGCTTTGCTTGAACGTGGCGATCGCCCCATCCTTGCCAGTGGCAGTATCGACCAAACTATTAATCTGTTGGATATACAGACTGGCAAGTGTTTGAAAACACTGCGAGGACATACGGATTGGGTTTTCTGTGTTGCCTGTAGTTCTGATGGTCGAACTATAGCCAGTGGAAGCATTGACCGGACAATTAAATTCTGGGATATCAATACTGGCGAATGCCTGAAAACTTTGCAGGGACACACCATGAGTGTATATTCAGTAGCATTCAGCACTGATGGCAAAATGCTGGTGAGTGGTAGTGCAGATGGCACTGTGAGGATTTGGGATGTATCTACAGGTCAATGTCTGCATACACTCCAAGGACATACAGGTCATGTTTGGTGTATTGTTTGTAGTAGTGACGGCAATACCATTGCCAGTGGTAGTAGTGACACAACTATCCGACTGTGGAATATTCACACTGGCGAATGTCTGAAAACATTACAGGGACATACTAATACTTTGCGATCGCTAGCCTTTAGTCCCAATGAACAAAATTTGATTGCCAGTGATGATAACCAAACGATTAAACTTTGGGATGTTCGCACAGGAAAATGTTTCCGCAGCTTTCGGGGATATGGTAGCGGTATCTGGGCATTAGCCGCCTCTCCACGCAATCATCATTCTGAATGCCAAATTCTAGCTAGTGGTAGTGAAGACCAAATCATCAAACTTTGGGACATCAATACTGGCACGTGTATCAGAACTATCAAGGGTCATACAAACTGGGTGCGCTTTCTAGCTTTCAGTCCTGATGGTAGAACTTTGGCAAGCGGCAGTTCTGATGAAACAGCCAGGATTTGGGATATTCAAACTGGAGAGTGCCTGAAAATCTTGAGAGGGCATTTAGATTGGGTGCTTTCAGTCGCCTTTAGTCCCGACGGGCAAACCCTCGCTAGTGGTGGCAGTGACAAACAGGTGCGAATATGGGATGTGCATACTGGGCAATGTCTGCACGTTTTTCAACATGACACCGCGGCTGTCTCAACAGTTACTTTTAGTCATGATGGCAAGTTTGTGATTAGCACTGGTGCAGATTCTTTGATCCGCAGTTGGGATGTGCAGACAGGACAATGCATCAGAAAATTTGCAGGACACAATAAAGCCATTTGGTCAGCCGTCTTCAGCCCAGATGGACAAACCTTGACTAGTGGTAGTGAAGATAAAACTGTAAAAATCTGGAATGTTAAGACCGGAGAATGTCTCTCAACCCTGCATGGGCATTCTGGGGCTGTCATCAGTGTATCTTTCAGTCCTGATGGTCGCTTGCTAGCAAGTGCAAGTAGCGACAAAACGGTAAGAATTTGGAATGTGGAAACTGGAGAGTGTTTGAAAGTTCTGCAAGGTCACACGCGATGGATTTATGCAGTAGTATTCATCGATTCTTGTCTGCTTGCTAGTAGCAGTGAAGACCAGACAATCCGGCTTTGGGATGTCGAGACAGGAGAGTGTGTGAAAGTTCTTAGAAGTCAAAGACCTTATGAGGGTATGAATATTGCTGGTGTTAATGGTCTGACTAAGTCACAGCGATTAACGCTTTTGGCATTGGGAGCAATTGACTGACACGGTGACTATCTACGGACTTCTGAAAAGTAAATTATACCATTTCTCTAAATGTTTGATACAGATGATTCTCTATAGCCCACGCCAGGTGCTACAACGCGTGGAAAAGCAACGCACTGGCTCCCCTTAAAAAGGGGGGTTGGGGGGATCTACATATGTTTCACAGTTAAAGGGAATTGGTATTATCCATCTTGTGGGGTGGACGTCTCCGCTCGCCCTTATCATGCGGCAGGCGAGACACCTGCCTCCACAAGAGATTTTTTGGATACTTTTTCATTTGGTAGTCCCTAAAAGGTCAATACGGTTCAGTTAGTACAATTCAATCCTTGGAGATCCCCCTAAATCCCCCTTAAAAAGGGGACTTCAAGATTCCAGTCCCCCCCTTTTCAAGGGGGGCTAGGGGGGATCAAAATCTTAACTGAACCTTATTGCTTAAAAGGTGCGTTACGCTGTCGCGTTAACACACCCTACGACCTATACCACGCTATGTTGTTCGCCAAGTATCTACATGGATTTGAGCGATCGCGAGTGTATCGTTTAACTTGGCTTCTCGTACAATCATAAATGAACTCGGCGGTACTCTCTACGCTTTTCCCAATACCAACGATACCAATATTTACCACTACGAACTGCAAACCATAGCAGAATTAAAGCAATTAATCCTCCTTGCCTGGGTGCATCAAAGGCGAAAAATACTAAAGCAATACACAATCCATCTTGAATAAAAGCTGCCCACAGGGGTAAACCTCGCAAACGAAAAAACCAGCCGATTTGAACTAGCTGGAGTACCAAAGCAACAGAACCGCCAATTAAGGCAATTAACCAGTCAGGGGCTGTTGTTGCTGAAGCTACTGCTAACCCCATGATTGCCCCTACAAGCGGAGACAATAACAGCTGTATCACTTGCAGCACCCGTTGCCCCATCAACTTTTTGGAAGCAAATATCTCTACAAATGACCAACTGCTGAGAATGCCTAGTAAAAAATGTGAGGAAATGTGAGATAAAATCGGTACTTGTGACCAAAGATTGTTACCTTGCAACAGTCCAATAAACAGGAGGGGTAAAGCTATTCTAATTCCTGCTGCCGCTGAAGCTGAAAGTGCGGCTAGGAGTTCAATCATAAAGTCACCTAGAGGGCTAGTGCATAACTTCGGAGTTGTTATTTAAACTTACCCTCGTGTGCTAAATTTTCAGTCAGAAAATCATTTTTTATATAAATTGTTACATGACACTCTCGCTTTTTTACTCAAGTTTTTAAGTACATTTCGCAATGAGCCTTTTGACCATAGGCTCATTGCACTGTGATCGCTATTTCAAGATGTCGGTTAATATTTGCAAGTCTCAGGTTTTGTTGTTTTGACAGCAACTTTTTGATTTGTAAGCCCAAGTAACTGTGAAAGAGTAAATGTTGCTTGACGGTTTGCGAGCGCTAAAACCTCATTTTCGCAAGCTTGCTTCACGACTGCTGCCAGCCCTCGCTGTTGGACTTGCTGCGCTGAGGCTGGAGAAATGTCTGGAGCCAGCCAATCTTTGTGATATTCAACAACTTCTGACTTAGACACATCGACTTTGGCATCCAAGATTCGAGGCACTGGTAATTGAATCTCAATTTTGTCTCCAAAAACAGCAACGTTGCTGGTTCCTATTTGGGATAAATCTACTCCCGCTAAAACCTGCCCTCGAACAATATACAGGTAGCTGGTCACGCCAACGGTTTGTCCAAATACTTTGTTCTCAACCCTTACTGGAATCACGACCTCAGATAGCATTCGCACGGTAGCTAGCTCTGACAGTTCCTGAATTCGCTTAATCACCATATTTGAGGGAAGGTGATTGCGACCAATCAAGTTGTCGATGTGGGGGAATACGAACCTCACGCTAGCCCAACCAGCGAATAACAATAGCGCTCCAAGGGAGATTTTCTTTAGCATAGCCCTGATTTCTCACAAATTCTCAAAAAAATGGGTCAAAAACTGCCAAAATGTATTATAATAAGGGTTTAAGCATTTAAAACACATGACCCCTCGTCGGACAGATTGTATCCCAAAACAGTTCAAATTCTCACTTTGAAAATTCACATCCAGTCGTAGTGAATTTTAGTGGTGGAACGGTAACATCGGATGCAGCGATTTGTCTAATTGCGAGACTTGATCGAAAACGGAAAATTACATCACGGTTTGCTGAATGTCTCAAAGATTACCGAGATGTGAATCGCATTGAGCATTAGATTTGTGGCTTAATCGCTCAAAGAGTTTATGATTTAAGGCTTTTCTAAGAATTTGCATGAACGGGTGAGCGATCGCTCGTGTGAAAAAAGGCCTTGCATAATTAAGGGATGAACTGTCCATATCGTACATCTAAGCTAACCGTAATAACGGGCTTAGTCGTGGTAAACAGAACTACATCTGTGCTGATTGCGATCGCCAATATATTTAACACCCGATGCACCACAATTGCCGCACCAATTACAGTTCCTGCCAACTGGCTCATCTCCTCTTTTAACTCTCTTGTCTCTGCGTCCTCTGCGCCTGGTGCATTCATTTCTATAAAACACTCTCCAAACACTGTGGCAAAATTTATTAAAGTCCTTCCGCACTTAGTTTTCCCAGCATGACCGCAACAATTACTAACCTCCCTAGTCAGTACGATCCCTTTACCACTGAAGCTAAGTGGCAAAAATTTTGGGAAGAAAATCAAGTCTACAAAGCTGACCCCAAAGCAGGTGGCGAATCCTACTGCATCGTGATTCCACCGCCCAATGTCACAGGCAGTTTGCATATGGGTCACGCTTTTGACAATAGTTTGATAGATACCCTTGTGCGCTATCACCGCATGAAGGGAGAGAATGCTCTTTATCTGCCTGGAACTGACCACGCCAGCATTGCTGTCCATACAGTTCTGGAAAAGCAACTCAAGGCAGAAGGCAAAACTCGCTACGAATTGGGGCGCGAAAAGTTTTTGGAACGCGCTTGGCAGTGGAAGGAACAATCTAAGGGGACAATTGTAAATCAACTGCGACGCTTGGGTGTGTCGGTAGATTGGTCGCGGGAACGTTTCACCCTTGATGAGGGTTTATCCAAAGCTGTTTTAGAAGCCTTTAACAGTCTCTACGAAGAAGGGCTGATTTATCGCGGAAAGTATCTGGTCAACTGGTGTCCAGAATCACAATCTGCCGTTTCCGATTTGGAAGTGGAGGCAAAAGAGGTTGATGGTCATCTTTGGCACTTCCGCTATCCCCTCACAGATGGTTCTGGTTATGTAGAAGTGGCGACAACCCGACCAGAAACAATGCTGGGTGATACAGCAGTAGCAGTGAATCCCAATGATGAACGCTATCAGCATCTGATTGGGAAAACTGTGACGCTACCAATTATGAATCGGGAAATTCCGATTATTGGTGATGAATTGGTTGACCCTACTTTCGGCACCGGTTGTGTAAAAGTGACTCCCGCCCATGACCCCAATGACTTTGAAATGGGTAAGCGTCACAGTCTGCCGTTCATCAATATTATGAATAAGGACGGCACCCTCAACGAGAATGCTGGAGAGTTCCAAGGACAAGACCGTTTTGTTGCCAGAAAGAATGTGGTTGCCCGACTAGAGACTGATGGTTTTCTGGTGAAGGTGGAAGATTACAAGCATACGGTTCCGTATAGCGATCGCGGTAAAGTCCCCGTTGAACCCTTACTTTCTACTCAGTGGTTTGTCAAAATTCGCCCGATGGCAGACCGTTGCCTAGAATTCCTCGACCAAAAAGATTCGCCACGGTTTGTTCCCCAGCGTTGGACTAAAGTCTATCGTGACTGGTTGGTGAAGCTGAAAGATTGGTGTATTTCCCGTCAACTGTGGTGGGGACACCAGATCCCGGCTTGGTACGCTGTCAGTGAAACTGGCGGCGAGATTACCGATAACACGCCGTTTGTTGTGGCACGGAATGATGCAGAAGCACAGGAGAAGCTAAAATCACAATTTGGCGAAAATGTCAAGATAGAACGCGATCCAGATGTGCTGGATACCTGGTTTTCTGCTGGACTCTGGCCATTTTCAACTTTGGGCTGGCCCGAACAAACCGAGGATTTAGCAACTTATTACCCCACCAGTACTTTGGTGACGGGCTTTGACATCATCTTTTTCTGGGTTGCCCGAATGACGATGATGGCGGGGCATTTTACGGGACAAATGCCGTTCAAGGATGTTTACATTCACGGCTTGGTATTGGATGAGAATGGCAAGAAGATGTCCAAGACGGCGAACAATGGCATTGACCCGCTGATTTTGATGGATAAATATGGCACAGATGCCCTGCGGTATACCCTGATTAAAGAAGTAGCTGGTGCAGGTCAAGACATCCGCCTAGACTACAACCGCAAAACCGATGAATCGCCGTCGGTGGAGGCATCCCGCAACTTTTCTAATAAGTTGTGGAATGCGGCGCGGTTTGTGATGATGAATTTGGACGGGCAAACACCACAGCAGTTGGGAGAACCTCACCCCCCAACCCCCTCTCCGTTAAGCAGAGAGGGGGAGTTAGAGTTGAGCGATCGCTGGATTCTCTCTCGTTACTATCGTGTTGTCCAACAAACCAGAAGTTACATGGACAACTACGGACTGGGAGAAGCGGCTAAAGGTCTGTACGATTTTATTTGGGGTGATTTTTGCGACTGGTATATCGAGTTGGTCAAATCTCGCCTGCAAAAGAATGCAGATCCGGCATCTCGGCGAGTAGCACAACAAACTTTGGCATACGTGCTGGAAGGGATTTTGAAATTACTTAATCCTTTCATGCCTCACATTACTGAGGAAATTTGGCACACTCTCACCCAACAACCGACAGATTCCAAGCAAAGTTTATCCTTACAACTTTATCCAGAAGCCCAAACAAGCCTAATAGACTCTGCTTTGGAAGAACAATTTGAACTGTTAATTGGTACAATCCGCACAATCCGCAATCTACGTGCAGAAGCGGATGTTAAGCCTGGAGTGAAAGTAAGTGTGAATTTGCAAACCGACAGCGAAAAAGAAAGGCAAATTCTCACCTCTGGACAGTCTTACATTCAAGATTTGGCTAAGGTAGAGAATTTAACCATCGCTGCTGGCAAGCAAAAGCAACAAAGTATCAGTGATGAAAAACCCCGAATTGGTTGGACGAAAGTAGTCGCAATTATCGGAGCAATTTACTTGTTACGAGTTGGATTGGCGATCGCAGATGCGATTGACGACATTCCCTTATTCGGAACTTTCTTTGAGATAGTTGGTTTTGGGTTTGCGACTTGGTTTGTTGCCCGCAATTTACTGTCTTCTCAGGCTAGACAAAAATTCTGGCAACAGTTTTTCCAACCAACCGCTAACAAGAGTTTGCCCCAAGCAGAAGCATCACAACAGCCACCAGAACCAGAAAGAGCGATCGCAGGTGTTATAGGTACGGTACAAGTTCTACTTCCCCTCGCTGGCGTGGTAGATATAGAGGCTTATACTGCCAAACTGCAAAAACGCCTCAGCAAAATCGAAGCGGATATAACATCCCTCACTGCTAGGTTAAGCAACCCTAAATTTGTCGAACAAGCCCCAGCAAATGTCGTACAGGAGGTGCGGGATACTTTAGCAGAAGCCCAAAAGCAAGCCGAAATCTTGCGCGATCGCTTGCGTCAGTTAGCATAGCTGTAAAAAAGAATTATGAATGATGAATTATAAATTATGAAAATTTTCATCATTCATAATTCATCATTCATAATTTTATTCAAAGTCATGCTATATCTAGCCCAAGTACATAAAAACGAATTTTTAGACCAGCTCCAATTGCGGTTATTGGCACGTCAAGAAGCCGAAAATATGTGGATGACAATCCCAGAAGAGGCTTTTCTTCTTCTGGGAAAAAACAAGACTCTAAACGAGAAGTTGCTTGTTTTAGTCGAACTTTCTCCCACGGGTGATATTGAAAAACTAGAAGAAGCTACCAACTGGATACTGAATCTGATCCAAACCTATCTCGCTACGGGCATTACTCCAGACTTTTTGCGCCAAGAAGCAGAAAGGGCTGAACAGTGGCGACAAAACTTAACTTTGCAAAATCAAGATTTGGCACGTCGTACTTTGGAATTAGAAGCCCGTCGAGAACAAATTCAGGCACTAGAAGAAAGTATGAAACGAGAGAAAAATGGTAGCCACAAAGATGATACTGTTGGCTCTTAGATTACAGTCTCTCATTCGTAATGACAACAACTAGAGAGAAACTACAAAAAAGCTGATACCGTCTAACAAAGAAAAACCTCGTTGTGGACGTTATAGCTTGAAAACTCGGTCTAATTACTGGCAACTTCTACCGTATATCCGGCCCCAGTGGCACAACATTGCCAAAGGGTTTATTGGCATCTTGGGATATGTACTGGCGACATTAGCCCTACTTACGCTCGTCAAGCAATTGACAACTGCTTTTGGCACGGGTAATGTAACCGCGATCGCCACAGAGATTGGCATTTTAGCAGGAGTATTTCTTGCTAGAGGCTTTTTTCAATCAGTGCAAGATATCTATATGGCCAAAGCTGCTCTGAGAGTAGCTTTTAATCTCCGCAAGCAGGTGTACTCCCATCTACAAAAGCTGAATCTCAGCTATTTTGAAACCGCAAAAGCAGGTGATTTATCTTACCGCCTCACTGAAGATATCGATCGCGTTGGGGAAGTGGTGCATAAACTCTTTCACGACTTTATCCCCTGTGCTTTGCAGTTGGTAGCCATTCCCATCTACATGATTTATCTAAATTGGCGGCTAACACTTGCCACAGTTATAGTTGCGCCACTGATGGGTGTGTTAATTGCTTGGTTTGGCGAACGCTTGCAGAAATTCTCCCGCAAAAGTCAAAATCGCGTGTCGGACTTGTCAGCAATACTAACAGAAGTATTCAGCGGTATCCGCATCGTCCAAGCTTTTGCAGCAGAGGATTACGAAATTGCCAGGTTCAGCCGCGAAGCAGAACGTACTTTGAGGGCGAAATACTCTGCCGAAAGACTCAAAGCGATTCAAATTCCAATTATAGGATTTTTGCAGGCGGTGAGTTTTTTATTGTTGCTGTTAATCAGTGCTTGGCTAATTGCCCAAAAACAGTTGACAGTAGGAGAGTTTTTCAGTTACCTTGCCGCAGCAGCTTCGTTAATTGACCCTGTCAGTCATACCACTAACAACTACAACGAGTTTAAGCAGGGTGAGGCGTCTGTTGACCGTGTTTTTGAATTATTGGCTATTCAACCTGCTGTGACAGAAAAAACTGATGCGATCGCCCTCCCCCCAGTCACTGGCAAAGTAGAATATCGCCATGTGTCTTTTGCCTATAAACCTGGGGAACCTGTCCTAAAGAATATCAGTTTGTTGGCAATGCCAGGAGAAGCGATCGCCCTAGTAGGTGCTTCGGGTGCTGGTAAAACTACGTTTGTGAATCTTCTACCCCGTTTCTACGATCCTCAAAATGGCCAAATCTTAATTGATGGCGTTGATGTTCGCGATGTCACACTTAACAGTCTGCGCCGACAAATTGGTATTGTTCCCCAAGAAACCATCATGTTTTCCGGGACAATCGCTCAAAACATCGCCTTTGGACAACATCAGTTTGACATGGCAGATGTCGAGAAAGCCGCAATAATTGCTAATGCCCATCAGTTTATTAGCCAACTGCCCGATAGTTACGATACTTGGGTAGGCGAACGAGGGGTAAATTTATCGGGTGGACAACGGCAAAGAATAGCGATCGCCCGTGCTGTTCTCCTTAACCCGAGAATATTAATACTAGATGAAGCGACATCAGCCCTTGATTCGGAGTCGGAAGCCTTGGTGCAGGAGGCGTTGGAAAGGTTAATGTCAGGGCGAACCGTGTTTATTATTGCTCACCGTCTCAGTACCGTGAGAAGGTGCGATCGGATTTTAGTACTGGAAAAAGGGCAGATTGTGGAATCGGGAACTCATGAAGAATTATTAGCGCTTTCCCGCCGTTATGCTCGATTTTACGCCCAACAATTTAGTTAGCTAAGTATGTCGAAATAAAGTTAACTCGTGAGGGTCGTCATAGGTCATTGGTCATTGGGTAGGGGCAAAGCATTTGTACTAGTACATTCAGTTTTGATGTCAAGATATACATACAAATGCTTTGCCCTTATCCCTGAAGGGAGGGGCTTCCACCCTTCGAGTTCGGTGAGTTTTTTGCGTTTTGTCAGTTATAGACGTGCTAAAATCGGTTGATTTTCTGCCACACTGACAGAGTTGGAAATTGGCTCAGTGCAGTAAATTTCGCAAGAATTATTCGGACTTTCAATTAATTTGACTTTGTAAAGCTTAGCTCCCAATTCCTGAATAGGCGATCGCAATAAGTTACTAATGTGAAGTGCAATATTTTCGGCAGTAGGAACAACTTGCCAAAAGTAAGGAATGTCTTTGTTTAAAAAAGTATGGTCGAACGGTTCAACTACATAATCTTCTATCGCCTGGTTTAAAGCACCTAAATCTACAATCATGCCAGTGCGGGGGTCGATTTCCCCTTTTACTGTCACTTCTAGATGATAATTGTGTCCGTGACCGTTGGGACGAGCGCACTTACCATAAATCTCAGAGTTTTCTTGTTCGCTAAGGTCAGGATGCGCTAGCCTGTGAGCGGCGCTAAAGTGAGTGCTGACGGTGAGATAAGCTTCCATTCCGTTTCCCATATAATCTGCCCAAAGTTCAGGATTTTCAAATAGCTGCACGCGGACAAGAGGCAAATAGGGTGCTAGCCGCTGCCAGATCACCCGTGCAATATTTTCTGTTGTGGGCAGAGTTTGTTGAAATTCTGTCCACACATCATTGAGATAGGAAAAGTCTAGCTGGCTGGTTACTTCTCGTTTAATTACGTGTTTCACATCAGACAAGTTCAGCACCATGCCATATTTATCCAATTCTCCAACAAGAGAGACAAATAAGACGTAGTTATGTCCATGCCCAGGAAAGCGGGAGCAAGCACCAAATTTCTCAACATTCTCGGCTTCACTCAGTTCTGGCAACCAATATCGATGACTTGCCGAAAACCGAGCGCGGCGATTTACAATGCATTGCATGAGTACACTGGTAGCTTTATTTAATATTTCTTAATATTTTACCCTTTCTAGGGGAAACTAATTCCTTTCGCTATTTCAGCATAGCTGCCTTCTACTTACATACCGCCTACTTGTTGTACTAGCTGCAAACCATCTGTCTGATCCCAGAGATAGACGATTTTACCGTTCTTAATAGTAACAAACTCAGAATACGGCACAGAAAAACTTTTGCCTGTTGTCGGCATTCCCATAAAATCACCGGTGAAAGTTCCGGAAAATATACCGTGGTGGGCAACGCGATCGCCCATCACTACCCATTCTTCTATCTGGTAGCTGATATTACTAACAACACTTAATAATTCCTGGGCAAATTGACGGATTGCCTCATGACCTTTTACTGGTTCGGGAAAAACTAGGTCATAAATCACGCCATCAGGTGCCATAACTGAAATAATCTGTTCTATGTCTTGATTGACCCAACCCTGTAAAAATTCTGCACTCAGCAGCGCGTTTTCACGCTCTAATTCTGTTACATCCTCAAGGGAATCTAGATTTGGAAGCAGTAAATTTTCATCTTTGATGTTCGTCATGCACCGTGTCTCCGTACATCACAGTTTGATGAGTTGGGCAATTTCGTTCGTTCAGTTATATCTTAATCAACTCAGTATCTTAAAAACAGCCGATTCCTATGCATACGCACCTAATGAATCTTGAGCCTCCCAGTATAATCCCTTAGCATTACGGAACATTTCTTGACCTGCGTGCAAATAACTTTCGTCGTAGTTCAGGGGGAAATATTCTAACTCGTCTAGTCCATCACCAATTTGATTTAGACAGTAGTAAAGGTGAGCCGCTACTCTTGCTAAGCTGGGGGGATTGGGCAGAGAACGAAAAGTAATTTGTGCCTGTTTGAGGTTATCTCGACAAGTGTCTAAGTAATCCTGAAATTCCTCTAACAGTACATCATCAAAAGGATCGGCGGCTAATTTCTCAATTTGTGTTTTCAAAGAATTGAGAATGGCATACACCAAGCGATTTACTGGTTGATAAACCAGACGCAGCCATTCTTCAATTTGTTCGTCTACATCTCTTCCTGCCTGTCGTTTTGCTTGGTATTGTTGCCCAGCAGCGGTGCTACGCTGCTGCCTACTACCGTTAGATTTTTGGGTGCGGTGGTTGTGGAGTCGTCGATCGTAACTTTGGCGTCTTTCAGCATCGCCTAAGACTTCATAGGCAGCATTAATACGGATAATCTGCTCAGCATCAGCCGTTTCTTGATTGCTGTCAGGATGATATTGCTTCGCCAAGCGGCGATATGCTTGCTTAATTTCCGCTTGGCTGGCAGTTGGACTTACTTTGAGAGTTTCGTAGTGGTTAGTATCTACCATTATTTCAATGTACCGTTAGCTGATGCTAACTGCTACCATTCCAAAATGCATTATCTATCACTCACCATGCTCAACAAGCATAATTTTGATTTTAGGATTGCTCAAATATTGCTGGTGTCTTTTGCCTCCAAGTATTAGCCTTGTTCAACTCATGTCTCCAAGTCTTGGAATAAGGGCGTACTTAAGTACCGTTCTCCAAAACTGGGCTGAATCATCACAATCAAATGACCTTCGTTTTCTGGACGTTGGGCAACACGAATTGCAGCACACAAAGCAGCACCACTGGAAATTCCAGAGAGTAAACCTTCTTCTCGTGCCAAACGCCGACCGTAAGCGATCGCTTCTTCATCGGTAACAGTAATCACTTCATCAATCAATCCTACTTTTAGCACTTGCGGAACAAACCCAGCGCCAATTCCTTGGATTTTGTGTGGCCCGGGTCTTCCTCCTGATAAAACTGGACTATTGGCTGGTTCTACTGCGATCGCCTTAAAGCTCGGTTTGCGTGCTTTAATTACCTCTGCAACACCAGTAATAGTGCCACCAGTACCGACTCCTGCCACGATCGTATCTACCTTGCCATCAGTATCTTCCCAGATTTCCTCTGCTGTCATCTTTCGGTGAATTTCCGGATTGGCAGGGTTACGAAACTGTTGCAACATATACGTATATGGCGTTTTGTCAACAATCTCTTGTGCCCGCCGAATTGCACCACTCATGCCTTCGATTCCTGGTGTGAGTTCCAGTTCTGCACCATAAGCCCGCAACATTGCCCGTCGCTCAGCACTCATCGTCTCTGGCATCGTTAAAATTAACCGATATCCTTTAGCTGCCGCTACCATTGCTAAGGCTATTCCCGTATTTCCCGAGGTAGGTTCCACTAAAACTGTTTTGCCAGGAACAATCAACCCTTCTTCCTCAGCGGCGTTAATCATGCTGACGCCAATTCGGTCTTTTACCGATGCTGCTGGGTTCATACTTTCCAGTTTCACCACAATCTGAGCTACACAACCTTCCGCTTGGGGAATGCGGTTGAGTTGCACCAAGGGAGTACGCCCGATGAGTTCTGTGATGTTATGAGCAATTCGCATTCTTTTGTCCTTAGTCAATGGTCAATAGTCAATGGTTAGTAGTTAGTAGTTAGTAGTTAGTTGTTGACCACTAGCTACTAACCACTAACTACTAACAAATAACTAAATGTAGTACATTAAATCCAACTGCCGCCGTGAATCTCGTTTTTCACAGAGATCGGCAAGTGTGTAATTTTGGAAAACGGAGTTCGCTGCTTGACGTGCTTCTTGCCAAATTTCTTCTACAACACCACCATCTACGGTTTTGGGTCTAGTGTCTTCCTCACACGTCTGTACCTTATCTAAGCCTTCCACACATCCTAAAACTTCATAAAGCGTGATTTTCCAAGGCTCTCGTGCCAAAAGATATCCACCTTTTGACCCGCGTAAGCTCTTGACTAGACCCCCACGCCTTAAGGTCGCTAGCAGCTGTTCCAGATAACGGTCAGGGATGTTTTGTTGTGCCGCTATCTGACGAATTTGCAGCGGTTCTCCGCTTTGGTAATGAATTGCTAGTTCTAATAAAGCAAGAATTGCGTATTCTGACTTACACGATAGTTCCACAGGCAGTAAGGTGAAAGCTAAAAGGTAAAAGTTAAAAGGTAAAGGCAAAAGAAAATATTTTTTCCTTCTTCCTTGATCCCTCTACCTTCTTAGTATACTCCGGTTCTCCACTGGGGTTTGTTATTTTTCCATATACGAACATAAAAATCCCCGCCCAATGGCGGGGAAAAGATTTTATAGTGTTGTCAGTTATTTGTTGGTAGTTGTTTGGAACAAATAACAAACAACTACCAACTACCAACAATCAACAACTATTTAGAAAGTGAAGGTTGTTCTGACTGTACCGATAATTGCATCGTCATTATCGCTACTTTGACCAGGAGCGGTCAACCAAATTACACCAGGAGTGATGGAAATATTATCGCTGACCTGATATTTGTAGAAACCTTCTATGTGGTAAGGTACATCACTATCTCTCACACCAGCTACTCTGTTCAGAGAGTAGGGTTGAGCGCCACCGAAGATGCCCAAAACGTTGCCTTTCTTACCGAAGTCTGGAAGGGCTACTCCTAAACCGTAGCTCCAGGCTTCAAAGTCATCATCGGAACCAAAACCGCTCACATCATGGTAAGAAACAAAGCCGCTAACTGATAATCTGTCGGTTGGTCTAAAGGCTGCTGACAAGCCGTAGGAATTACTTGAAGATGCATTTGTAGCACTCAAACCGTTAGCTTGTGCAGTACCTACTACAGGAACGTTTGCGCCTTGGATTCCACCTGCATCAAATAAAGCGCTACCTGAACCGTGATAGCCGTGGACGTAGGTTGCAGCTAATGCCAGGCGATCGCCTAAATTAAAGTTCAACTGTCCAAGAGCAGCATAGTTACCATCGAAGATACCTGAACCGCCACCAGGATTGCTTGCTTCAGATCCCAAGTAACCTACAGTGATAGAACTTGGTTTGAGGATACTGCCGCCAGAACCAAAACCGAAGTTAACTGCTGCACCAGCACCACCACCAATCCGGAAAATTGGGTTTTCAGAAGCAAAGGTAGATAGAGCGCCGTTACCACCGTCGAAGTCCTCAAAGTAAGGGTTGACGGTAGATGCGATGTCGCTCCAAATACCACCAGTGGCTGAAACGTATACTCGGGCATTATCACCCAAGGGGAAGTAGTACGCCAACCAATCTAAAAATACGTTGTTTTCGTTATCGGGATCGCCAGTAATATTGAAGGTTTGGAATCCCTCTGCACTACCCGGGACTCCTAAGTCTAACCTTTGTGCATTACCAGTCGCCAGACGCGTGTGCAAAACATCTTTACCAGTGAAGCTGGTTTGTAAGTCTAAACGTACTCTATTTTGGAAGACGGTATTGTTATCATCATCACTACCGAAGGAGTCAGTGAGAGCAAAAATAGCTTCACCAACCAGCTTGGTGGTGGTTGAAAATTGGTTAGCTTCCAATTCGGCAGTACGTGCTTCTAATGCGTCTACACGACCGCGTAAGGTTGCCAGTTCCGCAGAAAATTCTTCTTGCAACCGCTGCAAGGTAGCCAAATCTTCTTTGGTGACTAATTCAGCTGTTGCTGTAGCAATTAATTCATTGACCCGATCTAAACAGGCATTCAAACCTGCGGCAAATTCATAACGGGTCATAGGACGGTTTCCGCGATAGGTACCGTTCGGATAACCTGCAATACAACCGTAGCGCTCAACCAGAGACTGTAATGCTTGGAATGCCCAGTCAGTTGGCTGTACGTCGGAGAACTGGGAAACCGATGTCACTTGGGACTGAGTGTTATTAGCTGTTTTCCCTTCGCTGCTATAGCGGTTAACTTGTTCTAGGACGTTAACTTCAGTTTGTGGTTGCGCTTGAGCCACAATTTCTGGCTGTTGAGGAACTTCGATACCAGAAGCTGTAAATGCTGTCTGTGCAGAAGTGCCTTGTTGTTCAGCTGCTGATAAGTCTGCCTTTATCGCTTCAGAGGCGGTACTAGCAGGAGCGGCGATCGCCGTCGTTGAAACCAACAGCGTGGCTCCTAAAACTGCTGGACTTACCACTAAGGATTTCCACAAGATATTAGACATCGTTCCTGTTCTCCTCACACCTTGTTCTATTGGTAATTTTAATTTGCTGCAACTATTGTTGAAAATGTGACTTCTTGTTGAAACCTGTGGATGAGGCATATTTGCCCCTAAACATAATTTTAGTTTTTGCTAAGCTAAACGGCTAATTAAATTCTGGTAAAAAACTTATGTGATTAACTTATGCAAAAACATATCCTCATTGCCTGTCATTATAAAACATTTGACACAGATGGCAATACGTCTAGGTTCGCAAATGTAACTGTCACACATCAGGTTCTGCTTGTTCAAATCCTGGATATAGATAGGGAGTCTGGTTTGCAAGCTCAAAAACAGCGATCGCTACAGACAAAAAACTACTCAGTAGCTATTGGTTAAATATCAAACAAATGATCTGTATTTCAATTGTAATATTACTCAGAGTTAATACTTAAGTAATCTGGGAAATCTCCTTCGCTAAATCGAAATCTTTCTGCGTTAAACCACCTGCATCATGTGTCGTAAGTGTGATTTTGACTTTGTTATAAGAAATCTCTATATCTGGATGATGACCTGCTGATTCTGCAGGTTCAACAAGTTTATTTACAAACTCAATTGCCTGCACAAAATTTTTAAATGTGCGGTTTAACTGCAACTTTGATCCTTCTAGTGTCCAGTTAGAGAGATTGCTTAGTTGTTGTTTAATTTCTGCCTCAGTGAGTAACTGCGCCATATCAATAAACTCCTACTTAATCAATTTCTCTTCAGCTAAGGAGGCTGATCAATATAATCAACCTTTCAACCCTTTTATGCTTCCATCTATTGACAAATATTTATTTTTATAAGTTTGTCAAGATGGAAAATAGGGGAATTTGCGGAGATGAATATACGTACTGTTTACTTTCACACGTCTAGATTTAATCTGCGATCAAACTCATCTTGACAGTTCCAGCCGTTAAAAGAACTAAGTAGTTGGTTATCTTTAATTTTGGAGCAGGAGTTGCTTCAACCATCTCCACAGACGCAAATCATTACACTTAGTTCCCAAGGGTATAATACAAAATATGACTTTCTAGTTTAAGAAAATTATAATTTAATAATTTAATTTTTACGATTAATTAATATATTTAAAGCAATATATAAAAAGCTATCCGCTCTTACTTTAGATCGGGTGATCTAGGTAAGAGCGGTCTAGCGGGTCTTCAGGTTGCAATCTAACTGCCGGAAGGAACTCCAAGCTAGCCTAGCTGCTTGAGGTAATTTAGTCTCTCAAGAAGACTAAAGCTGACTTTTAGAGAACAGCTCCGGCACACAGCCGATTTCCTGCAACCTGATGACCCATGCATTTACTACTATCTGTCATGGGCATCACCTCCTTGTTGCCTAAGCGGTCTTAGTCTCAAAAGGCAGAGCTTGTGACTCTGGGTTTTTGATTGCTGTTATTCAATATAACACATGATTGTGGAAGTTAGTAGTTAGTAGTTACTAGTTGGTTGTTTCCCACTAACCACTATCCACTAACCATTAAATTAGCAATGGGCGAGCCAGGAAAAAGCTGGAAATTGATTTGGCATCTACAGGCTCACCTTGCACGATCGCTTTTTCTAATTCTTCAGGAGTCATTAAGATTGTTTCGATATCTTCGTCTTCTTCCTGTTCTGGTGGTGTTTGGAGCTTTTCTAAATCTTGTGCTAGATACGCATAGATAATTTCATCAGAATAGCCAGGAGCTAGAAAAAATTCTCCTAGTTTTTGCCATTTATGAGCGCGATAACCAGTTTCTTCCTCTATTTCACGCTTAATGGTATCCGAGGGGTCTTCGTTTACTTCCACAGTTCCAGCAGGGAACTCTAATAAACGTCCCCCAATTGCAAAACGATACTGGCGTACGAGTACAAGTTTACCTTCTGGGGTAACAGGCACAGCCAAAGCACCGCCAGGGTGACGAATGCACTCCCATTCTCCCTCGGATTGATTTGGTAAACGCAACCGATTGACCTCAAAATCAAACTTGCGTCCTTTGTAGAACAAGCGTTCTTTCAGCAGCTGGGGTAATTCTCTACCTAGTGGCATAGTTTAAGTTATATAGACTAAAAAATCACAAGTTAATACCGAAGTTGCTTGTTAAATCAGCATTGTTCTGTGTTTATTTGGTGTAACATTAAATGCCAGTAAAAAGATGTACTTGGGAACAGTCTACCTCTTTTACCAGTTCTTGAATTGTACGTCCAGAAACTGGTTCCACCCAATCTGGGGCTATCTCCGCTAGCGGTATCAAGACAAAAGCTCGTTCCCGCATTCTTGGGTGGGGAATTTGCAGATTTGGGGTATGCAAAATTAAGTCATCATATAGCAACAAATCCAAATCAAGAGTTCGCGGTCCCCAACGTTCTTTGCGGACTCGCCCAAACTTTTTTTCAATTTCTAACAAACTTTCTAACAATAAATGTGGTATTATCTCGACTTGCAGTATCGCACAACCATTCAAATAATCTGGCTGCGGTGGTCCTACAGCTTTGGTTTTGTACCAACTGGATCTTGCTTCTAAAATAATACCTGGTGTTTTGGCTAAATCCTCTATAGCTGCCTCTAAAATTGCATAAGAATCACCAAGATTACTACCAAGAGCAACGGCACTATATGTACAGCATTCTTTGGCTGCGTTACCTATTATCTTTGACAAAGTCTGAGGTTTTGCAAATATATTCAACCGTTTTACAACTGCGAATAATACAGAAAAATTTGTATTAGTTCCTACAAAAAAACTTCGGTAAATGATAAAAATCTTTGCTTAGTATTGCATTTAGTTAATAATTTATTAGGATATTATACTAACACAAACGTAGCGACCAATCCGAAAAATTAATGGTGGTTAGGTCGCAACTGCTGGAAGCGAGGAACTGACGTGGCGAAGTTTACCTCCTGGTTTAAGGAACGAGCGACAAAGTCGAGTGACCTTCAAACAGAGAAATCGGAATCGTCGCCTGGCGATTCCAATGAAAATAAGGAATCCATAAATGAAGAAAGCTGCTCAACAACAAAGTCAGAGAAAGCAAAGCAGATACTAAATCAGGGAGTTGCAAAGCTTCCCGGCAGTCGTAAACCGCTTTATCGTCGTTATTGGTTTTGGGCTGGCTTAGGTATCAGTGGCGGGATCGTTGCCATCAGTTATGGTATGTGGTCAATAGATCGCACTTTACCAGATAAAGCAGAACTAAATGCTGTTGTTCGAGAACAAACACTGACCATCAAGGCTGCTGATGGTACAATTTTGCGACAGCAAGGAGAAGCAACCACAGAACATCTCAAGCTGGAGGAGATGCCAGATAAACTCAAAAAAGCCTTTATCGCTTCAGAAGACAGAAGATTTAACCAGCACCAAGGCATAGATACTCAAGGAATAGTCAGGGCGGTCTGGAATAATTTGCGATCGCAGAATGTGGTAGAAGGTGGTAGCACGATCACGCAACAGCTAGCGCGGATTCTCTTTCTCAAACAAGAGCGCACTGTCTTGCGTAAGCTCAAGGAAGCTCGCCTGGCACAGAAAATAGAAGAAAATCTCTCAAAAAACGAGATTCTGGAGCGCTATCTAAATCTAGTTTATTTGGGTTCAGGGGCATATGGTGTTGCAGATGCGGCATGGGTATACTTCAGCAAATCAGTGCATGAACTCACTTTGGGTGAAATGGCAACAATCGCCGCCTTACCTCCAGCCCCAAATCGCTTCTCACCCCAGGTGAACCTAGAAGCCGCCAAGCAGCGGCGGAATCTAGTATTACAACGGATGTTTGAAGATGGCTATATTACAGCACTTGATAAACAAATAGCGATCGCCGAACAGTTAGCTATCAGACCTAGCAAGCCCAAGCGGTGGCAAATAGAGTCTCCCTACTTTATTAGCTACATTCAAAAAGAATTGCCCAAGTATGTTTCCCCGGAAGTTTTGCAGGCTGGTGGTTTAACCGTGGAAACTACCATAAACCCAACTTGGCAGAAGGCAGCAGAAGAAGCAGTTAACAAAACTCTGCGAAATCAGGGCCGTTGGGAAAACTTTAAGGAAGGAGCAATGGTTGTCATCGATCCTCGCAACGGTGAAGTTAAAGCAATGGTTGGGGGAAAGGATTTTGGTCAGAACCAGTTTAATCGCGTTACCCAGGCACAACGTCAGCCAGGATCGACTTTTAAGGGATTTGTGTACGCAACAGCCATAGCAGCCGGTATGAACCCTAATCAGAGTTATTTGGATGCCCCCTTAGTTGTGGATGGCTATGAACCAAAAAACTTCGATGAGGGTTTCCGAGGCTGGACGACCATGAGGGATGCTCTTACTAAGTCAGTTAATATTGTTGCAGTAAGAGTGTTGATAAAAGTGGGATTTGATCCAACCATCAAACTAGCCCACGACATGGGAATTAAATCAGAACTCAAGCCTATGTATTCCTTGGCTCTCGGTTCAAATGAGGTGAATTTACTAGAATTAACCAGTGCTTACGGTTCCTTTGCCACACAGGGATTACACGTAGAACCACACGGGATTACCCGCATTCTCAACCGCCAAGGTAAGGTAATCTGGACTGATAATTTTAAACCAAAGCGGGCATTAGATAAAGACAGTACCGCGATTATGACCTGGATGTTACGCAACGTAGTTAATCAAGGTACTGGTACTGCTGCTCAGTTGAGTGACAGACCCGTTGCAGGTAAGACTGGTACTACCGATGATGCCCGCGATCTGTGGTTTATTGGCTTCATACCTCAATTGGTAACAGGTGTGTGGTTAGGTAACGACGATAACAAACCTACATCAGGTGGTAGCAGTACCGCCGCCTACACTTGGCGTGAATTCATGGAAAAAGCAACAGAAGGGATGCCTGTTGAGAAGTTTCCCGAACGACCAAAACTAGAAGGTCGAAAAGGCACTATCAAGGCACAGGCCATTAAACCTAATCGAATTATTAATCGCGCTGTTCCTTCTAGTAAAGATTCTGATGATGGCGAACAGCAATCATATCGGGGAAGTAGATACAGAAGACGCTCTTACCAAGGGCAGCAAGAAGATCAAACCCCAAGACGCAGACGGCGCTACTATCAGCGTCGTTACAGTAGTTCAGAATCAGCTTCCAGTAGTGAATCTACCTCGTCAAACACGCCACGACGGTACAGGCGAGTAGAATCAAATTCTTTGCCTATAATACCTCGACGACGACGTTATACACCTCCTTCTGGTAACTCCTCTGGTAGTCAGCCTTCCTGGCGAGAGAGACTCAAACCCAGCTCATCGCAGTGAAGAGTGGAGGAGTGAAGGAGTGGGGGAGTGGAGGAGTGGAAGAGTGGGAGAAAAAAGAATTCTTCTTTCTCCCCATCTCCCCCTCTCCCCATCTCCCCCTCCTAATTTCCCCCCTCCCCCTCTGACTTGTGGGGGATGTTGGTGATAGGCTCTTTTTATAGGTTTTTAAGTAGTGTTGCCTACTTTAGGAGAATATACTCATGGTTTTATTAATGCAAGCAGCAGCGCAAGCAGCAAACGAACCCCATTTTCCTTTTGCTTTCACTGCGGTTTATGTGATTGGTTTTATTGCTGCTGTCACGATTGGTTCAATTGCTTGGTACAACTCTAAGCGTCCCGTTGGTTGGGAAGATAAAGAGCGTCCCAGCATTGTCCCCAAGGTTGAAAAAGACGAAACCCCAGGTGTTGGTGAACCCAAATAGTCATTAGTCATTGGTCATTAGTCATTAGTCAATGGTTAGTTGTTAGTGGTTGGTGGTTGGTTGTTAGTGGTGTTTCCCAAACAACAAACAACAAACAACTATCAAACGACAAAGGACAAAGGACAAATGACCATTCACTTAATTTTGAATCTCAACCCAACGACGGTAAAGCTTTTGAATTTGTTTGAGAAGGGCATTTAATCCGGCTTGGGTTGACTCTTCCTGGTTAGAATTAGACAATTGTTGTAATTTCATGAGCAGTTTAGCTTCTTCTATTGCCACTTCATCATCGCTGTAAATTAAACCGCTGATGGCTTGAATCAGGTTTTGGCAATCTTCCATGCTAGGGCGATCGCCTAAATACTCCCTTACCCAGTCGTAGCACTCTACTGGTTGGACGGGAACTAATTCGTAAAGCAAAGGTTTTATATCTGGATCGCCAGCTACGCCTTTTTGTTGAGCTATCTGACGTAGATATTGCCTTTCTTCTGGTTGAATTCTGCCGTCTATCCAAGCTGCTCCAATCAGAATTTTTACTAAGTTTTTTACATCACTGGAGTTCACTGACATCACAGCCTCCTCTGGTTGATTCTGCCCTCCCTGAAATCTTACAACCCCTGACAGTATTCACCCTGAATGCTTTGTTTTTCTTAAGCGAACCACAAAAAATCCATCCATATTATGTTGATGGGGCAATACTTTCAGCCAGCCTTGTGGCGTGGAATACGTAGAAAAAGCTGAATCCAGATTGGCAGGCTCTATTTGCCAATTTGGGTTTTTGGCTAAAAATGACTCTATCACGCCTTCATTTTCTGCCGGATGCAACGTACAAGTAGCGTAAACTAATACACCTCTATTCTTGACAAAATTAGAGGTATGTGATATAAGCTCCTTTTGAAGCATCGAAAGTTCCTGTACAGATTCTGGTGTTTGTCGCCAACGAGCATCGGCATGGCGGTGTAGGGTTCCCAAACCAGAGCATGGAGCATCTAGCAAAACACGGTCAGCAGAGTTGGTAAACTGGGATAAATCGCGGCTGTCACCAATACAAATTTCAATAGATTTGAGATTGAGTCTTTGCATATTTGCTTGGAGTTTCCGCATCCGGGAGGAAGTGCGATCGCACGCCCAAATTTTTCCTTCGTCTCGCATCAATTCGGCAATATGGGTGGTTTTACCTCCAGGTGCCGCACAAGCATCAATAACCACTTCTGTTGGTTGGGGATCGAGGAAATGACTTACTAGTTGAGCACTACTATCTTGTACACTCCACCAACCCTCGCGAAAACCAGGTAGATTTTGGATGGGCCCGGGATTTGTCAGCAATCGTAGCGCTTGCGGTAAGTGAGGGAGGCGTTGGCAGGAAACCCCAGCATTTTGTAAAGCTGCTTCTACTGCATCTATATCAGTACGCAACGGGTTCACACGCAAGTCAATTGTTGGAGTTTGGTTCATCCAAATACAGAGTTTTTCTGTCTCGGCAACACCAAATTGATCTATCCAAACTTGAATAATCCAGTCGGGAAAACTGTGTAAAATACCCAAGCGTTCTGCTGGGTTTTCTGGCAGTCGCAACAAAGACGCGGGGATCGTCCCTGTGTCCTCCTCCCCGAGGCGGAGATACTGGCGCAATAAACCATTAACAAAACCAGCGAGTCCAGAAAAACCATTTTCTTTGGCGAGTTGCACGGTGGTATTAACAGCAGCACTAGCGGGGATTCGTTCTTGATACAACAGTTGGTACAAGCCGAGATGCAGAATGGTACGGAGGTCTTTTGGTTGCTGGTGAGATTTCTTTTTACTGAGTTGGTCGATAAGGAAATCAAGAGTGCGCTGTCTTCTTGTACAGCCATAAACTAATTCTGTTAGCAAACGGCGATCGCTATCTGCTAAATTAACTTTTTGCAGCACTCTATCTAATGCCACATCAGCATAAGCCCCCTTGTGAACATCTCGCAGGGCAACAAAAGCTAGTTGTCGGGGGGAAGTATTTTGGCTTTTTGATTTTTGATGTTGCAATGATACAGAGAAAAATTAAAGCGTAACTACTTTAATACTACTCCTGTCAAGGTGTAAGTCTTGGAAATGGATTTTTCTTGGTGTCTTGGTGTCTTAGTGTTTCAAAAATTATTTTTCACCACCAAGACACTAAGACACCAAGAGGAAAATAGTCTTTATAGTCTACTCTTGCCAACCCAATGGCGGTTCAACAATCGTCTGTTCTGCTTTACCAGCACGGACACCAGGCTTATCAACAATCTTCACAGTGCTGGCTTGGGGGCCTTCTTCGCCGAGTTCTACGAAACAATGCACACCCGTACCAATTTCTATGCGATCGAACTCATCATGCAGTACGCTGTTGCGGTGGAAGTAGACTTCTTGACCATCCAAGGTTCTCACAAAGCCATAACCCTCTTCTGGAAATAGCTTGGTGACAAGTGCGGTTGTCTCCTGTGCATCAACATGAATTCTAGCTTTGTCACTTTCCCGTTGTTGCCTAGTCAGTTCTCGCAGCTGGCGAGTAGCTGCATTAAAGGCATCTCGGATAACTGATTCTAAGGGTGGATATTGGTTGACATCTGGTGGATTGCTTTCTGCCACAAGTTCGTGACCGGGAGGTACCGTCATATCAATTCGCACTCGGTAGGGCGAACCAGAACGCGGGTGATCGTGAATTTTTTCAATGACAATATGGCAGCTACTGATGTAATCACAAATTTGTTCCAACTTGGCAATTTTTTCATGAACTAAAGCATCAATAGCATCAGTTTTCTCTAAGTTGCGATAAGTAATTTCTGGCGGAATTTTCATAACTTGTTTGACGATTGTGTTGTATTAAATCTGAATTAGTTAAGTAGATGGTGGGTAGTAGTTAAATTTATGGTTTAAGCAGGCATTGCGGATTCATGATTCTTCTGTGCCGCTTTTGCTAGTAGTTCTCGGACTTCTTCATCCGTGGTTTGGGGAAAGTTTTCGTACCAGACACCAACACTGTAAAAAGGGTTGGGTGTGACGGTACAGACAATTTCATCAACTTCGTATTCCAATTCTTTGCAAGTTTCGGGTGCAGCAACCGGCACGGCAACTACGAGCCGAGCAGGTTGTTGTGTCAGCAATGCCATTACCGCCGCCCGCATAGTTGCACCTGTCGCTAAACCGTCATCTACTACAATTACGGTGCGATCGCGTAGAACAGGGAAGGGGCGATTATCCCGATAGAGGCGTTCTCGTCGCTCTAGTTCCTGTCGTTGTTTTGCCTCTTCTTGGCTAATGACTGTTTCAGAAAGACGCAGCGATCGCACAATATCCTGATTGAGTACTCGCACACCACCAGTGGCGATCGCTCCCATTGCTAACTCTGGTTGATCGGGTACACCTAATTTACGTACCACAAACACGTCTAAGGGAGCATTTAGGGCTTTGGCAACTTCAAAGGCAACGGGTACACCTCCCCTTGGCAGCGCTAACACCAGCACATCTGGGCGGTTAGCATAAGCTGCTAACTCCTTAGCTAAAAATTGTCCTGCCGCTATTCGATCTTTATATAGCATGGTGTCCACGCTCCTGAAAATGTTCCTTATTGGTTTAAAAAACTTACCTACCACTGGCATATCCAGTGGTAGTGGTTATTTAAACTTCTTATTAGAAATTGACAACTAGATATTCACGCGCATATTTCCTTGACTACCAGCCTCAAACAGTGGATTGAATTCTTCTGGAAGTTGAGCGCGAATATCATTAATCTCGCCTTCGCTAATTGCTTCCTGGAGAACTTCCATTACTACACGGGCATGGAAGACAGCTTGGGGCAATTCTACACCTTCTCTAGCGCTAACTCGCCGGAAAAACTCATCTAAGGAAAAGCGTTCCCCCATACCTGCATCTCTATGTTGCATATACTCTGCAATGCCCCTTGGCAGTTGAGAAGCAGCGTCGAAAGGCTCATAGCCAGCCAAGCGTTCAGCGAGTGTTTCCAAGGTCGCACGGGTTGCCACTTCTGCATCGCCCCGTGAACTCAAACGGGCGCGATGTTGAACTTGTCCAATAAACTCATCGTGTTGCATTTTCCCTCCTCATATTTTTCAATTCTTGACTTGGGATGTTTGATGATGCTTGTAATACCTGCTTGAAATTTCTCTTTTGAACCAATCCTAATAAACCTGAAAAATCCCTTTCCTCTAACTAATGGAAGGTGGTGTTTCATTTTAGAATCTGCTGTGCGAAAGAGATCAATGGCTTCTGCTTCAATAGTTATACTGTCGCTGAGGCTGGTGATTGGTGATTGGTAATTGGTAATTGGTAATTGGTGATTGGTGCAGGAAAATATAAGTAACTAAAACAACTTCTAAACTTTTACGCGACAAATTTTGTTTGGAAAAGCGGGGTGAAATCTAAGTCAAAAGCAAGGGGAAAATGGCTACTTATTTTAGTTGATGGGACACAAGTAGCGGGTTAGTGGTTAGTAGTCAACAACCAACTACTAACTACTAACTACTAACAATTCCTAATGCGTATGAGGAATCATCCTACCACAGGGATAGGTTGCTACTTCTTGGGAAGCGGCCTCAGCCATAGCAACTGGTATTTTTTCTGGTGGTTGAGTATGAACTGCTAAATAATCTGCCCGCAGTCTCTCTAACATCTCTTGCCGCCGATCGTACAGCCGCTTGAGGAGACGGGGTTGACACTGGTTGATGACATATGCGGTCACTAAAGGCAGTGCGATTGTACTGTCAGTGTAACAAACAATTGTGCTGGGTAGTTCTTGCGGATCAATTTTGCCCCAGCTAACAGCTTCTGAAGGTGTTGCCCCAGACAAACCACCAGTATCTGGACGAGCATCGGTAAACTGGATAAAGTAATCGTGTCCTCGTTCTTCTAGCCCCAATACTTCATGAATTTGTGGTTGAGTTTGTAGCAAGAAATTTTTGGGACTGCCACCACCAATAATCACCGCTGCACTTTTACCCTCATCTGCCCGCGAATTGTAGGCGATCGCCGCTGTTTCATTCACATCAATTGCTGGATCTAACACTAACTGTGAACCCTCCAGTGCCAAAGCAGCAACGTTCATGCCAATCGAACTATCACCAGGAGAAGAAGTGTAAATAGGTACACCACATTCATATGCAGTTGCTAGCAAGCAAGAATGTTGGACTCCCAGTTGCTTTTCTACTTCTCGGACATACATACCCAGCAGATAATGAAACTCTGCCGTCCCCATCCGCTTTTGAAATGGTTCTGCTTGTAAAATTTTGCGGATGAAGGCATCTGTTTCCAATAACACATCATAGCCAAAAACAATATCATAAATACGGATAGTACCTTGCTGGCGTAATTGCACATCATCTACAAACGGATTGCCAGCAAACAATTCAAAGCCTAAACCATAGTGCATATCATGGTAGAGATTTGCACCGGTGCTAATCATCCAGTCAATAAAACCATTGCGAATTAGTGGTGCTAGTGTCGAAACTCCGAATCCTGCTGGTGTCATTGCACCGGAAAGGCTAACTCCTACTGTTACGCCTTCTTGTAGCACATCCCGACTCATTAGCTGACAAGCTTCCCGCAACCGTGCCGAGTTGTAGGCGGTAAAGTAATTATCAATCAAATCAACTACCCCAATTTCTTTGGGCATAGGTGTGGGTGCGATTTTCTTTCCCAGCTGTTTTGACATTGCTGTACTCTCAACACTAAATACGCCGAGTCTAATGTTAACTATGCATGATGTGCAACTTACTGTAATCGGAGAAACCTCAAGAGTGCGATCGCATTTAGCATAAAGATTCCACTGTCGCCGGAAGGAATTTATTGTTTCCTGCTATGTAACAGGATTTCAAGAAGTCTCTCTTTTTGATAACCAAGGTATGACTTCTGTTAGAGGAATAATTATTTTTTTGCAGTTAGTCTTGGATTTGTACTCAAAAAACTAATTGGTTCGAAAATAGGTTGGTTTTTACCAGATTTCATTACTAACCTATAACTCTGTTTATGAAGTTAGTTACAGATAGAAGCTAGGTTCAGTTTCTATTGGCGCTAGCTGAATTTGGAGTGAGCCAATGATATTGCAAATCGTGAAAAGTATCGAGAATTAACTCGTGGAGTATTGTCATGATAAATTTGATTTCTAGTGCGATCGCTCATATCAGTTCTCTGTTTAAGGGACTTCAAGTAAAGCGTTTTTTGGCTGTTGCCCTAGTCGGTTTTATACTGCTGACAACAAATGCTTACCCCGCGCAAAATAACCAAGACTTGGGTGAGAGAGTTCGCCAGCAAGTACAACAGAATGATTCCGACAGGCCGAAAACTGTAGGGGAGTGGTATGGAGAAGCCCGCCAAACAGAGGATAAGCCTGGTGAACGCCTTCAGAGAATTGGCAAAGAATCAGCAGAAGCTGTTAAAGACTTTGGATCAGTCTACCCAGATACTGCAAAAAGAAGTGCTAGCGACACCCAGTAAAATACGGGAGCTAACCAATATCGACGCTAACAAGCTTATGGTACTGCATTGGAATTAAGTACCGGTGATTGCGATCTACAATTGCTCATACCTTGCACGCCTATGCAACAACCCGGAGGCAGAGCCTCCAAACCCTCGTTACCAGGTTCAACCTGGTAACGAGAATTAAGAGCCTCTGGCTCTTGTTAAGAACAGTGCAAGATATCAGATTGCACGTAAATTTCTTAGTGCTTGCCTGAATTCCTAAGTCTGCACTGGTTTAACACAGTGCAGATTTAGTTAATTGGAAATTAAATATACTGCCTAGCAAAATGTTATGTCGCCTCAACGGTTAATCAGTCTTTTCTAACGGAATGCTCTTGAGAATATCTCGTTGTTTCAATGTACTTGATCCCCCAACTTTCAAGAGATAGTAATGTTGGTTCGAGCATTTTACCTAAATCTGTCAGTGAATATTCTACTTTTGGTGGTATCTCTGGATAGATTTTTCGACTGATTATTCCATCGTTTTCTAATTCTCTCAACTGTCTCGTCAAAATCCGTTGCGACAATTCAGGGAAGGTTCGTTTGAGTTCATTAAATCGCTTCGATCCATCTAGCAAATGATAAAGAATTACACCTTTCCACTTGTCTGCAATTACATCTAGGGCAGCTTCTATGTAGCAGCCTCGTGCTCCGTCATAAGATGCATGTCTCATTACAAGCTCCTCTCTAGATATGTGGTTGCCGGTAACACTTGTGTTACTAACGCACAGAAATATCCGTTCTTACGCGATCCTAAGCAATTTTGCATAATTAGGTTGCACCTTACAAGAATGAACCAGCAGATGAAGATATTTCTAACAGGAGCAACTGGTTACATCGGTGGATCTATAGCCACTGCGTTAGTAGCTACCGGACATACGGTAATTGGTTTGTGTAGATCAAAAGAAAAAGCTGAGTTACTTAAACACAGGGGAATTGAACCCGTTATTGGCACACTGAGCAATGAACAGTTGCTTTTTCAAGCTGCTCAGTCGGCAGATGCTGTCATTAATGCCGCAGATGCGGATGATTCCTTTGCCGCAGAGGTGTTGCTCCGAGCACTTGAAGGTTCAGGCAAGAAAGTAATTCACACCAGTGGATCGAGCATTGTTGGCGATCGCGCAGCCGGTGAATACAGCGATCGGATTTTTCACGAAGATATTCCGCGTCCGATTCGGTTTGAAAAAATTGGACGAGTGGCGATCGATACTCATGTGATTGAGGGTGTTGTTCGGGGAGTGTATTCTGTGGTTATGTGTCCCTGCTTGATCTATGGTTATGGGACAGGTTTACATACCGAAAGCATTCAAGTTCCTGGGATGATTGCAGTTGCTAAGAAATATCAAGCAGGCAGATATATTGGCAAAGGAGAAAATATTTGGTCAACTATCCATATTGACGATGTTGTGAGTGCCTACTTACTTGCTCTTGAAAAGGCTCCTGCTGGCTCGTTTTTCTTCCTCGAAAACGGTGAATCAAGTTTCAAGGAAATTGCCGAAACGATTCATCATGAACTTGGTTTCGACGGGACAGCACAAACTTGGACTGTTGAGGAAGCCGCTCAAGAATGGGGATCACAAGCAGCTCACTTTGCCTTTGGTTCCAATAGCCGTATCCGTTCGGAGAAAGCCAAGAATCTTCTTGGATGGACACCTAGTCATTTATCAGTGCTTGACTGGCTAAGGGAGACATCAAACTTAGGGATTTCCAAGTAAAAAATATCTAATCGCTAGGAATGTTAAAGCTGTCGTTACCAACGCTTAAGTTTTTAATCGATCCTGGTTGATATAACATTTTCTTATATGTTTCGTTTCCAGGAAAAGTTTATGAACACCAACAATCAAACAGAATTGAACCTAGACTTAGAAGCTAAACAATTAATGGAAGAAGCCTCATCCTCAACCCTCACTGATGAGCAGTATCGCAAAAAAATGCAGCGACGCAAAGAAGTGCAAGATAAACGTATAGCACAAGCAGTGCCAGAAAAGGGATTAATAATAGTTCACACTGGCAATGGCAAAGGAAAAACAACTGCGGCGTTGGGAATGGTGTTGCGATCGCTCGGTCATGGATATAAAGTAGCGATTGTTCAATTCATTAAAGGAGCTTGGGAACCTTCTGAAAAAAAGGTTTTCAGTCTTTGGCTAGATCAGTTAGAATTTCACGCTATGGGCGAAGGCTTCACCTGGGAAACTCAAGATCGCGATCGCGATCTTGAAAAAGCACAAGCCGCATGGCAAAAAGGGTTAGAATACATCCGCAACCCAGACTTCAAGCTGATATTGTTAGATGAAATCAATATTGCGATTAAGCTTGGTTACTTGCGCGTTGAAGAGATTCTAGACGGCTTGGCGCAAAAACCAGCCGATAAGCACGTGATTCTTACAGGTAGAGGTGCACCCACAGCATTAATTGAACACGCTGATTTGGTAACAGAAATGACTCTTGTTAAACACCCTTTCCGCGATCAAGCTGTGAAAGCTCAACCAGGAATTGAATTTTAATGATGAACTATAAATTATGAATGTTGAATTTTACTTTTTTTATAATTCACGCTTAATGTGAATTAGAGGCTGAAACCTTGTATTTTCGGTGTAGAGACGCGAAATTTCGCGTCTCTACAAAGCCCAGAATCCTTGATATAACATTGGTTTTGATAATTCACATCAGACGTAATTCATCATTCATAATTCTATTGTTCGGACTTACACATCTGCAAAATTTCGCGATCGTTACTGCTGATAGACCTTAATCGATAATAGTTTTGCAGTGCGACCGAATGATCGTAGGTGAATGGCTGATCGTCATTCATTCGCATTAACCCATCACGTGCAGCTACTTGCAATGGGCTAAATTCACCAGGATAACCCCTAACAGTCATAGCCAATTTTCCTGAAGGGTTGAGTGTACCTTTAAAACAACTAAACTCAGAATCTGGCATATACAAAGCACCGATCACTTGACTCTGGCGCTTTTCAAATATGATATATCCTTGCCCTAACTGTCCTGGTTGTGGTGATTGTCCGTAAAGGTAAATGCCATTTCGTTTGGGGAAATTCACTTTTGATCCCACTTCTGTGGTTTTTATAGATGCTTTAGGTGCGCTTTTGCGTGGCTTAGTTGTAGGTGCTGCTGCTAATTCGGGAGATAATGACTCAGAAGGAACTTCTGTAGATATGGGAGAATTTCGCTGCAACCAAGTATAAGTTGTTTGTTGATTAACTGGAATTTGTGCAGACGCCTTTTTGGATTCCACAGCAACTTTGCTTGGTACGGTATCTGACTTGGCAAGTACTCTTCGTAAGCGAACTGCTTTATCTGTGGCTTGCAAATCTGGGGAAGAATTACGTTGTAACCAAGTACGAGTGGTTATTTGATTGCTAAATTCTTGGGGTGTGGGAGCATGTAATCTTGCGAACTGGCTACTTAACACAGGTTTAGCCCTTTCACCAACAACACCAAGAATGAGAAGTAAACCAAGTAAGGGAAGTCTCAACTGACGAGCGGGAAGGAACTTTTTGAGAAGGTTAAGCACCCTATTTCTCCTGTTAAAAAATTTACTTTTTTTTTGCTTGTTACTTAAACCGTAGCTAAGTACTGAGGTATTGAGGCTCCACCAACTGAGGGATCAAGGCTCCATCAAAGGTTTGATTTATATTGTCCGGAAAAAAACTCCATAAACAAAGAAAGTTTTTGTTTTATTTTGAGCAGTAATTTATAGACTACCATTGGTTGAGCTATTGTGCTTTCACCTAAGTGCTTAGCTTCATAAGATGATTGTCAGGAAACATTAAAATTATTAGTGAGCTTTACAAGTTTCAACGAAATTCATGCTTGTTTCTAAGAAAACACCCCTGTTTTGTACATCTATCTTGAAATACAAAAGAAATTCTCCTGATTCCGGATTCACATCAGAGATTTTGATAAATTGTTGGTGGTTGTTAGTTGGTGGTTGTTTGGAATAGCTAATAACTGGGCTTGAGAGTCAAAAAGTGCGATCGCTCTTTTGAGGAAGATTGTTGCTGCTCAACCTCCAATACGTCACCCTATAGGGTGTCGCTACACAAACAAAGCCTGGATCGGCAGGCTTGGTTAATGTAGCTTCAGGCATTTCTGAAGGCGGCTGATCCTAGTTGTCACCACGCCAAAAGCTGTCGTTAGGAATGCACTTGTTGTCGTTGTGTCACAACGTATTGTCGTTACGACACAACTTGTTGTGGTTAGGAACAGACTTATTGTTGTAACGACACAACTTGTTGTTGTTAGGAACGCACTTGTTGTCGTTACTTCACAGCTTGTTGTCGTTACGACACAAAGTTATGCTCCCACATTGCATCTACAATCTTCATTATCCCTGCTCGTCCAAAATCTCTTGTAGCTTGTCTCTCAAATTGTGAACATACTCATCACCAGGAGCAATTTCTAGAGAGCGATTAAACTCCGCTAGCGCCAAGCGAAAATTATTTAGGGCTGCTTCTGAGTCTGATAACTTCAAAAGCAAATCGCCTAACTTTCCTAATGCTAAGCCTTTGTTGTAGTGAGCATAAACATAATCGGGAGCAAGCTGGAGTGCTTGGTTGTAAGAAGCGATCGCGTTTTGGTAAGTAGCCAATGCTTGCTGGTGTTGGGCAAGACGTGCTTGTAATTCGCCTAAACTTAGCAAAGCAGCGCCTTTGTTGTAGTGAGCATAAACATAATCGGGAGCAAGCTGGAGTGCTTGATTGTAAGAAGCGATCGCATCTTGGTAAGTTGTTAATGCTTGTTCGTGTTGGGCAAGGCGTGCTTGTAATTTGCCTAAACTTAGCAAAGCATTGCCTTTGTTGTTGTGAGCATTAACATCATTGGGAGCGCGCTGGAGTGCTTGATTATAAGAAGCGATCGCCTCCTGGTAAGTTGCCAATGCTTGCTGGTGTTGGGCAAGATTTGCTTGTAAGTCACCTAAATTTCGTAAAGCTTCGCCTTTGTTGTTGTGAACCCCAACAAAATCGGGAGCGCGTACAAGTGCTTGATCGTAAGAAGCGATCGCATCTTGGTAAGTTGTTAATGCTTGTTTGTGTTGGGCAAGGCGTGCTTGTAACTTGCCTAAACTTAGCAAAGCATTGCCTTTGTTGTTGTGAGCATTAACATCATTGGGAGCGCGCTGGAGTGCTTGATTATAAGAAGCGATCGCCTCCTGGTAAGTTGCTAATGCTTGCTGGTGTTGGGCAAGATTTGCTTGTAAGTCACCTAATTTTCGTAAAGCTTCGCCTTTGTTGTTGTGAGCAAAAACATCATCAGGAGCGCGCTGGAGTGCTTGATTGAAAGAAGCAACCGCCTCCTGGTAAGTTGCCAATGCTTGCTGGTGTTGGGCAAGACTGGCTTGTAAGTCACTTAAACCTAGCAAAGCGTTGCCTTTGTTGTTGTGAGCATTAACATAACCAGGAGCGCGCTGAAGTGCTTGATTAAAAGATGCAATTGCCTCTTGGTAAGTTGCCAATGCTTGCTGGTGTTGGGCAAGATTGGCTTGTAAGTCGCCTAATTTTGCTAAAACGTTGCCTTTGTTGTTGTGAGCATTAACATAACCGGGAGCGCGCTGAAGTGCTTGATTAAAAGATGCAATTGCCTCTCGGTAAGTAGCCAACGCTTGCTGGTGGTAGGCAAGACGTGCTTGTAAGTCGCCTAAAGCTGCTAAAGCATTACCTTTGTTGTTGTGAACCTCAACATAATCGGTAGAAATGACCAACTCTTGCTCATAAGCAGCCACAGTTTCTCGATACTCTTGTTCTGCTTCCGAATATCGAGCTAAGCCAGCAAAGTAATCTCCTTCTGCTTGTGAAACTCTACCCAATAGAAAATGACTTTTAATTACTAGCTCGTTCCTAACTTCCAGCAATTGGCGACATTGCTCGTAACGACTCAGTTCTAATGCCCGCTCAAATTCTTTTACCCATTCATCCACACCCCGCCACCAATCTAAGCGGTTGGCATGATAAATTGCTTCTGCTAAGTCTTGTTGTTGGCGGTAGTATTGCTCAAGTACTTGATGAGCCTGTTGGGTAATTTCGTTATCGCCTTCATAGTTGAGGCGGCGTAATAAATCGTGGATGCGATACCAACCCTTTCCTCGTGCTTGTACTTCCCACACAAAAGAAAATTCTGTGAGGTTTTGAAAACTGGGCTTGGTGGCATGAAAATCCAACTCTCTGCCCAACACGTCGTAAATCTCATAGTTAAAAGCCCGACATGCACTCAAAGCGTGTACGGCATAGCAAATTTCCCGATTGACATATTTCAGCAGGCGGTTAGTTAACTGTTTCGCCTTCTCCGCCAAAGAAGCATTGATATCAAGTCCCTCAAATTGCTCATTGACACCCCTCCCCGCTTGCGGGGAGGGGCTGGGGGTGGGGTTCTGCAACAACACATCCGCACTCAAACCCAGCAAAAATGGATGCACCTGATTTTCTGCAACACTGGCATAAGCAATGGCAGGCTGTCGTAAAGCCTCATCCCTAATTCCGGCGCGTTGCAAATACTCATCCGCATCAGCTGCACAGAGATGATTGACTAACTGAGTATCCAAATATTCTTGGGGAATAGAGTATTTATCCGCTTCCTGCCAGCGTGGTGCTTCTCGTCCAGCAACTACTGCCACAATACCTGATGAGAGTTCCAACTCTGCCAGCAAATACCGCAGCCACTCATCCCGTTGGAAATACAGCGTATTCGGTAAGTCGCGTTGTATACCCCAAAAAGCTTCGTGAGTATCAAAAAACAAGACTATTCGTTCTGG
Organism: Fischerella sp. PCC 9605; assembly: GCF_000517105.1. GTDB lineage: Bacteria > Cyanobacteriota > Cyanobacteriia > Cyanobacteriales > Nostocaceae > PCC9605. The sequence goes on along the minus strand of NZ_KI912151.1, from coordinate 652,159 downwards.
TTTTTCTGGTGTGTTGGGACTGGACATTGCCGCATTCAAATCTTGCGCCAACAATCGCGGCATTTCAAAAATTAACTCTGTGTCCACATCCATTTGGCGAATTTCTTGTACATCCTCTTCTTTCAACCCTCGCTGCTGCAAGTAGAGGTGAAAGTTTTCACCCAGATGCTTGGAAAAAATACTCAGCACTGCTTTAGCGATCGCCCCCCAAGATGTGTTACTCACCGCGTTAACAATTTCCACCACCAATTCAAATTCTTCTTGGGGAAACAGTTCTTTCAACTTCTCAGATGACAGGCGATGTTTTTGATGTAAATACCAAATACAGGCAAAATCATACAGGGGAAAGCGCAGACGGTAATTTAATTCTCTCGCCGCTCTGGAAAGGTTTCTTCGCAGCATCAACAGCCCGTAAAATGGGTCTTGGGGTTGGTCATCTCCATTCGGTGGTAGCCCAAAATCCTGTAGGACTGCTGGCACTGGGGTAAATTCCCAAGTATCTGCAAATTTAATGTATTCAACAATCTCAGCTTCTGTTTTTAGCTTCAGCCCCTGCCAAATATCTGAACGCAGCCGCTTACAGCACTTTTCCCGCAAAAACTTTAACAACAGCGATTTGCCGTTACCACCATCCCCATAAAAACACAAGATGTTCTTTGAGGCTGGATCGTCATTTAAATATCCTGCGAAGTGGCAGGTTAACTCATAACGGTCTGTAAACAACTGTAAAGCGCGGTTGCCATCTGTGAGCGATCGCTTTCTGTAATTAATACTCATGCCAGCAGAGAGCGGGTGGTGGGAGTTTTGTTTGGATATATACTACTCAATATAAATATGCATCTCGCGCTTCCACAGGAGTACTTATCTGTGCAGCCGGACTTACTGGGCTTGGAAATAACTAAAGGGGAACTGAGACGTTTGACCGGAATAAATCCAAGTAACGTCCTCCGACGTGCGATTATGGAAAATCGCGAGCAGCGATTGGGATTTTTGATGAAAGAAGTGCGGGTAACGCTGCTGTTGAGCCTGATAATTACCGGGTTGATTTATGCGTTGATTATTCTGCCCACAATTGGTTCTGCAATTGGGTTGGGAATCGTTTTGCTAATTGTAGTGTCGCTGGCGGTGGTAATTGGGCGTTGGCTGTGGCGGCGTTTCACCTATTCCAAAACACTGATAAATCTTTTAAATGAAGTCGATAGATATCATGCAGTTATTCAAGCGGTAGATTATCTTGATCAATTAGCAGCATCTGACAACTCAGCAAGTAATATCAATGATAGAGAAACTGCGATCGCTGCACTGCAATTTACCAGAGAAGATATAGTTCGTGCTTTGAAAATCGAGCGACTTTTACGAGATAATAAAAAGCTGCTTGCTGACAACCAAGAGTTATTTGACAATAATTTAGACAATCTGCAAGCCTTACAAGTTAGCAGTCAGACAAGCGAATATGCTCAAACTTTAAATCAATCATTGCAGATTGACTTAGATGTGCAATCCCAGATAAGAAAATTACAACAGTCGCTCCGTTAACACAAACATGGCCCTTAAACCAAAAATAATCGTCCTTGATGATGATCCAACGGGATCGCAAACAGTCCACAGCTGCTTGCTGTTAATGCGTTGGGATGTGGATACTTTACGCCAAGGGTTGCAAGATGATGCACCGATTTTCTTTGTGCTGACAAATACTAGGGCATTACCACCAGATTCGGCTGCATCTGTCACTAGGGAAGTTTGTCAGAACTTGAAAGTAGCTTTGGCAACTGAAAAAACTCAGGATTTTCTCATCGTCAGCCGTTCTGACTCCACTTTGCGCGGACATTACCCAATCGAAACCGATGTCATTGCTGAGGAACTCGGCCCTTTTGATGCTCATTTTCTCGTCCCGGCATTTTTTGAAGGGGGACGTATCACTCGCGACAGCATACATTACTTAATTATTGATGGTGTACCTACGCCAGTGCATGAAACTGAGTTCGCTCGTGATTCTGTCTTCAGCTACCATCACAGTTACTTACCCGAGTATGTTGAAGAAAAAACAAAAGGACGTATTAATGCGAACTCTGTAGAAAAATTTTTACTTGCAAACAACCGTGCTGGTAGCTTAGAACGCCTAATGAACCTGAGTGATAATCAATGCTGTGTTGTTGATGGGGAAACTCAAGCAGATCTGGATCGCTTTGCACAAGATGTTCTAACAGCAGCCAGTCAAGGCAAACGCTTTTTGTTTCGCAGTGCTGCCAGTATCTTAACGGCTTTAGCTGCCTTACCTACCCAACCAATCGCCCCCGAAAACATGGCGGAGTACGTACGCAATGGTAAACCAGGTGCAGTGATTGTTGGTTCTCATGTGAAAAAAACAACTCAGCAACTGGAAATGCTACTGCAAGCAGAAGGTACGCTTGGGGTTGAAGTTGATGTAGCACGTTTGCTGGATGAGGAAAATCAATCTGCTACGCTGCTAAGCGAGGTTCTTGAAGGTGTCCATGCAGCACATGAGGCTGGCAAAATGCCAGTAGTTTATACCAGCCGTAAAGAACTCACTTTTAAGGATGTAAATACAAGATTACAGTTTGGAACAAAGGTTTCTAGTTTATTGATGGATGTTGTGCGGGGTTTGCCATCTGATATAGGATTTTTAATTAGCAAAGGTGGTATTACCTCCAACGATGTTCTGAGTACTGGTCTGGCTTTGACTTCAGCCCGGTTACTCGGTCAGATTTTACCTGGTTGTTCAATAGTGCGGACTCCCGCCGATCATCCCCAGTTTCCGAATTTACCAGTGGTGCTATTTCCGGGTAACGTTGGCGATGCTAATGCTTTGGCAACGATTTATCAAAGACTAAGCAAAAAAACTAAGTAAACTGTGGCACATTACAATTGCATATTTGCACCTGGGGAACGTCATTTGTCCTTGGTCATTGTTATTTGTAAATACAAAAAACTCAAGGCCGCTTTGCGTAAAATTGTAGTGTTTTTTTTAACGCAGAGGGGAGGCAGCGCGTTGCGGAGGTTCCCCCCGTTGTAGCGACTGCCGTCGCGCAGAGACACCGCAGAGGAACGTAGAGTTTTTCTAGGATAATTCGCTACTAATTAATGAAATACTGTACTGAGGACAAATAACAAATGACAAATGACTGTTTAATAATTTGCAACTTTCTAGAACACAGTAACAAAGGCAAATCATCTAAGATTGGTAATTGCTAAATTTTCCTCTTTTGGCTAGTGCTGCATGACTTCTGATTCTGCCATCCCCAATCCAGAGTCAAATTCTGCTGTTAATAATGCAGAATCAATCTCAAGCCTTTCTGATGTAGAGGTAGATACTACTGTTTTCTCTGTAAAAGAGGCAGATTCTGCCGTTGATGAGGCAGAGTCAAGTTCTATACTCCCAGAAGCAGAGGTTAATTCTGTTTTGCTCTATTTAAAGTCCAATTCTGCCGATACGAATGTAGAATCCAATTCTGTTGTAGATGCAGAATCCAATTCTGTGTCTGCTGATGTAGAGTCTAATGTTACTCCAGATGCAGAATCCAATTCTGTGTCTGCTGATGTAGAGTCTAATGTTACTCCGGATGCAGAATCTAATTCTGTTGCTGCTGATGTAGAGTCTAATGTTACTCCGGATGCAGAATCTAATTCTGTTGCTGCTGATGTAGAGTCTAATGTTACTCCGGATGCAGAATCTAATTCTGTCGCTGCTGATGTAGAGTCTAATGTTACTCCAGATGCAGAATTGAATTCTAACCTCTTGGATTTAGAGTTATCTAAGTTACTGCCACTAAAAAATGTGGTAAATAAAAATATCCAAATTCAAATCAAAACAGAGGAGGGAAGATTATTATTAATTTTGCCAACAGAATCCCAGCTACCTGCTTCGGAACACAATTGGACTGAGATTTGGCAACAGTTGAAGCTACGACTCAATGCTAGCGATCGCTTTCAATCACCAAACACTCCCGTACATGTTATCGCTGGCGATCGCCTCTTGGATGTCAGGCAGCTGCAACAACTCGCTGAGATTTTCAGCGAGGTACAAATGCAGCTAAAATCTGTTGCTACCAGTCGTCGCCAAACTGCCATAGCAGCAGTTACAGCTGGCTACTCTGTAGAACAAACACAGCGAGAAAATATCTTCTCTTCTGGGTCTAAAGCAACCAAAGCACATCAAACAGAAGCCCTTTATCTAGAAATGACGGTACGTTCTGGAGTAGAAATTCGTCATCCTGGTAGCGTAATTATCTTAGGAGATGTAAATCCAGGTGGTATCGTAGTTGCAGATGGCGATATTCTTGTTTGGGGTCGTCTACGTGGAGTTGCTCATGCCGGTGCGGCCGGCAATCGCGAGTGTCTGATTATGTCCCTGCAAATGGAACCAACCCAGTTGCGGATCGCAGATGCTGTCGCTAGGGCACCAGAAAAATTGCCGATGCAATTTTATCCGGAAGTGGCATATGTCACACCTCAAGGAATTCGCATCGCTAGGGCTAGTGATTTTTCTAAAATCCAAATTCATAGGATGAATTTAGAGCCATAAAGCTCTGTTGTTATATATTTACGGAAACATCATCGAGCGCGTTTGTGTCATGACTCGAATTATTGTCGTTACCTCCGGTAAAGGAGGCGTGGGTAAAACCACTTGTACAGCCAATTTAGGTATGGCTTTAGCTAAAATGGGGCGTCAAGTGGCATTAGTTGATGCTGATTTTGGTTTGAGAAACTTAGATTTGTTACTAGGATTGGAAAATCGTATTGTTTATACAGCGGTGGAAGTCTTAGCGAGGGAGTGCCGCCTCGAACAAGCTTTAGTGAAAGACAAGCGGCAACCTAATTTAGTTTTGTTACCCGCAGCCCAGAACCGCACCAAAGATGCAGTTACCCCCGATCAGATGAAGTTATTAGTGAATGCACTGGCGCAGAAGTATCAATATGTGATTATTGATAGCCCAGCAGGCATTGAAATGGGGTTTAAAAATGCGATCGCCCCTGCTAAAGAAGCATTAATTGTCACCACACCTGAAATTGCCTCAGTCCGGGACGCCGATCGCGTCGTTGGGTTGTTAGAAGCACAAGGCGTCAAGCGGATTCATTTAATAATTAACCGCATCAAACCCGCAATGGTACGGGCAAATGATATGATGTCTGTGCATGATGTTCAGGAACTTCTAGCAATTCCTCTAATTGGGGTAATCCCGGATGATGAGCGCGTTATCGTCTCTACCAATCGCGGCGAACCTTTAGTATTGTCAGAAAGTCCTTCTCTAGCGGCTACAGCCTATGAGAACATTGCTCGCAGATTGGAAGGAGAAACGGTCGAATTTCTTGAACTCGACTCACCCAACAACAACATTTTCTCTCGCCTCCGAAGATTGTTGTGGACAAAAATTATTTAATTCTTTTTCCAGTCTGTGCATACCAAGCAGCAATGATTATTGAACTTCTAGAACGGTTTTTTACTCGCAGTTCTGACAGTAGTCGCAATCAGGTTAAGCGTCGCCTACAACTAGTGATTGCCCACGATCGCGCGGATTTGAGTCCTCAAACAATAGAAAAAATGCGGCAAGAAATCTTAGAAATCGTCTGCCGCTATGTAGAAATAGAAACAGAGGGTTTAGAGTTTTCTTTAGAAAGCAACCAACGAACAAGCGCTTTAATAGCCAATGTACCCATACGTCGGGTAAAAGAAGCTATGGAAGAAGAGGATGAGTTGGAAAGCAGCGAGACTTCTATTTAGTTGTATGAAATTTTTCTTGAGGAGTTTGTATTAATATATCTTTTAAATTTTGACTTGTTTGGGTGATATCTGACAATTTGCCAGCGATGGCAGTACCACTAGAACACCAATTCAGTAATCTTCAAATTGGAAGGGAAGGAGGACAAAACAATTCAAAAGTCACGCATTCAAAAGTCAAAAGTAAAGATTATAACGTGTGATTTTTGACTTGATACTTTTGACTTCCCGAAGGGTGTCTTCCCTCACCCCGCCTGTCGGCACCCCTCTCCCAATTTGGGAGAGGGGAGGGGGAGAGGGCACAAATTGCTATATCTGAACACAACTTGGTATGAGAACCAATTCACAGTCTTACGTAAATTAAAAAAACCCGTTCCCAAGCTGGAACAGGCTAGCATCAAAGCTTGTATAAAATCATCGATAAGCAACTTGAGGTTTACCCCAAACTTCTTTCACCTTTTCACCAAAGGTGACTGGTTGATCGGTATCTGTTGCAATTACAGTCCTGCCATCATCAGAAACTGCTAACACGGGCCAATCTTCTTGGCCTATTTCACCAGTGCGGAACAGGACGTTACTAGGTTGGATTTTACTCCAACCTAAAAGTACGGCAATCTTCTCATGTTCCTGTTCTTCAGAGACAGGAGAAATAGTATTAGTGCGATCGCTTTGCCGATCCCAAATCAACGCCCGATCTGTAGCATCAGAGGTATTAAATACCCCTTCAAACTGGCGTGCTAAAAAGCGATCGCCACTTTCTGACCAACTGACTGGCACTAATACTCCAATAGTTCCTTCCCCATTAGCATCTCGGTCAGCCTTGACGCTTAATAAAGTATCCATATTCCGAGAGGTTGAAGACAAGACCCGCAATTTTCCAGTTTGCCTGTCTTCAACAAACAAAACACTGCTGACACGGCTGTTATAAAGTTCTGGTTTTATTTCTAATTGCACGCGGCTGTAAACAGCATGCCTACCATCTGGAGAAATCACAGGTACGCTGCGGTAATGACGCACTCCAGAACTACCCTGAGAACTAATAGCTTGATGAGTAGTCATGATCCAATTCCAAGGAACAGGATGAGGACTTCCAATCGGATCTTGCTGTTCTATTTGTGCCTGTTCGGATTCTTCAACAACAGGCACTTCCCTATAATTCGGCTGTGATTCCCCAGTTACAGGCGCGATTGTCGCTGCTTGTGACGATCGCGCAGCAGACTCATCAATAGACAAATTGCTATTTTCTGTAGGTAAAGACTGTAGTTTAGCAACTTTTAATCTTTCCACTAAACCCAATTGACTACTAGACAGCCCTTGAGACAGAGAGTGCGATCGCAATACCCCTACTGCAAGTTCTACCGCCGCTAATGAGTCGTTGTTTGGCAATTCCTTCATTGACAGAGAATCATCTTTCGCTGTCCAAGACTCAATGTTATCTATTTGTAATATTTGCAATTCATCAACAGCAGCCCTAGACACTATTACAGAACCAGGTTTATCTGTCAAATAATAGATTGTTGCAACTTTTGATACTTGATTTGCTGCAGGTGCTTGATTGGCACTTGCTGTAATAAACACAGAGTCAGACGCCATTGTCACGGAGATATTTTTAGCTGTTTGCGATCGCGCTGAGGTAGAGTGACTAGATGCAGCCATTAGGGGCGCAATCAACATGACAACGGCAACATACTTAAGGAATGGTTGCAGGCGAAACCATCCTGACAGCAAAAGGTTTTGAAGCATTTGTTGACTCTCTAGAGGGCGGTTGCTGTGTGAGGAGTGATGCCAGTACAGTTATGGGGCAGGCTTTGATTATATGTATAACAGGGAACTAGCAGATTTTAGGAGACAAATTTGTTAAATTTTGCATTGTTTTACAAAAAATTGTATGAATAATTACAAGATATAAATATTCAGAATAGCTAGCAAAAGATACTAGCATAATTACTGAACCGTGATGAACCGAACTTTTTATCGCCTCATAGAAATTTTTGCCGCTGCTCAGACCCAGCTACACCAAAGTGATAGCTTTTGAGTGACACTAACACAGACACTTAGCTGTGGATAGGCAGGAGCTGTCTATTTATATTGCTGCAACACTGCGGATACCGATAACGGTAAAATTGCGGCATTATTACAAGGATTTGACAAAGGTATCGCTCAACTAAGCAGACTCAAACAATAACACTCAAACTCTAGCCAAAGGCAACTGTTTTAAGCTTAACTACAAGAATATAATTTGCAGTTACAGCTATTACAGAAACACACTTTTGTTAAAAATGGTTAGTGAAGGCTGCGGACTTCTAGAAAAATTATAAAAACTAAATTGAGGTAGTGAACCCGAAAAGGCTTAGCGATAGACAAAGCCAGAGAGTTAAGCTTAGTTACAAGAGATACAGTTGGCACTCGTTAAATATCTAGCCAATTCATTATAACTCCACTAAGATAACTCTACTAACTCATTTTTGGGAAAAAAGAGGGACTGGGGACTGGGGACTAGGAATAAAGAAATCTTAGTACCCAATACCCAATACCCAATCCCCAATTCCCGATACCCAATCCTGGAGCGGATGACTAATGACTAATGACTAATGACTATCATGAAAATTGTATTCTTTGGTACTCCACAATTTGCAGTTCCGACTCTAGAAAAATTGCTCAATCATCCAGAGTTTCAAGTGCTAGGGGTTGTTACACAACCAGATAAGCGCCGGGGACGTGGAAATGAACTTATATCTTCACCAGTAAAAACCATCGCTACAGCCCATAACTTGCCTGTATGGCAACCTCAACGAGTTAAAAAAGATACCCAAACTCTCACTCAACTCCAAGAAATTGGTGCCGACGTATTTGTGGTTGTTGCCTATGGGCAAATTCTCTCTCAAGCAATTTTGGATATGCCCAAGTTGGGTTGTGTTAACGTGCATGGCTCGATTTTACCCAAGTATCGGGGTGCAGCTCCAATTCAGTGGTGTTTGTATCACGGAGAAAAAGAAACGGGCATCACGACAATGTTGATGGATGCAGGGATGGATACTGGTGCAATGCTGCTGAAAGCCACTACACCAATAGGCTTACTAGACAATGCCCAAGATTTGGCAGAGAAATTGGCAACAATAGGTGCAGATTTGTTGATAGAAACTTTACTCAAGCTGGAAGCTGGGGAAATTGAACCAATTCCTCAAGATAATTCTGAAGCTACTTATGCGCCTTTAATTCAAAAGGAAGATTATCAACTGGATTGGTCAAAGAGCGCCATACAATTACACAATCAAATCAGAGGCTTTTACCCTAACTGTACAACGGGCTTTCGCAACCAACCACTCAAAATTACCGCAACCGCTCCCCTTGGTTCTGCTTACTGGCCAGAACTACCACTAGAAATTCAAGAATTACACCATAAAATCCCTGATTTATCAACAACGTCGGGCAGCCCAGGGGAAGTAGTAAGCATTGCCAAGGGAGTAGGAGCGATCGTACAAACTGGAGAGGGTTTATTGCTGTTACGAGAAGTTCAGCTAGCTGGCAAACGTCCCCAGTCAGGATGGGATTTTGTGAATGGTACGCGTTTAACAGTGGGAGAAGTTTTAGAAAGTTATCAGCTTTGAATTAGAAGTGAAGAGTTACAATTTAAGTCCGTTAACTTCTTACTCTTCACTCTTAGTTCTTAACTTTTCGTAGAAGCGGCAAGATTCGCATGGACCCTCTGGATTAACTGCACAGCGAATAATTTCTGAATTAGCATTGTAGCGGCAGCTGGCATTGCCGATGACCCAACGTCCTTCTATCCAAGTTTTTTCTTCCGGCCGCTTGGCAGACTGCACATATAAAGCTATTTTCTGCAAACGGTAGCGTCCCGCCTTGAGCTGGTAACGATGGCGACGTTCTAAAACAGCATAAGTTTTTCCTTCCAAGTCTAAATAGTTTCCTGGTTGTGGCATCCAGTCAAGTTGGACGCTCCCGAGAGACTGACGCGGATGTGTCAGAATCACCTCAGTTGGTAAAGTCTCTGGCTCCATAAGCTTTTGTAATGACGTTTACATTATTAGGATAGTAACGCACCCGCTTGCCATAGCATCCGGAGTTTATGTTAGAGTTAACTATTTGCTAATAATTTGTAAAAAAGTTGTCAATCTTTCTCTAAAGTACACCTTTATACATAACTTAATAGCACTTTTCTATGCTTCTTAGTAGTAGGGACTGGGTATTGGGTATTGGGTATTGGGATTTAACGATTATCTTTGCCCCATGCCCATTGCCCCATGCCCCAGTCCCTAATCACCTGTCCCCAGTCCCTTTTACACCAACCTACTCAAATCGATTAATCAACATATAAAAAAACCGCTCTCACGGTCTGGAAAATGCTTTCTAGACGACGAAGGCGGTTAAATCATGTCACACCAAACCAACCAATGAGGAAAAAATCCGATAGTTGTTAACTATGCTACTTGAGCTTTTTGTATATGTGTAGCTTCTGAAACTGGTTCAGCAATATTCTTTGTTAAGTTAATTTTGATTACTTGCTGACGTGCTTCTGTAATTTTAGGCAGTATCAGTGTCAATATACCATGTTTGTACTCAGTTTGCACCTTGTCATTTTGAATCGCAACTGGCAGAGATATTACTCGCTTGAATTTGCCATAGCGGAACTTTGAACGTACATAGCCGCCATTTTCTGCTTTGGTTTCATTGCGGTGTTCATCTGTAATAGCGACTGCTTCCCTAGTCACTTGGATATCTAAATCTTTACCTTCTACACCGGGAATTTGCACCCCGTAAAATCAGGTTATCACTTGTATTTTGTAGTTCAACTGCTGGCTTCCAACCCACTTCAGGCTGATATTGAAAACTTAACATTTCGTCAAAAATTTGATCCATTTGACCGAAGAGGATGCGGAGAGCGGGGGAGTAGCGATGGAGTGATGGGGAGAGTGGGAGAAATAACCACTAACCACTAACCAATGACAAATGACCATTGATATCAAATCCGTTTGATTAGTTATTGTATCTGCCCTCACCCCCAGCCCCTCTCCCAACTGGGGAGAGGGGTGTCCGATAGGAGGGGGTGAGGGTTTTTAATGAATATGAATTAGCCGGACTTGATATGACTATTGACCATCCCTATTACGTTGTTTGAAGTTATGTAGCCTTTTGATTACGACGGCTAAGCCACTGCGGTAAACTAAGCCTTGATTATGATTCTTTCGCAGAGAAGAACACTCGGAAAGGAGCCTTTTTAATGTCTCATACCGTAAAAATCTACGATACCTGTATTGGCTGCACCCAATGCGTCCGTGCTTGTCCAACTGACGTGTTGGAAATGGTTCCCTGGGATGGCTGTAGAGCTGCTCAAATAGCCTCTTCCCCCCGCACAGAAGACTGTGTGGGCTGCAAGCGGTGTGAAACTGCTTGTCCAACCGACTTTTTGAGCATCCGGGTTTACCTGGGAGCTGAAACCACTCGCAGTATGGGTCTGGCTTACTAAAATCGCAGAAAAGCCCACCCCTCATAGGGGTGTAAATGAATCTGCTGCCCCTTGAGGGGCAGTGTATAAAGTCGGATAGCAAACACTTTTAGAACTTAGGATGGACATTTCTCACCATTCAATTAGAGTGGTGGGCAATGTCCAACCTAAAAAATTTATCTCTTCCTATAAAAAATTCCAAAAATCTTAGCATGTGAACGCTAAAGGCAGCTATGTAGCTTCTTTTGCTCTTTGCTGATGTCGGATTATTGTGCTAACAACTATACTGGATTTAATCATCCTGAAAATGTGGTGGTGTGAGCTATGTGCGGTATCGTTGGCTATGTTGGCACTCAAGCGGCAACAGAAATTTTGTTATCTGGGCTGGAAAAACTGGAGTATCGGGGTTACGATTCTGCGGGAATTGCCACGATCTGGGAAGGAGAAATTAATTGCGTTCGGGCTAAAGGCAAACTATACAACCTGCGTTCCAAGTTAGAACAGCTAGATGCCCCCGCTCAAATTGGTATCGGTCATACTCGCTGGGCAACTCATGGTAAACCAGAAGAATACAACGCCCATCCCCATATGGATACGGCGATGCGGGTGGCAGTGGTGCAAAATGGCATTATCGAAAACTATCGTGAGCTACGCGAACAACTCAAGACCCAAGGACATCAATTTCGCTCAGAAACAGATACAGAAGTCATACCTCACTTAATCGCCCAGTTGATCAAGGAAGAAATTGCTCTTGGACAAAGTAATTCTGACTCTGTGTTCTTAGAGTCGGTACGAAAAGCTGTTAATAAATTGCAAGGTGCATTTGCGATCGCGATTATCTGCGCCGACTATCCCGATGAACTCATTGTCGTTCGTCAACAAGCTCCCTTGGTGATTGGTTTTGGGCAAGGAGAGTTTTTCTGTGCTTCCGATACTCCCGCGATTATTTCCCATACCCGTGCGGTGCTACCCCTGGAAAATGGCGAAATAGCACGTCTCACTCCTTTGGGTGTGGAAATTTACAACTTTGCTGGCCAAAGGTTGAAAAAACATCCCCGTCTACTCAGCTTGAATCCCATGATGGTAGAAAAACAAGGATTCAAGCACTTCATGCTCAAGGAAATTTACGAGCAACCGGGAGTGGTAAGAGCTTGTTTGGAAGCTTATTTCAACACGGATTGGAATGCAACTAATAGTGGTGATTCCCCCATCAATATTGGTTTGCCAAGTGAACTTTACACCAATTTAGAGCAAATTCAAATCGTCGCTTGCGGTACTAGTTGGCACGCGGCATTAGTGGGTAAATATTTACTAGAACAACTGGCAGAAATACCGACTCAGGTACAGTATGCTTCTGAGTTCCGCTATGCTCCCTCACCCCTAACGTCTAATACGCTCACTATTGGCGTTACCCAATCCGGTGAAACAGCTGATACACTGGCAGCCTTGGCAATGGAACAAGAACGACGTCAAGGTAGAGAAGCTAAATATCAAGCACGACTTTTGGGAATTACCAATCGCCCAGAAAGTAGTTTGGGACACATGGTTCCGCATATCATTAATACCCTTGCCGGGATTGAAGTTGGAGTGGCGGCGACAAAAACTTTTATTGCCCAACTAATGGCGTTTTACGCTTTGGCGCTAGATTTAGCCTATTGTCGTCAAACACTTCCTCCAGATATTTTAGAGGATATTCTCAAAGGATTATGGCAGATTCCCAAGGAAATTGAAGCAAATTTGGAAGGCCAAGAAAAATTAACCGAACAACTAGCACATGAGTTTGCTGAAACACAAGATTTCATCTTTTTGGGTAGAGGAATAAACTTTCCTATTGCCTTGGAAGGAGCGTTGAAACTAAAGGAAATTAGCTACATTCACGCTGAAGGCTACCCAGCTGGCGAAATGAAGCACGGCCCTATCGCTTTGTTGGATGCAAAAGTACCAGTAGTGGCGATCGCTGTACCTGGTAGTGTCTACGAAAAAGTTATCTCTAATGCTCAAGAAGCAAAAGCTCGTGATTCTAGGTTAATTGGTGTTACACCTGTCAAAGAGGGAGAAGCAGCAGAAATATTTAACGATCTCATTCCCCTTTCTTTTGTGGATGAATTACTTTCCCCCATCCTAAGTGTGATTCCTTTGCAATTACTGGCTTATCACATTGCTGCCCGTCGCGGCTTGGATGTGGATCAACCTCGTAATCTTGCTAAGAGTGTTACTGTGGAATAGTAACAATTTGTACTTAATCGTTGATTGTGAGGTACTGGTTGGGGCGGTACTGCTAGGATTTCATTAATTCGCCTCTACATTTTTATACCGATTCATATCAAGTCCGGCTAATTCATGTTCATTAAAAACCCTCACCTTTGTCGGACACCCCTCTCCCAAGTTGGGAGAGGGGAAGGGGGTGAGGGCAGATACGATAACTAATCAAACGGATTTGATATCAATAAATGTTTGCAACAGATTCTGATGACCAGACGCGCTGTTTGAAGCGTCTCTACAATATCTATTTGTCGCATTCTTTTTTCAAATCGGTATTAGTGGAGACTCTGTAGTATCAAGAGATGATACCAGCGAATTTCTGTTTCCATTAATTCGCCTCCACATTGTTAGTGGAGACTTCGTATTGCGGACGAGGCATGGTTTACGTTGATGGTTTCCATTAATTCGCCTCCACATTGTAGTGGAGACGGCAATAAGTTTGACCCTTGGGCTGGATACAAACGTTTCCATTAATTCGCCTCCACATTGTTAGTGGAGACTTGAATATCCTATTAACGCCAGTGAACAACTTAAAGGGTTTCCATTAATTCGCCTCCACATTGTTAGTGGAGACCTCACCGCGCTCCACGGCACGAAGTGGGGATTACATGTTTCCATTAATTCGCCTCCACATTGTTAGTGGAGACTATCGGATTGTTCAGCGAAGCGAAGCGGTATCAGGTTTCCATTAATTCGCCTCCACATTGTTAGTGGAGACTATTCCTGCTCAAAGCGATCGCATTAGAGAACTGGGTTTCCATTAATTCGCCTCCACATTGTTAGTGGAGACCTACGCACCAGCTACAGTATTAGCAAAGCTTATCGAGGTTTCCATTAATTCGCCTCCACATTGTTAGTGGAGACTCTATCTGGAATGAGTTGTAATTAACTCCTGGCGTGTTTCCATTAATTCGCCTCCACATTGTTAGTGGAGACTGTAACTTAGTTTAGCCTATCTATCGCCTGAACCGTTTCCATTAATTCGCCTCCACATTGTTAGTGGAGACCCTCAGCGATGCCCTCATGCTATTTAATCTGGCGCGGCGAACACCAGGTTTCCATTAATTCGCCTCCACATTGTTAGTGGAGACAGCAGAGCGAGTGGTGATTAAGATGGGGTTTGAAGTTTCCATTAATTCGCCTCCACATTGTTAGTGGAGACATAATGGACGATTAATTAAATTAGGTTATTCTTGTTTCCATTAATTCGCCTCCACATTGTTAGTGGAGACTTTTATCTCTTCTCTTTCTTTCTTTGTAAAGCGTGTTTCCATTAATTCGCCTCCACATTGTTAGTGGAGACCAGTAAAATGGATGAGGCTGCTATGTTTTGTGATAGTTTCCATTAATTCGCCTCCACATTGTTAGTGGAGACTGGTGGGGGTGGCGGTAGTGGGGATGCATCCAGCGCTGTTTCCATTAATTCGCCTCCACATTGTTAGTGGAGACAATGCACGCAGTCTTTTTTCAGACTCGAAATTCTTGTTGGTTTCCATTAATTCGCCTCCACATTGTTAGTGGAGACTTCAACGATGGTAAAAAACGAATATTAGCAAGCGATCAAGGGTTTCCATTAATTCGCCTCCACATTGTTAGTGGAGACTTCCCATTCCCTTGGAAGACCAAGGAAGCACAATGTTTCCATTAATTCGCCTCCACATTGTTAGTGGAGACCCATAACAGCAAATGCAGATGTCGATACAGATGTTTCCATTAATTCGCCTCCACATTGTTAGTGGAGACCGAAAAACACAAATCCCTATTAGAGATTGAACTATGGTTTCCATTAATTCGCCTCCACATTGTTAGTGGAGACTTCCACATAGCCAAGTGTGAAGCGCGGCTATTAGGTTTCCATTAATTCGCCTCCACATTGTTAGTGGAGACGGGAGGAAAGAGGAGCGGAGGCTTGCGGGGGAGGTTTCCATTAATTCGCCTCCACATTGTTAGTGGAGACCTATTTAATCCTAAATGGTGGGCATCTAAATCTAGTTTCCATTAATTCGCCTCCACATTGTTAGTGGAGACATATTCGTTGTCACCTTTCTTGATGATTCTAGCAGTTTCCATTAATTCGCCTCCACATTGTTAGTGGAGACGGGCGAGGCTATGGGAGGTGGCTTGCAGCGCAATGTTTCCATTAATTCGCCTCCACATTGTTAGTGGAGACGGGAAATCCTCTCGGGCTAATCCCTGTTCTATTAGGTTTCCATTAATTCGCCTCCACATTGTTAGTGGAGACCCAGATGTTTGTCATCCCTCAGATGAAAGTTGAAGTTTCCATTAATTCGCCTCCACATTGTTAGTGGAGACGCTGTTAGGGTTTCCGGAGGATTGAACCTCAGCCAAGTTTCCATTAATTCGCCTCCACATTGTTAGTGGAGACATTGATTTTGTCAAAATCCGGATGCGTCACCGCCTGGGAGGTTTCCATTAATTCGCCTCCACATTGTTAGTGGAGACAATCCAGTAGTTTAATCACTGTATTAACAATTACTGTTTCCATTAATTCGCCTCCACATTGTTAGTGGAGACAAACTGTAAGGAAATTGTATTTAAACATAAAGCGTTTCCATTAATTCGCCTCCACATTGTTAGTGGAGACTGCTCTATTATTCGCTTCATTCTGATTTTCCGGATTGTTTCCATTAATTCGCCTCCACATTGTTAGTGGAGACATCTTCATTACATATATATATATATTCTTCTTAAGCGTTTCCATTAATTCGCCTCCACATTGTTAGTGGAGACAATCTAATATTATTTTTATCTTCTTCAGAAAGAAATGTTTCCATTAATTCGCCTCCACATTGTTAGTGGAGACGGTAGTTTTTTAATTGCGTTAGATAAATAGCGCGTATCGTTTCCATTAATTCGCCTCCACATTGTTAGTGGAGACGTTAGGAGCCGTCACCGGAAACTCACTAAACTGCCGTTTCCATTAATTCGCCTCCACATTGTTAGTGGAGACAAGAGTAAGAAGTGCGTGCAACCTTCTTACAAGACGTTTCCATTAATTCGCCTCCACATTGTTAGTGGAGACTACTGTCGGGTAGTTCTACACTACTAGCTAATGAAGTTTCCATTAATTCGCCTCCACATTGTTAGTGGAGACCCGAAGCCTGAGGCTAAGGTTTGCATTCGGTCATGGTTTCCATTAATTCGCCTCCACATTGTTAGTGGAGACAAATTACAAGCAGTGTAAGAGTTCCCTCTTTGGAGTTTCCATTAATTCGCCTCCACATTGTTAGTGGAGACTTGCCGCAATCCGATACTAGCAGCAGATAGAGCCAAGTTTCCATTAATTCGCCTCCACATTGTTAGTGGAGACTGCTGGGGTTTGAAAGCCTTGAAATAAAAGACTTACAGTACCTAATTTCGCGAACCAGATCCAAAAGTACCGTTTCAGCCATCGCCTGTCAAATGCCTTGATGTGTAAAATTGCCCAGAAATCATTTGTGGTAAGGATTTCAGCGTTTTCGCGAACCTCGTTTTGAGAGAAAATCGCTCAAAGCTAGTACAGATAAGCTTTTGAAACTTATATAACAAGCGTTCGATAAAAACAGCTAGGGGTTCGCGCAAAAATGTAGTGTCTGGTGGAATTCACTTTTGATCTGATACATATTTTATTCTGTTTGCTGAATGATACAGTACTAGGTTTTTTGGAAATGCGATCGCCCTTTTGAAAAGTGAGAATCAACCTTAGTCTCCAGAAGATATTGAAACTAGGTTTTTTGGAAATGCGATCGCCCTTTTGAAATAGTCGGTAGTTGACTTCTTTTCTTTAAAATGAAACAACCTAGCCCTTTCAAGGTGGGTAAAAATCCTCAAAAAATTTCCCGAATTTTGGGCTTTTCACCTTTGTGTCTTAGTGCCTTGGTGGTTCAAAAGTCAATTTTTTCACCACAAAGACACTAAGCTTGCCCTCGAGCGCAGCGTAGACGCCCGCAAGGGCGGCTTCCCGCAGGGTAGAGACACCAAGAAAAATACATTACACCTTGAAAGGGCTAATGAAACAACCCTACCTTTTTTATGTGGGCAAGAAGATATTTGATACAGCACTTTGCATGGAAATGAAGTACACCCTCACCCTCTTTCCCTCTCTCAATTTTGGGAGAGGGAAAGAGGGTGAAGGATTTGCTAACTGTACTTGATTCACTTGGAATCTGCTGTATGCTGCAAAAATAGCATATTTGGTATGAGTACATGGCTAAGGGCATCCAACAAAAATTACCTCTATGGCTAAATGCGACGCTTTTGAGTTTGTCGTTACCGTTGTTACTCAGCGGTAGTATAAAAGCCCAGAATTGTACTCAAGCAGATATTCGCGTAAAGATAGAGCAATTCAAGGATGCAAAAGCTCTCAAAGCTGCCCGTAATGACGTAGTCCAGTGTGGGGAAGGCGCAGTTCCATTATTGGCAAATGCCCTGAGCGATAGTGAGGTAGCTATTAGAGCTAATGCCGCTGATGCCTTGGGAAAGATGGGAGTAGATGCCCAGAAAGTTGCACCTGATGTAGTTGAAGCCTTGGGAGATAGTGATGAAGCAGTTCGCACTAATGCAGCTTCTGCTTTGATCCAAATTGGCAGAATGGTACACAAGCAGGGGGATACACTGTCAGAGTGGGACTACCAAGCAATTCAAGACCTGAAAACCCTCAAGCAAAATTTGGAAGAAGCTCTCAAGCGTTTGGAAAAAGACAAACGGAAATGGAAGACTAAGGAAAAAGACATCCAGGATTTGCGCCTGACTCGCAATGCATTGCAAACTAAGCTAAACCAACTGACAGACCAACCCCTTTACCAAGCAATTCAATGGTTTGGGAACAATCCCTGGATATGGCTGGCAGTTGGTTATTTAGTAGGCTATTTTGGCATCTTTATTGTTCGCCCTACCTTTTTGTTACAACTAGATGAGTGGGTCAAGCCCGCGACTTTTACCATTCCTGTTGTCAACTTGCCAGTTTCGCTACGGTGCTTACTCTTTCTCAAGTATCATCCCAGAGTGCTGGATGCGTGGGTAAACAAGCGCCTTAAGACTGCCCAAGAACAATTTGATAGTCGTCCCACGGTTGAGAATCGTAAAATACACATTGCTGAGCCTTTTGTGTTGAATGGTCAGAAAGTTGACATCAAGGATTTCAACGCTAAAGCACTAACAAACACCTTTGCCAAATCCCAAGTGCGGCTAGTTATTTGCGGGGAAGGTGGGTCAGGTAAGACCAGTCTTGCCTGTCAAATTGCCAAGTGGTCGATGGCCAAACAGAAAGATGAACGCCTCTGCCAACACCAAATGCTGCCGATCTTGATTGAGGAAGAATTAGATCAGCCCTTGTTAGAAACCATTGGCGGGCTATTGAAAGAACTAACACGGGAAGGCCAACCTATCCCAGAGGAGCTACTGAAGCAATTGCTAGCGAAGCGGCGGATTTTGGTTATTGTCGATCACCTCTCGGAAATGAGTGCAGAAACCCGCAAGGCGATTCAGCCACAAAATAAGGAATTTCCAGCTAATGCCTTAATCGTTACTTCTCGCCTAAAGGACATTTTAGGGTCAGAAGTAGCCCCAAGCTTCATAGAACCCTTTCGGATTTCCGTTGGTAGCCTCGCCTCGTTTCTCAACCGATACTTAGAAAAAAAGGGAAAGGCACATCTGTTTGACGGGCTAGATTATTCAGAAGCTTATCGCCGCCTTGAGAGGATGGCAAGTGTCAGGCAAGTTGAGCAAATAGAACCTAATAAACAAGGCATCACCATTCTACTGGTCAAACTCTACGCAGATCAAATGATTGCTGCCAAAGAAGGTGAATTTACCGAAGATTTACCAGATAACGTGCCTGATTTGATGCTGCAATACCTGGATGAATTAAATAAATCAACTCAAGGCGAACTGGATAATCAAAAGGTTCATGAAATTGCTGAGGTTGTGGCATGGAAATGCATAGAGCCTTCCTTCAAGCTGGAATCTGCTGGTTGTACAGAAGTTTTAAAAGCCCTAGAATCCTTGGAGTCAGTTGCAGAAACAGCAAAAGAAAACGCTCAAAAACACCTTAAGTATCTGGAAAGGAGACTCTCCTTAGTTCGTGTCAAAAATCAAACACTGCGCTTCAGCCTCGATCCTCTCGCAGAGTATCTAGCAGGGTTATATTTGGTTCAAAACTATCGGGACGATCAAGCAGCTTGGAATAACTTAATAGAAGCGGCTAATGACAAACCAGGTTTTCCAGAAGAAATTAAAGGCTTTTTGTTAGCACTGCGGGACTGTTGCGAGGTGAAAGGGAAACAGTTCCATGTTCCTGATTTTGTGGCAGAGAAGGTGGGCGAAAAGGCAGGTTTAGACCTGGAAAAAGTCCGACAATTTCAACGCCAACGACGAGTGCGAATTTTAATTCAGGAGCTTTCTGCACCAGAGGCAGAATACCGTGTCCGTGCTGCAACTGATTTGGGAACTATAGGCAAAGATGCAATCTCAGCTATTCCTCGCTTGCATAGACTTTTAGAAAATGACAGCGAAGTTGCCAAAGTTCGCAGAGAAGCAGCCAAAGCACTCAAGCAGCTTGGGGAACAAATTCCCATGCTGACTGCACAAATCAACAATACAGTAGAGTCGATTCGCCTAGTGGAACATCCACCCACAGTGGAGATAGACCTTGGTAATCAGGTCATATTAGAAATGGTGCAAATTCCAGGCGGTACATTTTGCATGGGTGCACCTCCACAAGAGAAAGACTCAGATAATAGTGAGCGCCCCCAGCATCAAGTGACCATCTCGTCATTCTTAATGGGTAAGTATCCAGTTACCCAGGTGCAGTGGCAGGCGATCGCATCACTGCCAAAGGTAGAGCGTAACCTTGATCCCAAACCGTCTTACTTCAAAGGCGGCGATCGTCCTGTCGAGCAAGTGAATTGGTACGATGCTGTAGAATTTTGTGCCAGACTTTCTCAAAAAACAGGGCAGGAATTTCGGCTGCCAAGCGAAGCCGAGTGGGAATATGCATGTCGTGCGGGAACAACAACCCCATTTCACTTTGGTGAGACGATTTCAAGTGATTTGGCGAATTATAATTGCAGCTATATCTATGGTTCTGAAGATAAAGGTATAAATCGTAGCGAAACTACTCCTGTTGGGATGTTTCAGGTAGCTAATGCCTTTGGTTTATACGACATGCACGGCTTAGTCTGGGAATGGTGTGCAGATACTTGGCATGAAAACTACGAGGGAGCACCCACAGATGGGAGTGCATGGATAGATGAGAATCAAAATGATATTCAAAACCGATTGATGCGCGGTGGTTCTTGGAACAACAATCCTGGAAAATGTCGTTCTGCCACTCGCAGCAGCTACGGCGTCCCAGACGCCAGGAAGCTGAACATCGGGTTTCGGGTGGTATCTGTTGTTACGACAAGGATGAAATAGCCTTTGACCGAATAAGGCAAAAGTAAAAAGTTAAAAGGCAAAAGAAAGAAAAAAAGAGGTAAAAAGTAAAAAGTTAAAAGTAATCAGAGATTAATTTCTTTTTACTTTTAACTTTTTGACTTTTAACATAATCAAAGTGCAAACGTTTCCATTAATTCGACTTCATAAGAAGTCACACCAAGTTGTGTTCAGACATAGCAATAGAATAGTAATTCGTGCCCTCACCCCGCCTCTCCCAAATTGGGAGAGGCGGGGTGAGGGAAGTACTATCTTTGACTGTAACTTAGTATCAGTCAACTCAAAGTGTTAAGCATCAGGTAACTTCTGTAAGCCCTGTGCTTCAAAAACCAGCAAAAAATTTGCAGTTTTGGCAGAGTTATGCAGGACTTGTAAATAAGCAGCAGCTTCGTTTTGACGGCGAAATCGTGCAACTATCTGATGTTGATTCTCAGAGAGAACACGAATAATACACCACGGATGCAATTGCTCAGAATAAGTCACCATCGCTTCGCTCCAAGTAAAAGATAAAAGTTAAAAGGCAAAAGATAAAGTCTTTTAACTTTTTACTTTTGACTTTTTACTTCTCTGAATACACTTTGAAATTGCCTACAATCACCTTAGCCAAGAAATATTTGCAAAGACAGGTCAAGGCGATATTGACAAAATCGATATTTTATGAACAAAAAAGCTTAAAACAATCAAGACCAGTTTAAATCCCCTTCCAAATTTTTCCGCTTCAACCTAGTCCCCAGTCCCTAATCACCTGTCCCCAATCCCTTTTAATCTAAATCATTACTGAGAATTAGGAAGACATAGCAGGTACAAAATTTGTTCGGGAATCTCCTCAAAATGTTCAAGCAAGAAATCCATCAATGCTAGATGCAGTAAATCATTACGTGTTGGATTGCGTCGATTGCGACCAGTTCTAAACCAACTCCTGACTGTGGAATCAGAACGGGAGCAGATTAGGGCAATTTGTTCGTAGCTGACTGCCCATTTGGTATAAAATGCTGTTGGTGTCATACCGAATTCCCAATTGCTGTAGAGTGAAATTAGCCGTAATTCTCGGATTTGTAGTGGACGAGGTTTGGGCATATCTCTTAAGTAAAAAGTAAAAAGATAAAAGGCAAAAGAAAGAAAAAGGAAGAGAAAAGTAACAAGTAGGTAAAAAGTCAAAAGTTGTTAGATGGACAATGTTCTTTTAACTTTGAACTTTTGACTTTTTACTTAGTTAGTGCGAATCTATATGTGTCACCTCAATACTTTGTTCCTCGCTGTAACGCCAATAAAATCGTTTCGCCATCGAAGCAGAAGAACTCCAAATATCACCATCTTTGCAGCGATACCGATGGCTTCTCAAGCTGCGATAAACCGGGCCATTATTAGCGAAACATTCAAAAGCTTTGTTGTATTGCTTGCGGTCTTTTGGGGATAATGCATCAAGTTGTTTTTGAGCTTTAGCAGTAAAAATCAAACGAAACTTGATAGTTTGAATCTGCATTCAATAGTTTCTGAATATCCAAACTTGACCGAAAGCGCACTAAATATTTACACAACGGTGGTGCGCGTGCTTTTTTGTAAATATTCATATTGGATATAAACTTGGTTTCTTGCTAAACAATAAACGCTGCGTCGTCTACTACAAATTCAGGTTGCGTACCCAAAACTGCTACTTTGCAACGGTTGTGTGCAGACATGGGGTAGAATCTAACTTGGTCTTCGCGTTTGTTAACGAGTCGCATCAAATATTTGGACAGGGTTTCATACTGCTTTTCATCCAATATGCACTCAAACACCGACTTTTGCACCCGCAACCCGTAAGCTTCCAGGAGTTTCGACACCTTGTTGCGACGGGTGTCGCTAACGATGTCGTAGCAAACTAAGTAAAACATCTGAGAAAGTAAAAAGTAAAAAGTGAAAAGTAAAAAGAAAGAAGAAAGAAGAAATGCGTAGATTACTACCAAAATTTTCTTCAGGGGGATTCTCTTTTAACTTTTGACTTTTAACCTTTGACTTTTAACTTCATCCTCCTCTTCTCTTTTAACTTTTAACTTTTAACTTTTTACTTCGCTTGCAGGGTTGAATTTCAGCGCTAGGGGACGGTAGTATTCGACATCGCCTAGCAAACAGGTGAGATATTCGCGTACCTGCAAGTCAATACACTGGCGATAACTTACTTCTCCAGCATAAGGATGCAGTACAAAAGTTCGCAGTTTCCCTTCCCAATATTGGAGGAAACGTTGAAGTAAGCTTCGCGGTTGATTCTTTCTATTACCGTTTAAATTTGGGAAATTGCGTACAAAAGTTAACACCAAGTCATCAACGATAGGTGCGTGAAATTCTGCCATGAAATCCCACACTAAGGGAAGTTCGCGATCGCTGTCATGATGTAAGATTGCGTAGTCGGGGTGGAGTCCTGCGGTATTGAGAAGGGTGTAAATATATTGATGCAGCAGCTGATTTCCCAGGTTTAAAAATCTGCGAATTCGCTTTGCAGTTGTCTGCGGACATCGGTTGTAGAAGTTGAGTAGCGAACCAATGGCGCAATAGTAAACGTTATCAGCTTCTTCGCTATATTGGCGCAGTTCGTCGAGGGATGTTGCTAATCCTAAGTTATCCATCAGCAGCATCAAGTAATTTAATGCGCGTTGGGTTGCGGGACTTGTGTAATGGCGAGTCCAACTTTGCAGAAAAGTATTTTGGTTGTGCAGTTTTGCCCAAATAATACTTTCTGCTGTAGCGCGATTAAATTCTACATCGCGTGCGCGTCGGCGTTGGTAGATTAAATATTTAGCTTGTCGTTGGGATGTATTTTCTAACCTGCCTATATATTCACTATCTTGGGTTAAATATAAGACAGGAATTTGATGAGAAATCACGGTTTTAACGACTTCTTTTGGTAGAGGTATGTTACCAAAGAGGATGATTTGACTGATGTTGCTAATCCGAATACAGATGCATTGCTTTTGTTGATGAAACACCTTTAAGTAATGGTGTTGGATTTTGAACGATACATCTTGCTCGGTGATGTAGATTGTGGACATAGATTAAATAAAGTAAAAGGTTACAAGTAAAAAGTCAAAAGAGAAAGGCTTGATGAGTGCCTTTTAACTTTTCACTTTTGACTTAATTCCATCTTCTCAAAGGGGTATATAACCTCGTGTATAACTAAGAAGTTTTTGCATATAAGTTTGTATATAAATTTTGCCGAGTATATAAGTTAGGGAATAAAAAAGTCGGAGAATATAACTCCGACTCAATTTACTAGAGATTTTTGTAATGTCAAAATCTTTGAAGAATGTCTATTCAAAGATTTCCATTAATTCAACTTCTGAAGAAGTTTAAAGATTAGATGTGGCGTGGTTGGGCTTGATGGCAGGCAGTTTCCATTAATTCAACTTCCGAAGAAGTTTAAAGTTCTCAAACAATCGTTAGCCGTAATCCTATAGTGGTATGTTTCCATTAATTCAACTTCCGAAGAAGTTTAAAGCGTTCATGTACAAACGAAAAATGGAGAACAGCATCTTGTTTCCATTAATTCAACTTCCGAAGAAGTTTAAAGGATTATGGAATTGATTTGAGTTTTCTAGATGGTAAAGATTTCCATTAATTCAACTTCCGAAGAAGTTTAAAGACGTAAATACTGATCCGGAAATTTTCAACAAATTGGTTTCCATTAATTCAACTTCCGAAGAAGTTTAAAGTTTTAACCCTTTCTCGAAAACCAAAACTAACCCAGAAGTTTCCATTAATTCAACTTCCGAAGAAGTTTAAAGCTGTAATCCGAGAAAGCCTCCTTATGTACAGAGACCGTTTCCATTAATTCAACTTCCGAAGAAGTTTAAAGTTTTCACTTTTTGTGCTAGACCCACCGCTGGAGTTTGGCGTTTCCATTAATTCAACTTCCGAAGAAGTTTAAAGCAAAAAATGGGGGTTACAAAAACATACCGATCAGTACAGTTTCCATTAATTCAACTTCCGAAGAAGTTTAAAGCCACTAAACCAGGGCAAAGCGGGTCAGATTGTAATCATAAAGTTTCCATTAATTCAACTTCCGAAGAAGTTTAAAGCTTTCTGCTTATCTATCGCTTGATAACAATCAGGAAACTGTTTCCATTAATTCAACTTCCGAAGAAGTTTAAAGTACAGTAGCTCCCTATGTTTTACCTGAAAAAGATTTTGGTTTCCATTAATTCAACTTCCGAAGAAGTTTAAAGGACATTAACTCATAGAATTTTAGGAAGGTTTAAGGGGTTTCCATTAATTCAACTTCCGAAGAAGTTTAAAGATCGTTTTGGAAGGTGGAATGTACTCTTTTGTTAAACGTTCGTTTCCATTAATTCAACTTCCGAAGAAGTTTAAAGATTTGTTGAATGAGTGCAGTCAGCTTGACCAACAGGTTGTAGTTTCCATTAATTCAACTTCCGAAGAAGTTTAAAGATCCAAGTTTACAGGATACTTAATGATTTTCGGCGCAATTAGTTTCCATTAATTCAACTTCCGAAGAAGTTTAAAGTGGACAGGGATTGGAGTCTGTTATGCCAACTGAAATAGTAAAGTTTCCATTAATTCAACTTCCGAAGAAGTTTAAAGTTGTTTTGGGAAAAGAGCGGCATGTCATCAATTGTCAAGTTTCCATTAATTCAACTTCCGAAGAAGTTTAAATGTTCACGAGGATCATCAGTACCCTGAAGGTTCTGGCGTTGTTTCCATTAATTCAACTTCCGAAGAAGTTTAAACGTATTTTTGGGGCGTCTGAGTTTAATCATCAACGCAATAGAGTTTCCATTAATTCAACTTCCGAAGAAGTTTAAAAATAGAGATGCAAGATTACATGTTTTGTAATCCCAGTTTCCATTAATTCAACTTCCGAAGAAGTTTAAATCTTTCTTCTTTCTTTTCCTTCTTTTCACTCTTTGTTTCCATTAATTCAACTTCCGAAGAAGTTTAAATGTCGAAGTTTAATTTTTTGAGATTGAACTAACCCAGTTTCCATTAATTCAACTTCCGAAGAAGTTTAAACACCATGAGACAATTTTGAAGCTCTGCGAGGCTTTAGAGTTTCCATTAATTCAACTTCCGAAGAAGTTTAAATATTCGATCTCTAACGGGTAATTTAACACCACAATGTTTCCATTAATTCAACTTCCGAAGAAGTTTAAAGCTTGGCTATTGAAAACCTTACCCTGACTTAACTGTATACACCCAAATTTGCGGGGGGTCAATACTAGCTGTCAAAAAGCATGGTTTATTGAGAAAAGACAGTGGGCTAACACACTTCAAACGCTTATCCAGACTGGGATTTGCGGGGGGTAACCGAAAAATCAGTATTTCAGCCATTACCCACCCCCCGCAAATTTACATTTCTTTACATTTTCCAAATCATGGGACGATACACTTTCACCTCACCCATCAAACAAGCAATGTATTCTCTTACTTGCAACTCGATACAGCGACGGTATGGCACTTTTTGACCAGTATGAGAGTGGGTTAGTTCTGATTGTAACTTTTCCTCCCATTGCTTGAGAAATTTCTTAAGTGCATGAGGCTGAAAGTATACTCCTCCGCGTTCGTCTGGTGGAGTGAAATCATCAATCGTAAAAATTTGAGAGTTCACTAGATAAGCAACCAGAGAATCAACTAATTGGGCTCTCCATTCTTCCACTAAATCAGAAACCAAAGCTGGATGATTATCTCTGGGAACATGTAAGTTACCAAAATGAGTATGTAGCCCTATCGTTTGCACAAACGAATAAACATTTTGGCTTAACAGGGTGTAACCCAAACTCAGCATACTATTAATTGGGTCAGTCGGTGGACGCTTGGTACGTTTTTCAAATTTAAATGGTCCAGTAAACAAAGTTCCCAATGCTTGAAAATATATGGTAGCTGCTTTCCCTTCATATCCCCGCAGCGCATCCATACTTTCGGCAAAAAATAACTTATCCATCAAAATTTCTAAATTTTTAATCGCTTCTACAACAATAGTTCCATCTACTTCTTTAGAATTACGACGGCGGTTTAAACGCATCAACAAATTTCGAGAGTTATGCAACTTCGCCCAGACGATCGCCTCAGCCTGTTGTCTAGTAAACTTATCATCACGGGAACATTCTACCTGACGCGCTAAATATTCTACTTTCGCTTGTCCTTCCGTCTCTAACCGTCCAAAATACCTTCCCTTTTGTGACAAATACATCACCGGAATGCGTCGCCGCAATGCCATAGTTACTGCACCATGCGATACATTACAACAACCAAACAACACAATATTCGTGACTCGCACAACGGGAACTTTAATTCGTAATTCCCTCTGATAAAATACCTAAAATTGGTGATTTTTTACACTTAGATAAGCACCTTGGTCAGTTACGTATAATGTTGTCATAAATTCCTGCCAAAAATGAGATATAGGTGCGCGAGGAAAATTAATCGGTTTGCTAATGTCACAAGCTTTTGGCGGACGGGAAACAAATTTGACTGGGCGTTGTTTGGGACGAAAGTAAGGTGTACCAGAAGCATCAACTAACCATTCCCCCTCGCGTCTGGGTTCTGGGGGAGCAGGTGCGTAAACTTCTCCATTCACAAAGCGGTAGCCAAGAAACGTAAACTCTTCGTGGGGTGCAAAAATTTGTGTTTTTTCGGGTTGGAGGGTGAGATAAAGTCCCCCTAAGCAAGTTGTGATTTTGTTGAGAATACGGTTTGCTTCTGTCGAACTGCTACAAGCAACAGCAAAATCATCACCGTACCTGACTAAATTAATTCCCTGATTGAGGCATTTTCTATCAAATTCAGTTAGGTATAAATTTCCTAACGCTCCCGATAGTATCCCTCCTTGCAATACGCCTTTACCGAAATTGATGTACTTACCCGCAATTACAACCCCGGATTTGATTTGTTGTTCCAGCAATTCCATTACTGTTGCTTCCAGCTGCAATGTTTCCAACCCAGTTAACAGTAAAGCCCAACACAGGTTGTCAAAAAATTGGGCGATATCGGCTTTGACGATCCAAGTTGGGCGATACTGGTAGTAAGAAAATAAACGCTGGACTGCTTGTTGAATGTTGCATCCTGGGCGATATGCATAGCTACAATCAACAAATGTGTCCTCCAAAGGTAAGTACAATTCTTCCAGTAGCAACCGCTGGACAATTCTGTCGCGTACCGTGGAAATACCAACTAGCCGCTTACCACCACTTTTCTTAGTTAAATAAAACCCTTTTGCTGGACTGGCACGGTAAGATTTTTGTTGTAGCTGGCGTAGAATGATCCGTAACTGTTCGTCAGCAGAGGCTGCAAACAAATCAACGGTAATTCCATCCACACCAGCGCTGCGACTTCCCGCACGAACTTGAACCCACGCTAAAAGAAGTTGTTCGAGGGTGAACATGATATAAAGTAAAAAGTTAAAAGTAAAAAGGCAAAAGAGAAGTAAAAAGTAAAAAGTAAAAAGAGAATTTTCTTTCTTTTAACTTTTAACTTTTGCCTTAATTCGATTGTCGCAAGGTGCTATATAAGTACCTATATAAGTTCTCGTAGAGGGTATATAACTTTGTATATAACTTAAACAAACAACTGATTTTATGTATGAATCCAAGTGTAGAGACTAGGGTGTGTTTTCAAAGTATCGGTTTTGTCATGCTGAACGTAGCATTAGCGTAGTGAAGCATCTCTATAACCCAGATTTTTATGAGATTCTTCGCTCCATTTCATTTCGCTCAGAATGACATTTAGGAGTTTGAAAACACGCCCTAGCCCTTTCAAGGTGTAATGTATTTTTCTTGGTGTCTTAGTGCCTTGGTGGTTCAAAAGTCAATTTTTTCACCACAAAGACACTAAGACACAAAGGTGAAAAGCCCAAAATTCGGGAAATTTTTTGAGGATTTTTACCCACCTTGAAAGGGCTAGTGTAGAGACGTAGCAATGCTACGTCTCTACAAGAGTTTTGGAATCACACGAAATCATTTTCATACATGGGTTCAGCAACGCCAACAAACAATCTTTTAACTTGATTGACTTTATGCCAAAGCGGACGCTGGTTGCATCACCCAAAGGTATCGAAAGGGCTAAGTATGCCCTCATGCGTAAAAATTTGACTCAACAAGCGCTAGCTGATGATATAGGTGTTGCATCTTGGGCAACTATCAGTAAATTCTTCAACGGTATACCCATTAGTTACAATATTTTCACTGAAATCTGTACTATTCTTGATTTAGATTGGCAAGATATTGTCGCATCATCCAATTCAGATATTCCGGAAGAAAAGGAAACTCAAAAAACACTCCTCACATCTGTTGAAGAGTTTTGGCAACAACTTCAAACGCTGGGTTCCCGTACTGAAAAAATGGGTTTAGTGCTAGTAAAAAAAGAAACATTGGGTTGGGGTTGGCAGGAGAATAGCCCTTATGTAAAGTCTGTATCTTTAGGAAGTCATATTCGCTTTGAAGTCAATCTTGAAAGTTCAGGATATCTATTACTAATCCAAAAAGATACATCTGGACAAGTGTGGTGTTTTTGTCCTTCGTGTTTTGCTCCTCAACCACAACTAGATACAGGTAAAACAACCTTGCCACAAGAGGGTTCACCCATCACATCTTTCCCAATTGAAGGCAACCCCGGTAAGGAGCATATTTTAGCAGTAATTACCAAAGATGCGCCTACCCTGGATTGGCTACCCCAAGGCAGTGATGATCCTTTACCATTAAAAGAAAATCATCTGGGGCAATTACTAGAATTTGTAAATGAAAGTGAAGAATGTCAGATTTTATATACAGATTATATGATTACTGCAAGTAAAAAGTAAAAAGTAAAAAGTAAAAAGTATAGAAGTGTCTGGAATCAGTAGATGAAAGAAATTCTAGAACAAATAGATCGACTGAATCGAGAAGTAGTGCAACTTGCTGGACAAGGCAAATTTGAACAAGCGACAATAGTTGCAAAAAAAGCTGTAAAAATAGGACGAAAGAATTTATGCAGACATCAAACTTTTGCAGATAGTTTAAATAATCTCGCAGAATTATATCGGATGCAGGGATATTTCTTGTTAGCAAAACCCTTGTATACCGAAGTCTTAGATTTGCGAAAAAAGTTGTTAGGAGATTCGCACCCAGATGTCGCACAAGCTTTAAATAATCTGGCTGTATTTTATGTTTCTCAAGGATTCTATTTAGAAGCAGAAAACAACTTTTTTGCTGCTTTAGATATTTTCAAATTTCATCTAGGTGATGAACACGAGCAAATCGCCAATTATTTAAATAACATTGCTGAAGTTTATCGAGAACAAGGACGCTTTGAAGATGCTGAAAAAATGCATCTAGAAGCACTAAATATGCGAAAGCGGTTATTGGGAGAATCCCATTCTGATATTGCTCAAAGTTTAGATAACCTCGCAGCAGTTTACGAAAATCAAGCACGCTATTCGGATGCTGAAAAAATGCACTTGGCAGCATTAGCAATGCGAAAAGATTTGCTGGGTGACGAGCATTGGTATGTTGCTGTCAGCTTAAATAATTTAGCAGCGTTGTACAACTCCCAAGGACTTTATTATCTAGCGGAAGAAAATTATTCCCAAGCATTGGAACTATCTAAAAAAACTCTCAACGATGAACACCCTTATGTGGCAATTACCTTAAACAATCTCGCTAACACTTATAAAAATCAAGGGCGTTATACAGATGCAGTAAACATGCATTTAACAGCCTTGGCAATGCGCAAAAATTTATTTGGAAACGAGCATTTAGAAGTTGCACAAAGCTTGAGTAATTTAGGAGATATTTATCTTTTACAAGGGCGTTATATGCAAGCAGAGCAAGTGTATCTAGAAGCTGATTCTATCAGGCAAGGCTCCTTAACTCCCAAACATCCAGATATTGCCCTCAGTTTACATAATCTCGCAGTTCTCTATACATGTCAAGGACGCTACCAAGCAGCCGAAGAAAAATATTTGTCAGCATTATTGCTCCACGAAAATATATATGGAAAAAATCATCCCGATGTTGCTGATAATTTAAATCATTTGGGTGGATTGTATCAAGAGCAAGGGCGTTTTTCGGATGCTGAACAAAAATATTTAGAAGCTCTAGCAATTAGAAAGAATATATTTGGACAAGAACATCCCGATATTGCAGACAGTTTCAATAAAATCGCAGAAATTTATCGTTTACAAGGGCGGTATTCCCAAGCCGAGGAACTTTATCGAGAAGCCTATTCGCTGAGTAAAAGCTTACTGGGAGAAATGCATCCTGATGTAGCAGCGTGTCTCAATAATTTAGGAGTATTATACGATGCTCAATTTAAATATACGCAAGCAGAGCAATTATTTTTAGAAGTGTTGTTGATTGTCAAAAGTCAGTTTGGCAATCAACATCCGCAAATAGCCAGCACGATGAATAATTTAGCTACAATTTATGGCAGTCTGGGGCGCTATGACCAAGCTGAACAAATGCATTTAGAAGTATTAAAGATCAGAAAGTCTTTATTAGGTCAAGAACATCCAGATATTGCCAACACTTTAAATAATTTGGCAGAAATATACTTGTCTGTTGGACGCTATCTCGAAGCCGAACAATATTATAGAGCAGCCTTATTGATGAGGAAGTCTCTGTTGGGAGATAATCATCCTGATGTGGCATTTAGTTTAAATAATTTAGCAACTTTATTAGCTGCTACTCAACGTCCTGTTGATGCTTTGTCATGTCGCATTCAAGCCAGCGAAATCAATGATAAGTTAATTAGTAATGTATTTGCTTTTAGTTCAGAAAATGACCGGATAGCTTGGATTGAGAAAATCAGAGGTAGTTTCGATTTATTTCTCTCTCTAATTTACAAGCATCTTCCTAGTTCAGAATATGCTTTGCAGCAAGCGTTAGATTTTGTCCTCAAACGCAAAGCTTTAACAGCCGCGTCACTGGCTGCTCAAAATGAAGCTTTATATAGCGATCGCTATCCCCATCTCCAAGAACAGTTTCGTCAACTGGCTGATTTGAATGCACAGTTGGTAAAGTTGACTTTTTCTACTCCTCAAATCAGTGATTTCACTACCTACCAGAAAGAGTTAGCAGGACTGGAGGCTAGATATAACCACTTACAAAAACAACTAGCAGCTCAAGTACCAGAAATTCAATTAACAGAGAAACTTGGCGATCGCTTTGCAGTGGCTGAAGCATTACCAACTAATGCGATATTAGTTGAATTTGTCCGGTTCGATGTCTTCCATTTTCATGCAATCCCAGCCAGAGGAGAAATACAATGGCATCCTGCTCGTTATCTGGCATTTGTCTTAAGAACTGGACAACCAGATGCAGTGCAGATGATCGATTTAGGAGAAGCCGAAGCTATAGATGAGCTGATTTTAGCATTGCGATCGCTTGCTTGTGACCCAACTAAAAAAACCCTGGCGTGGGGAAAAGTCGCTGACCTACCTAAATTGCAAGTTAAACAATACGATCCAACGGTAGCTATTCAACTGAGTCGAGTGCTTTTTGAGCCGATCCGTGAGGTGGTACAAGGTTATGAACATCTGATCGTTGCACCGGATGGGAATCTGAACTTACTGCCGTTTCAAATATTACCAATTGATGAGACGGGCACGCACCTGCTCATGGATGAATACATCATCTCGTATATAGGTGTCGGGCGGGACATGCTCCGTTCTAGAGTACAGACTGCACGCACTGCGGATGCACCTATTGTAATAGCCGATCCAGATTTTGATTTGGCTAGTGAGCAGAAGATTGAGGAAGTAAAAGAACCAGGGAGAGAAGAATTTATCGATACTCTTGATGGTGAGGTTTTATCTCGCGCGATCGGTACAAGGTTTCTTGGTGAAAGTGTTGCCAAAAAGCTACCAGATGCACGGTTATATATGGGAACACAAGCACTTGAAACCCACCTAACCAGTAGTAAGTGTCCCAAAGTTATGCTCATCGCCACTCACGGTTTATTTTTACCCGACTCGCCGCAAGCACCACCTAAGATGAAGCGTGAAGAGTTGGGGATCAAGCGTTTTGAGGTGTCAAAGGTAAAAAACCCGATGATGCGTTCTGGACTTGCTCTTGCGGGTGCAAATACTTGGTTATCTGGGGGTAATCTACCACCCCAAGCAGGTAAAGGCTTTGTCTTTGCCCAGGAGATCGCCAGCTTGGACTTGTGGGCGAACGAACTGACTGTATTGTCTGCCTGCGATACTGCCAGAGGAGATATTAAAATTGGCGAAGGTGTATTTGGATTGCGTCGTGCTTTTGCTGTTGCAGGTTCAAAAACACTTGTAATGAGCCTGTGGAAAGTGCCTGATAGAGCAACTGCGCTATTGATGGATCGGTTTTTTGATAATTTGCAATCAGGGATGGGGCGTACTGAAGCGTTACAGAATGCTCAAAATTATATACGTAAAATTACGGTAAAAAAATTGCGGCAATCTGCTTTGGGTATGGAAGTGTTGAAAGAACTTTTGGGAGTAAAGGAATTATCACCACAAAGTAAAATTGATTATTATGAAGAAGATACACCGCTTGAGCATCCCTTTTACTGGGGTGCGTGGATTTGTCAAACAAGTGAAAAATAAAAGTTAAAAGTAAAAACAGAAGAGATAATTCTTCTGCACCGTAACTTTCGTTGGCGATCGCGCTTAACACAAAAAAAGCTAAGTCACTGACTCTAAGAGTTCATTTATAAAGAAAATCTGATCCCCACAACCCCCCTAAAAAAAGGGGGATTAAGGGGGAATCTACAATCGACGTAAGGGTTAGAGATCCTTAATATTCACTTTATAAATCACCTATAACATATTAGCAATCTCTTGAAGGCGTTTTTGTAATTTTTCACGTGTAAATGGCAATTCAAGTAGCTGGAGTGCTTTAAAAAATGGCTCTTTGACATGTTCATTATATATTTTCATCACATCAGAACCACATTCTGTTTTAGAACCTCTCAAATATTTAACAACATCTGTATCTTTCATTCCACAAAGGTTATGAACTAGTTGATTGCGAAGGTCTTTATCAAATTCTGGTTCTTTTTTGCAGTACCGTTTCATTAAATTCCAGGTCTCAATGTTAGGTTCTAATGCTTGTAACCATGCGAGGAGTGCAAAATTTTTATTTGTCACATTAAAGTCACTATCTGATTCAAGGCGATAATTTATCACGGGAAAATTAACCGCAGTTAAGGCTTGCTTTTTCGTATCAATACTTGCATTTTGAAGCGATTGATTTAAAAATAAGCCGAGAGGCAGCCACTTCACTAAATCGTAAACACTCCAAATCACTCCTTCTAAGTTAATTGTTGAATTTAATTTTTGTACTTTAGACAAAATTGCAGCTTTAAGAAAAGTTTCGTGTGCTGCCATTAATAATGCAATTCCTTGCAAGTAATTCTTATGGCTGAAGAAAATTCCAAGCAAATCTAAACTATCTACAATTCGTTGTGTTGAAGCTTCAACGGTTAAATCATCATTTGTGTCGGTATCTGAACGGTAAAGGTTGAAGAAATCAACCATCTGGTTAAGTTCAGTAATTATATTTGGCTTAATGCGTTCAATTCCTTCTAAAATTTTGAGTGCTGCTCCCGGAAATCCACTAATAATTAACTGTTTCGCTTTTTGGATTTGTATCCCTCGCCCATATTCCGAACTAGGAATTATATCGGGTTCAGATTGCAGATTGTAGTTATCATCATAGTAGTAATTGCTCAGAACAAATTCAACCTTCTTAAACTGTCCTAAACTGACAAACTGAACTGCTGAGGATATAGCTGGTGTTCCCGCCTGATGGCTCAGATAAACGGTTTTGAGTGGATTATCTTTCAACTTCTGAAATGTTTGCTTGACTATCAATAAAGTTTCGTTCCAGTGGTCTAACCCGTGCTTCAATTTTGTCGGTTCGAGAGTCTCAAATTCTGGTTTAATACCTAAATTTTTATGCAAATACCATGTTAAAATAGGTTTTAAAGTACATGTATCTTGCCAGTAAGGACAACTTGCATAAAGTATCTGTTCTTCAGAAAAAATCTGTGATTGATCGGTCAACAAAACTATAATTCGTTCAGGTTTGATATTTTTTTGCTGAAAATAACGGCAAAAAGTGTCAAGCAACGGAAATATTAAATCTTGATAATCATCGAGACGATGACCGTAGACACAACCTATAACACGGGCAGGTGCGGTGTAGTTTGAGTCTCGGTCATAAGGGTTCAACTTTGAGAGATTGGCAAATTCATTACATACAAGGTCATCGCGTACATCACTGTATAAGGAACCCCAGTTATTTTTGCGATCGCGTAGAATTTGTACGTCGATGTTACCCGTTGTGACAATCCACGTTGTCATAGTCTACGCTCCTGTGGATATAGTTGAGTAAACCGTCTGTGTTGAGCGAGGAATTCCAGAAACCCCCGTGTTCTCTCATCTTCGCGGTTGGGAAAAATTGTTAACAGTTCGATAAATTCGTCACCTTGACGTTGTAAGTCACCGTCCTCCGTCTTGATATATCGAGGATACATGCGATGCCAAATCCGACCAATTTGATTAATTCTTCCAGTTAAAATTGAGCCTTTAATCGAGGCGTTGGTGTTATAGTTACTGTGAAACCAGCGCACCGCCAAACAGTCGTCTTCATCTCTAGCAATGCGTCCCCATACTTCGACGTTATTAGGATGCCATGCTTCACGCCAAGGTGCTGGTGTGTCGCGTAAAGGTTTTTGTTTGATTTGTAACCAGTCTCTTAGATTTCTTTCACGCAGATTGTGTAAAAAAACCGTAATATCACTTAATTTATTAATAGGATAATATAATTTTTTCGACAATTCAGTAAATTCCCAATGACATCCAATCATCGGATTGACCTGATTTCTAACATAATCATTGAAAAAGATACGATGGTCAACTCGTCGCCATGACTTACCAAACCCACTCAGGAGTAAAGTAAATTTGATCAGGTTGATTGCAAGGGTTCTCAATCTTTTGCTTTCATTTTCTGAGAGATTGCAAGTAGAAAATAAGGTCAAAATTCCTTCCTCTAACTCATAGGTAGGCATTGAAACCCAGTTACCATTATCGTTTCTATACCTATATTCACTTAATTCCAACTCAATGGAGTTAAAAGCTATACCTAAAACCCCAGCCACTGCACCATCACGCTTAAATCCTCCCCAAAGTTCGTTTGTCAAGTCTTCTGCTGTTACCGCATCGGTGACACCGCCAAAAAGCCTTAACGTATGTCCGCGTAAAGCGGCTTTAAACATATTAGGGCGGAACTCTTCAGAACCATCTAGTAATTTAGACGCTAAACCTTGTCCGTGTAACCAAATTTTCAGCAACTTGTTTTGCGAGTGTTTTACAGGTTGTCCGTACCCCGCACTTGTGCGGGAACCAATTCCCCGTTCCAAGGCGGTTTCCCAAATCTGCCAAATTTCCTCCCATATAGTTTCGTCTAGTTTGTTGCTACTCGATATTGCAAATACGAGCGTTGGTTGATACAAGGAAATGAGTGCAAATGCTCCATCGTCTTTAGTATTATTTTTGACTTGCCAGGGTTGTTGTGGATGGACAATATCGACTAAAGACTGGTTGCGCCACGTCGCATCGCGCGGATATCCGCCATGAAATCGCAGAATTCCCGGTTCAGTGTCACCATTTTTATTCTTGCTACCACAATACCGTTGTGCTTGTTCGTGAGTACAAGCCCGTAGGAATGCACCTTTCATGCTTGCACCCGGATAGAATGGAAACCCATTAGCAGCGATGACAGGACGAATAAAATCAGCATCACTACCACTATTGGTTACAAATCTCCATGTAATTTTACACTCTTTTTTACGGAAATTTGCGGTGTTTTGTTTTGTCAGCAAATTTGGTAGACGCTGTGCAGTTCCTTCAAGCCACTCATCCACCCAGCGATAGGCTGGATTTTCTTGATGGCGATCGATATATTGCATTTGACCGCGCCCTGATATCTGCGCTTGAAACATTAACGGAACTTCATTGGCATTATGCGTCATCATTCACGTTCTCCTGTTCTCTTGTATCGCTGCGTCCACCACACAAGGCTGTCACAGAACTGTGTTAGCACCGCCAAGCAAATTCGTTGGTCTTCAAGGGAAAGGTTCCAAAGTTCTTGGGCAACAGCTTGAATCTGTTCCGTGTCATGATTAGAAACATTATTCTTGGGAAGAGTAATCCCGGTTCGCGTCATAATAGTTGCGAACTTTTGCCAGGTTTCACACCAATACCTACCTTTTGCTTGTTCCTTGGCGTCGCTTTTAGCCAACAAGCGTAAGTGTTCTCCCCAAAATCTTTCCAAACCGTATGCAACCGTTGTCCGCATTCTGTGCGATTCTTTAATCACATCGTCGTTGCGGTATTTGAGGACAAGGCGCTGTGCTTCACGGTCTAAATTATACGGATACCAACTCATGCCTATACCCCCTTAAGTGTCAACTCGCAGTATCCAAAACCAATCGATTCTAGTCCACCAAGGTACATTTCAGCCTTCCGCTTACCATTGAAAGGGTTCCATGTTGCGTCCGTTTTCCGTAATGCGATTGGAAACACTAAAATCGTTCCTTCTGGTAACGCTTCTGTATTAAAAAATCCGTTATCATCAACTACTTTTTGGTCTTCTTTAAGCCTGACTCGACTTTGGCGATAAAGCGCCATGTCGTGAATCATCCCAATGTCAGCATCATCAACGATAACCGCAGGTAATTCTTCACCATTCGGAAACCACGCCGATAGGTTTGTGATGCCATTATCGATTGTCAAAAATCCGATGTTAAAAAACAAGGTTCTTTGACCCCGTGCTTCGCGTGTCCTCAGCTTGCGAGAACCGGTATAAGGTTCGGGTACTTCTTGAGTCATTTCAGTAATGCGTTTGTAGCGTTTGAGGAGACGGGGAGAACTCACCCAAACCATTGGTTGTCCGGGACTAAATACGGGAAACCAGATAATTGATGCGTGTTCAAATTTAACGATAGACTCGTTATTGACATTTGATCGCTCCGAGTCCGCTGCTTCGCCATACCAATAGTTAACCTGTGCATTTCCTTGCGCTTCGTCATCAAAACATTGACGCATATCTGCACGAAAGCGACCGCGTAGAGAACTAGCAGGAATAATACCAGTTTGGGTGAACTGGTCGCGGAAAATCAGGTTCAAATTACCGCTTTCTTCTCCAGCTGCCGCACCAACGTGCAGTGGAGAAAGGGTTTCAATGATACCGTGTGCGCGTTTGTACATTACTCAACTCCATCAATATTCACAGGTAGACATAATCCACAGCCAACTTTTTGCAGGCTGTAGCCTTCGTTAGGAAACCACGTTTCGTCCCAATTCCGCCATGATTTACCAATTGGTTTATTTAAGACATATACGCTTCCTGCTGGAACTGCGTAACGTCCGCGTCCTAACCTACCTGTGGCGCGGTAGCGGTAGGGGATAGGTTTATCGGTTAAGAGTAGTGGCGTGCCAAAGGTTTCCTCAAACTCAAGGGGGTAGCGGTGCGAAAACCGCGTCGAACCCCAAACACCGGGTACAATTAATGCGAATGCACGTTCAATTGGTTGCTCAAATAGTTCGAGTATCTTTTTGCGGGTAATTTTCTCGCACTCGATTTCGACGATATGGTTTTCACCCCCGAAACGATACCATCCTGCTTCGATGGGATAAGTCGCTAGGTAAACCAAACAATATTCCTCTGGTAGTTGAACCGCGCTTTCTAGAAACAAACCACCCGAATTTTTGACGCAGCGTTGATTAACTTCCATCTGCGGATGTAAAAAGCTGACGCTTTTCCACGGTGATTTTGCCGCCGACTGGTTTGATTTGATGACGCGGGCTGGTTTACCCCAAGCACCAATTTTTTGCCATTGATAGTCAGGTTCGAGCTTTTTTGCTGCATTTTCTCGATACCATTGACCATTACGGATAACCCAAGTATCAACTCCATGTTCGGAGATAATTTGATGCCAGGGAATAGGTACATAAAAATCTTGTTTATCCTCGCAGTCTGCCCAAAATGGGCCCGCCACTACAAGTTCATGACGTAACTCTTCTTGTGTATAGGTTTTGCTAATTTTATTCGCACTAAATATTAGCCCAGAAAGTGTACTTGCATCAGGTGGAAACTTGGTTCCCGAACGACCAACGAGATTTTCAGGTGACAAAAACGCCCCTTTACTCCCGTACATCATACCTAACGGGCGAATTGCAATCAGGTATTCAAAGGATTTGAGCATAAATGCCAGCCGATGTATATTAAATTACGAATCCAATTGGTTGTAGCAACAGCGCGATCGTATTGATCATCGTACTCACCAACCAAATGGTCGATATGTGATTCTAAATATTCCCCTTCCCCAGGAAAATAAAGATCAAAAAATTCAATTGCAAATTTGTAATCTATTGCTGAAGGCTTAAACTCGAAGGCATGACGTGCATCAAGTTGAGCTAAATCGCCGTATACGTGACTCCAATTTGATTCCCCATTTCGGTCACTATATTTCTTCAAAATATGCAAATAATCCCAAGGACAAGTCCACTGCACATATTGTCCACTGTTGAAGACAACACGAATTGTCACCCGATTGCGTCCCCGACTTTTTGCTAGTTTCTCTGCTTCACGGCAATGTTGGAGTACATCCCTTTGGGGTACGCTACCAGCAACCCACACAAACCCGACACTTAAATTAACCTGGTTACATTCTTGTTTATTTTCTCTCCACTTAGAGCGCAAAGTCATTAACCATTCAAATGCAGCTAATGGCTTCACGGGCTTTCTGGGATTTCTACTATAAATTACTCCGAGAAAATCATCACCTCCTGCATAAATAACTCGCCCTAACCTAGTTTCTTTATAAAAATTGTTATAAAAGTTTTTTCCCCAGTTTCGCATTTCATAACTGAAATCCTTTATTCCTTGTTCTCCTCTTTGTCTAGCTATTTCTTTGAGTTTATCTCCCACTTTATCGCCATCTCCCATAAACCAACCTGTCCATTGTCCTCGTCTATTATTAGTTGGTTTACGCTGAATTTCCTTAAAACCTCTATCTAATTTCTCCATTCCAATAGTGTTGGCTATATCATCCCTAGTCACCAAACGTTTTACTAATTCAGGGATACTCAGTTTTTCATTAGGATCAATAAACTTACCTTCTATCTGTTCATCTTCACTTTCATCTTCAGATTCTGTTGATTCCTCTGTTGTATTGTCAGATTTATCTACCTCTTCAGTAACCTCTGCAAGACGTTGATAAAATTGTTCGATTTCCTTTTTTTCACAACTATAATTCAGATGCTTAGGGTTGCGAGTTTCTGCGCCCAATCCAGGAAATGCTATTCCATCTGCACCTGTTAAACTAGAACTTTCTCCAATCCAATTAATTGCTTTCCAAGCACGAGAGAGTTTGCGAGTTTCTAAGTCCTCCATTGCCAAGATGATTCCTTCATCTTCTGTCTTTCCGCTTCCCTGTCCCCAAAATACTTCCCAAGCATAGTGACCCCAGTTTCGCCATTCTTTATCCCAGGAGTAATCTAATTCGCGTAATTTTCCATTTTCTGGATCATCTATCCACGACCGACATACTTGTAAAATTTTCTGCCACTCATCCAACAAAAGCCTCTGGACTTTATCTTGGCTCAATTCCCCTTTAATCAGTATCCGATTTGGCATTCCCTTTTCTAAATTGGGCAGTCCAGGAGATATAACTTCACAATTTGGAAGCTGATTAACAGCATCAACTATCTTTTTGCTTAGATGAGACAGAATTAGAGATGCACCATATAAGTCTCTTAGTTTCCGGGATTTTTCGATAAACCCTTGCACAGGAGCAAAGGTGATAGCAGTATATATAGGATGAGTCACGGTATCTTCAGAGTTTAAATATACAAACTTTTAAATCCTATCGTTAGATATTGGTGTTAATTGTGACTTTTAATTTCTGTAGCAGCATATACGTAAATAAGATGATACTGCAAGCAGAGTATACATTTCTTTGGGTATTGCTCCTATTAAGAACTGTGTATCTAATCGCATTCGTAAGAACGATCGCGAATGCAGTAAACAAAACTACAACTGCTGCATAGGCAATTATTGTATAAGTTCTTCCTTTAAGTACTGCTGAATTAGTTGTTTGCTGAACTTTATGGCTGCTAGCACTTCTACAGCAATGAGATTCTACTAAATTATTAACCGATACTTAATTTATATTTAAAACTTACTTAATTTTTTCTTTAAATTTCATTAATCTAAAATGAAGAGACTGAGTATAGTTACGCAAAAAATTAAATAAAAATTATCTTAGGTAATCAGACAAAATTAATTACACACATTGTTTTCCTGTTAAGAGTTCCCCGTTCCCCGTTCCCTTTTTCCACAAATGAATTTAATTTTGCTCAACTAAGTAAGTCAGTGGAAATAAATCAAGCTATGTTACGAAACATAAATATGCTTGAAACCCTTACCAATGACCAATGACCCTTACGGGTACTCTGCGAGAAGCCCTTCGGGTACTCTGCGAGAAGCCGCGCTGCGCACGTCTACGCAGTCGCTCATGGGGAGAACCCCCTTTCTGCGCGCTGCTCACCGCCCTGCGGGCGTCTACGCCAGTCGCACCCTGCACCGAAGCCGCCCTGCGGGCGTCTACATGGGGGAAACCCCC
The DNA here is from genome assembly GCF_000517105.1 of Fischerella sp. PCC 9605. Classification (GTDB taxonomy): domain Bacteria; phylum Cyanobacteriota; class Cyanobacteriia; order Cyanobacteriales; family Nostocaceae; genus PCC9605. Next base: position 610,631 of record NZ_KI912151.1, on the reverse strand, counting down.
TTTGGAGCGCGCTGGCTCACCAATGACTAATGACGACCTTAACTAGTTAGCTTTATTTGTACCGACCTACTTACTTAATTGCTTAAGGATATTAGGCTATTGAAATTCCTAACTTGAGTCAAAAAAATATTCAGAATTAATGCAAATAACATGACTAAATCTAAAGAGATAGCCAAAGCTATAAACCTCAGCGATTCTCAGTATTACTTTAATCGAGAGCTAAGTTGGTTGGAATTCAATCGTCGAGTTTTACATGAGGCGTTAGATTCTCGTACACCTTTACTAGAGAGACTGAAGTTTGCAGCCATCTTCAGTTCCAATCTAGATGAATTTTTCATGGTGCGCGTGGCAATTCTCAAAGACCAAGTCCAAGCCGGAGTTAGCCAGCGAACGCCAGATGGTCGCACTCCTCAAGAACAATTAGAAGCGATCGCTCAACTGTTGCGTCCAATGGTAATTGAGCAACATCATCTGTTTGAGAAAGTCCTGCGTCCAGAAATGGCATTTCATGGTATTTATCTTCTCAATTACAAAGACATAAGTTCCGAACAGCGTTCTTATTTGCAAGATTTGTTTAAACAGCGGATTTTTCCGGTTCTCACGCCTTTGGCAGTAGATCCTAGTCATCCTTTCCCCTTGATGGCAAATCTTAGTCTGAACTTGGCAGTAGTTGTTAAAGATCCAGCCACAGGGGAAGAAAAGTTTGCGAGAGTCAAAGTTCCCAATATTCTGCCTCGATTTATTGAGTTACCTAAACAGTTGCAACAGCATAACGGTAAATCAAATCAGTGGATAGGTGTACCCATAGAACAGGTAGTGGCGCACAATTTAGAAGCCTTATTTCCAGGCATGATTATTAAGGAATATCACCTGTTTCGACTGACTCGCAAGGCCGATATCGCAGTAGTAGAAGATGAAGCAGATGATTTGCTATTAGCAATTCAGCAAGAGTTACGCGGACGACACTTTCGTGGTTCGGTGGTGCGGTTGGAAATTCAACCATCAATGCCTAAGTCAGTGCGACAGATGTTAATTGAAGAAATGGAACTGACTGAGGGTGATGTTTATGAGATCGATGGACTGCTGAATTTGAAGGATTTAATGTCGTTCCTGGCTTTGCCGTTACCTGAACTCAAAGATCCACCTTGGACACCAGTCATTCCACCTCGTCTGCGTCATTTAAATCAAGCTAGTAAAATTGCTCAATTAGATGATCCAGAAGATATTTTCTCTGCGATCCGGCAAAATGATTTGCTGGTGCATCATCCTTACGAATCCTTCACCGCCTCTGTAGAACAATTTATCGTCCAAGCTGCCCGCGATCGCCACGTGCTAGCAATCAAAATGACACTTTACCGCACCTCTGGGGATTCGGAGATTGTTAGTTCTTTGATTGCTGCGGCTGAAAGCGGTAAACAAGTTGCTGCCCTTGTAGAATTAAAAGCCCGTTTTGATGAAGAGAATAACATTACTTGGGCACAGAAATTAGAAAAGTCTGGTGTTCATGTCGTTTATGGCTTGGTAGGGTTGAAGACTCACACCAAAATTGTGCTCATAGTGCGTCAAGAAGGAGAAGATATTCGTCGCTACGTCCACATTGGCACGGGCAACTACAATCCCAAAACAGCGAAATTATACACTGATATCGGACTGCTGAGTTGTCGAGAAGACTTAGGCGCAGATTTAACAGATTTATTTAATTATTTAACGGGCTATTCTTGTCAGCATTCTTACCGTAAGCTGCTAGTATCTCCCGTAAGTATGCGCGATCGCATAATTGCCCTCATCCGTCGCGAAATCGAACACTGCAAAAACGGCAAAACGGGTCGTATCATCGCTAAAATGAACTCTTTGGTCGATCCCCAAATCATTGCTATCCTCTACGAAGCATCTCAAGCTGGGGTACAAATTGATCTAATTATTCGGGGTATATGCTGCTTGCGTCCTGAAGTTCCAGAAGTCAGCGAAAATATTCATGTAATTAGTGTCATCGGTCGTTTTTTGGAACACTCTCGGATCTTTCATTTCCATAATCACGGACACAATGAAGTGTACATCGGTAGTGCTGATTGGATGCCCCGCAACCTAGATAGACGTGTAGAAGCCGTTACACCAGTTGAAGATCCGCAGCTTGTACAAACTTTGCAAAAAATTCTAGAGATCAGCCTAGCAGACAATCGCCAAGCCTGGGAACTTAAATCAGATGGTTCCTATATCCAACGTCATCCCGCTAAGAATGAGCCAGAACGCAGTACCCAAAATATACTGATGGAAATGACACTAAAATCATAGAAAGTCGGTGAGAAACTCCTATTCTTCTAGTGGTCTGTTTCATTGAATTCACTCTCAGTCGGTAATGGAGAATGGGTACTAGGTACTAGGTACTGGGGAAGAACCATAACAAGGTTCTTTCCCAATCACGAATCACCAATCACCAAATTCTTTTTGTGCAGCCACTTATGACATCACCACCTCAGTTACTAACCGATCCATTTCTGCAACTGCCAACTCCAACTTCAGTGCGAGTTGTGTGGTTTACCGAATTTGCTGGTTACAGGCATCTTGTTTCCTACGGTGAAAATCTAGCTACAACAGTCTGTGCCAAAACTACCAAACTGAGTCGCACTCGTGAGGATCAACAATCACGAGTAGGAAGTCAAACCCAAGACGGACAAGTTTATCAACACCCCGTCCAACGCCATATCTGGCGACACGAAGCTGAGGTAACTAGTTTAACTCCCAACAAAAATCTTGCTTATCGAGTCACGAGTGTAAGGGAAGATGGTCAGAGTGTCAGCAGTAATGTGTATAGCCTCGCACCTACTCCTACTCCTGGTACACCGCTGAAAATTCTGCTTACCTCCGATCATCAAATTAAGCCAATGGTGGCAGCAAATTTACAAAAGGTTGTCGAAACAATAGGGCAAATAGATGCAGTTTGGTTCGCCGGTGACTTAGCGAATATCCCCGATCGCGCTAGTGAATGGTTTGATGATAATCGTGGTGGTGCGTTTTTTCCATGTTTGCAAGGTCGTGCCAAATATGAAATAGACTGCAACGGTACTAAAACAAGCTACACTGGCGGTCAGATTATTCAACATGCGCCCATGTTCACTTGCATTGGCAATCATGAAGTCATGGGACGGTTTGCTAGAAAAGACAGTTTGAACGAAGAATTTAACGATACTATTCCCCGTACAGTTGCTCTCAAATTATATGGGGAGAACTTCCTCAAAGATAACTCTTTTAATACTGATACCTACGAAGAGATTTTTACCTTACCTGAAAGTCCAGAAGGTGGAAAAACTTATTATGCAGTCAGTTTTGGTGATGTGCGTTTAGTAGTGCTGTATGCCACGAATATGTGGCGTTATGTCAACACTGATGGTGGAAAGCAGGGAAAATACGGTGAACCAGAAGTAGAATTAGACAATCCAGAAAATTGGGGTTATGGACAGCATATATATGAGCCTATTGCCAAAGATAGCCAGCAATATAACTGGCTAGTGCAAGAACTCAACAGCCCTGAGTTTAAACAAGCCAAGTATAAAGTAGTGATGTTGCATCATCCGCCTCATACTTTAGGCGACAACATTGTACCTGCCTATACTGACCCAGTGCAGATAATTGAACGAGATGAAGATGGTAATATCAAGGCAGTGCGCTACGAGTATCCTAAGCAAGCAGACTACATTATTCGTGATTTACTGCCACTGCTGGAAGCAGCACAAGTGCAGTTAGTGTTTTTTGGACATTCTCATTTATGGAACCGCTTTTGCAGCCCATCGGGGATACATTTTTTAGAAACTTCTAATGTCGGCAATTCTTACGGCGCTGCCTATAAAGATAAAAAGCGCAAGAACCTACCACCTTGGCAAAATCAGGATTACGTAGCAATTGGCGATCCCTATGGATTAGAACCAGTTACGCCAACTATTGCACCTATGCTGGATGAAAATGGCCAGACGATACCATATATTGCTAGTAATGAAATCACTGTTTTCAGTATCTTTGACACAGGTACGGGTACGATAAGTAGCTATCGTTTTGATACGCGCAAACCAGATGCAGAAGTTATCAAGTTTGATGAATTTAAGTTGAAAGAGTGATTGGGAGTTAGTTTGTAGTAGCGCTTAGTACGGCTTTGCGTAAAAGCATAGCGATTTAAAACGCAGAGGGGCGCGGAGTCTTAGTGCCCAAATTTCGCCATGAACTTATGCAATGTTGTACTTAGTGCTACTACAAACCTATTACGCCAAAGTGGCATCCAATTCTATTTCTACTCCGCCACGTAAAGCATTTGAGACAGGGCATCCTGCTTCAGCTTCTTGCGCGATTTGCTGAAAGGTTGCTGTATCAATACCAGGAACACGTCCCTGAGTTTCTAGATGGATCTTGGTAATTTTGAAACCACCTGTTTGTTGCGGTTCGATTATGCAAGTTGCTTGCGTTTGCACGCTCTCAGGCTGGTATCCTTTTTCAGTTAATGTAAATGCAAATGCCATGCTATAACAGCCAGCATGAGCAGCTGCTATCAATTCTTCTGGATTGGTGCCTGGGGAGTTTTCAAACCTAGTTGCAAAGCTGTAAGGAGTGTTTTGGAGTACTCCACTGGTAGCACTAATTTCACCTTTGCCGCTTTTTAAGTTTCCACGCCATACGGCTTGTGCGGTACGCTTAAGGGCTGCCATACTCCCATGTCCTTTTAGCATTAAAAGAGCGACTTTATCTTAGTGCAATTAAATAGGTAATGCATACCTCACTGGGTAGAAAAAGAACGATGCTGAGTTTGAGGTTTTGGATTAGCTTTTGCCCAGGCGCAATTTATAGCGTTGCTACTTATCATCAATACCAAGCGATCGCAATCTTTCAGCCAACCTTTGAGCACCTTGGCGTTCTTGTTCTAGTTCTAATTGTGCCTGCAATGCTGCTTGGCTAACGGTATGCCTAATTCTGTGGCGATAACCAAGGCGCGATCGCTACCAAATTTGAGCTATTGCTGAATTATACCAAATTGGGATAGGGGCATTGCTGAATCGAGGTATGAATTTTGTAGAAGCAATTCATGAATTGCTTCTACGGCAGTAGATTGTAAATCTGATGTTAACAGTTTCATACTTTCAATCAGCAACGCCAGATTTTTGTAGAGACGTGCCATGGCACGTCTCTACTCTTTAATTTGTTTGGGAAATCGGAATTTCAATACAAAATTCTGTTCCTTGCCCTAGTTCTGAAGTACAGTTCAAAACACCTCTGTGATTTTTAACAACTATTTGATAGCTAATAGTTAATCCCAAACCAGTGCCACTACCCACGGATTTAGTGGTAAAGAAGGGGTCAAATACTCGTGCTTTGACTTGTTCGCTCATTCCAAGACCGTTATCAGCTATGCGTATACGTACATTACCAGCAGGAGAAAGTTCTGTGCAAATGCGAATTACTCCTTTGTCCTTCGTCATTAGTCCTTTGTCATTAGCAAATGACAAATGACTAATGACTAATGACTCTTCAATTGCATCAATTGCATTATTTAAAATATTAAAAAAGACTTGATTAAGCTTGCCTGGATAGCACTCAATATTAGGCAATTCACCGTACTCTTTGATAATTTGAATTTCAGGATGGTGACTATTATATTTGAGCCGGTGCTGCAAAATTAATAGGGTGTTGTCGATGCCTTCATGCAAATTAACGCGCTTCATCTCGGCTTCGTCGAGGCGCGAGAAGTTTCTTAAAGAAACAACAATATCACTAATACGTTTAGCACCAGATTGCATAGATTCTAAAAGCTTTGGCAGATCCGTCACCAAAAAGTCAAAATCTATTTGTTGCGATCGCTCTACAATTGCTGAGACTGGTTGAGGATAATGTTCTTGGTATAGGTATAGCATCTCTAGCAAGTCGGATATATACTCGTTGGCGTATCCCAAGTTACCAACAATGAAACCAATCGGATTGTTGATTTCATGGGCTATACCAGCAACCATTTGACCTAGAGAAGACATTTTTTCGCTCTGGACGAGTTGGGCTTGGGCTTTTTTCAGATTTTCCAATGATATCTGTAAAGCACGCTCGGCAGCAGTACGTTCAGCAATTTCTACTAATAATTGCTGATTCGTATTTCTTAAAGCCTTTGTCCGCTTTTCTACTTGGATTTCTAGTTCATCTTTAGCTTGAAATAGCGCCTTTTCTGCTAATGCTCGTTCTTGATGTAAAGCAATTGCTGCCGCTGCTGCTGCTAGCAGATCCACTTCTAAAGAGTCCCACAGACGTGCTTCTTGACAATTATCGAAGCCTATGAAGCCCCAAAATTGGTTGTTCACTATCAGAGGCAAAACTAGGATGGAAAGAACTTTGCGGGAAGCAAGAATTCTTCGCTTTGGTTGTGGAAATTCACTCACGATACCTGCAATGATTTCACCTCGTCCGATCGCTTCAGTCCAACAAGGGAAAACTTTTTCTAAGGGAAAGTTTTGCAGTGCAGGGTTATCGATTTCTGGTTTTATGCCCTTGGCACACCATTCTACATGCTGACTGGCAAGCAAGCGTCCAGTTTCATCTGTGTGATTCTCGAACAGGTAAACGCGACTCGCACCAGATGTTTGTCCCAATTGCTCTAAGATATGTGCATAACAATTGCCATCAGTATCATCTGCTAATAATCGCCTTTGCACCTCTACCAGTATTGCTAGGTAACGTTCCCGCTTTGCCAATGCGGCTTCAGTGCGCTTGCGTTCTGTGATATCCATTAACAATCCATCCCAGAGAATGCCGCCGTTTGCCAGCTTTTCTGGGCGGGAAGCACCAGAAAGCCACTTCAACTTGCCACTCGGCGTGATGAAACGTCCTTCCCATCTCCAAGGTTGTAAAGTTTGCGCTGAGGAGGCGATGGACTCATCTAAACTTTGGCGATCGTCAGGATGAATTTGTCCTAGTACCAGTTGAGCATTTTGCTGCATTTGTTCTGGTTCTAATTCAAACATTTCCCGACAATAAGAACTCGCGTAGGGAAAATCTACTGAACCGTCAGGATGCCGAATAAATTGATAAATCATTCCCGGCATGTGAGCTGTCAGCTTGTGAAACTTGGCTTCACTTTGTCGTAGCGCCCGTTGCGCTTTCTGACGCCGATCTGCTTCCATCGCCAAGATCACTAAGTCAGCAATACACCCCGCAAAATTTTGTTCTTCAATTGTCCAATGGCGCACACCACCAGTATATTCATGACAGACAACACCAATCATTTCGCCTTCTAGCCAAATGGGCGCATCCAACATCGATGTAACGCCAACCGCAGGCAAGTATGCTGTACTAAATTCGCAGGTGCGCGGATCGGTATAGGCATCACTGGCAGCGATGGTACGCTCTGTTTCTAAGGCTTGGAAGTATGCCGGGAAGTCAACTGCTGCCAGTTCTGCACCACAGCTATGGCGCTTGGGGGTTTGTTCATAAAGGTTGAGGCAGTAAATTTTAGAGCGATCGCTATTGTATAGCCACACGCTCACTCGCTCTACTCCAAGGGTGCTGGCAGCAGCTTCTGTAATCTCACCTAAAGCGGTATTCAAGTTGCCCTGCGCCAAAGTTCTCCTCTTTGCTAGTGCCAACAATACTTGATTTTGTTGTTCCAAGCGACTTTGGGTATGACGCAAGCTAACTTCACTGCTTTGTCGGGCAGTAATATTACTAAAAGTACAAATTACCTGCTTGGCACTGTCTTGAGGCTGAGTATTCACCAACAACCACATGAGTTCATCGCTTTGGGGATGAGCAATGCCCAAAACTAGATTTTCTTGGGGAGAAAGCAGCAGTTTGGGGTTAGCAAACTTTGTTCCGTCTGCTTGTATAACTTGCCAAGCAGCACCAAAAGCAGTTGTTCCCAGTAATTCCTGTTCTGAACGATGCAACAACTTGCAACCCATCGCATTGCACAGGAGAATTTCTGCGTTTGCTCCTAACAGCATTAAGCCAACAGGTATTTGGTCGAGGAAGTTATTTTGATGGGGATAAGGAGCAATGGGGAGATGGGGTGGAGTGCTGGGGTGATGGGGTGAGGTCATCACTCTACCTTGCCACCTCCCCACCTGTCGACTACGAAGCTCTTCTAACAGTGATTTGACTACAAAACTACCTAATATACCTACACTTAGCAACAAAAACACAATACCAGGAATGGTGAGGTTTCCCTGAATTTGTTGTGAATGTAGTAACTCAATTGCTAGTAGACTGATAATAAAAATAACTACTTGTAATTCTACTTTGTATATTGTATAGTATTTTACTGTATTTTTAAAGAAAAAGCTCTTCCAATTACGGAAATTAATAGTGCTATTCATTACGATACGTAGTCAGATAATGAGCTGCGATTAAAAACTGTCAGATAGCTGTAAAACCCTGTCATACTTAATTGAAGAACATCAGGATATTGTATGTTTCCTTCTTAAGAAGGGTTTAAGTGGTTTTGTCTATGCTTTCTGACAAAAAGCACAGGCAGCATCATATATAGTTACAGTTGCTTCCACAGTTATTACGCACAAAATGGGTATATTAAGCAGTTTAAAATTGATAATATATTCTTAACTACAGAATAATGAACCGAAATAATACTGCTGTTTATTTAGCCTAGTATCTTATACCAAGTTGCGTTCAGACATAGCAATAGTAATTCGTGCCCTCTCCCAAGTAATTTGTGCCCTCTCCCCTTCCCCTCTCCCAAATTGGGAGAGGGGTGCCGATAGGCGGGGTGAGGGAAGTACTATCTTTGACTGCAACTTAGTATTAATTCCCATTTTTTTCCTTGTGCAGTCAAGTCTTCGCCTTTCATCCCGATACTTCACTGCGTTGCGTATCGGATCTTCCCGGCGGAGACGATAAATTTTTGCAACACCGCCTTCAGCATGATAAGGCTTTCAAATTTGTAAGAATTTAAACTCGATAACCGAAATATCAGCTTACTGATTAACTGCGCTGGCTATAAAAGCGATGTTCATGCGTAAAATTTCAAGCATGAGATCGTAACTGATGTGAGTAAGCGTATCATTAGCCGTATGGATATTACTGTTGGCACTGTCAGCCCCTTCGATTGTCAGTACTGCTGGGATTCCAACATCGATAAAAGGTACATGGTCGCTGGCAAATGGGTTGAGTGAGGTCTGAACAGTAAGTCCTGTATAGGTTTCTGCGGCCTCAGCAAGATTATCGATAACCGATTGCGACACAGGTGCACCTTCAAGCAGGACAGTGGGCGCATCAGTATTTATTGTCCCAATCATATCCATGTTCAGGACAGCTTTGATTCTTGTTCGCTCTGCTGCATTCAAACTATCAATATACTGCTTGCTACCGAAAAGCCCCTGTTCCTCACCACCAAAGAGAATGAAACGTAAGTCATGCTTATTCTGATATGTATTGAGGACTCGGGCAATCTCAAGCAGACCCGCAGAACCACTACCGTTATCATCTGCTCCAGGTGCACTTGCTAAAGGCCCGTCTTGATTATTGATAGAATCTAGATGTGCTACTACAAGTACAAGATCCCGTGTTTGTGAATAGTAACCAGGCTTATCAGCGATGACATTCTGGCTAGTGCTGTTCCTAACAACAATGCTTTCAAGCTGGGTATTATAGTCCATTTTTTCTAACTGCTCTCGTGCCCAAGTAGCAGCCTCAAAGTAAAAGGCATTGGTGGAGTAACGAGTAGACCATGAGACAAGCTGAATAAGGTTAGCTTCCAGGCTGGAACGGGACACTTGCTCAACTAAATCCTGAATCCAAACCGCGGGAATGCTTCTAGCAGCTGTCTTCGGTCTTTCTTTAAAGACAACCATATTTTCCTCAAGAGGTCGCACTGCATAACAAGGCTCATCTCCCTTGTTGAAGCTGTCAACCAACTCAGGATCTAGGTCAACTACTAAAAATCGTCCTTTATCCATTAGAACTGGAATATTTGGATGCTCCTGCTGAAATAATCGCCCCTTTTGTACTACTAGGTGTAGATTTTTCTTCTCGCTTGGTTTAGGTCTTATTTGCAGAGGAGTACCCCTACGTTCACCATTCTTGAGAATCTCATGCCAATCTGACTCATCAGTAATTAGCAATGCTTCCTGACCAAACTGCACCCAAAAGGTATGAGAAAGCTTAGACAAATCTAATTGTGACTCACAAAGGTTAGTTGAAGTGCGACATGTAAAAACCTGCATTGTCTTTTTAAAGATTATTCAGTAATTTTAGGAAAAAAATTTTTATGCAAGGGAGAGCAGGAAAAATAGCTCCCCCAAATTCAAATGGTAGATAAGCCTGACCTACCAAAAATGCCAAACTAATTCGTAATTAATTAGTTATTACAATTTAAAAAATTTTTCTAGCATTTGCTGTCAAGGCATCGGAATTCTGAATTGATGCTCTTGGGCCATTCAAAGTAGCTCTCATCGTTGCTACTTGCCCAGTACTAAACATAAACATAGCAGCATCATCGACGTAGTCCATAGTAATTCATGAACATATCTCCGTTGGGAGCGTTGTTGCAGGTTATGCGTGGGAAAGTCGGACGACCAAAATTTGCATCTGCTTGGTTAGGAGTATCGTCAATTTCGTCAGAACCAATACATGAACCAGGCCAATCATCTCCCCAAATATGTCTGAGATTTAGCCAATGACCGACTTCATGAGTTGCAGTTCTGCCTTTATTAAAGGGTTCGGTAGCTGTGCCAATATCACCAAACGCAGTATAAAGAATCACTACACCATCTGTTTCAGCCGGGCCGCCAGGGAACTGAGCATATCCAAGAATACTATTGCTGAGATTACATACCCACATATTCAAATACTTATCTGTTGGCCAAGCATCTTTGCCGCCAGTTGAGTTAAATTTGACATTGTCTTCATCAGGATTGAATGCCCTTTCCCTGGTGAAAGTCCGGGTAATACCGTTCGTAGGCTTGCCATCAGGATCTCTTACTGCCAGCTGAAATTCGATTTTAGGATCGGCGACAAAATCTTTGAAGGGCTGAGGAACTGAACTTATGTCAGCATTTTTCATTCTAAAATCCTCGTTGAGGATTCTAATTTGACTTTCTATTTGAGCATCAGAGATGTTTTGAATATCAATGTTGTAAACTACGTGAACAACAACGGGAATTGTAATAACATTTTCTATTTCTATAGCTCTGGTCTCAAAATCTCTACTAGCGTTTTCAATATTCAACCGATTCTGTCTGTATGTTAGAGAAGTTTCCATGAGCTTTTCATGGAGGATCATAGTTCCGCATGTACGCCGTTGGGGTAAGCTCATTGTTTCCTCCCACTCTTAAGATAATAAAATTGTGGATTTTAGCTGAAAGTCCTTATCTAGCAAGGTTATGAAAATAAACGTGATATGAAAAGTTAATATTGAAATCTGATTTTAATTGAGTTTATTCTCAATATATCCAAGACAAAATCCTGATACTTGCGTGTAATTCTGCTCTTCAACTGCTCATATCTTTTCAGAGATTACTTTGAGGCAGTTTATTACCTCCTCAAGTATTTGAGGTACGTATTATTTAGAATATTTCTGTTAGACCTAAATTTAGAATATGCCTGTTTCTAAAAAAATTACTCTACATAGAAGAAATATTAACAATTAGAATGATTATTATAATCAAAGATGGCGAATATATACCTTTTGAGGAGAAGTTTTTTAGCTGGTTTACTTATCCTATATGTAGTTCAGCTAGGCTGTTTAGAAAATCAGATGAATAACAATCTATCACATGCAATATTTAAGCAGTGGATACATTCTCGGGAAGAAGATACTGAAGGTGTAAGAATCTATAGACCTAGTGATTACAATTTTCCGCCCTCGCGAGGCAGAGAAGGATTTGAAATCAAGGAAAATGGAGAATTCATTCGCTACGGTATTGGCCCTACTGATAGGCGACAAAAGATTACGGGAACTTGGAAAGTTGAAGAAAACAATAAAATTAGAGTCACCTTTGAAGGTCAAAGACAGGAGTCGTACACAATTCAAATTCTGTCATGTGATGAGGGAGTTTTAAAAGTTAGTTTTGACTCCTAAACTGTTAAGTATCACAAAAATTGGTTTTCCCAACTTTTGGCGATCCTGGTTGGGGTAAGGCATCAGCAGCTGAAGGGAAGAGGATTTGATACCAATTTAAAAAATGATTGCAACAGATTGATTTACATAACCCATACCCACAGAGGGTTTCTCAATCACGCCACGTGCTACAACGCGGGGAACCCGCGCAACGCAGTGGCTCCAAAATCTAAAATCCAAAATAGTATGACTTGTTTGTTTGCTGAGTAGTGCAGAGGGCGATCGCCGCCGGTGGGACGCTCCTATGAAACACATTCTGTTGCGTGAGAATAACGTTATAAAAAGAACTATGATTTAAACATTATTGCTTAGAGGATGTATCAACCTAGCTATAAATGCGATCGCAAGAGTGGTTTCTGTGGAGCACCACACTCTTGCTGTCAATCGGACTACAAAGGTAACGCTACGCGGATCATCAACAACTGTAGAAATTCGCAGCGATCGCACTTCTTGATTTTGGGCGACGGCAAGAACGATCGCATACCTCACCAAATACACGTGCTTGTGCGGGTTGAATTATAGCAGATGTTTGCTTGATTTGATCCGTCATTATCGTTTTTCTTACTATATTATGAAGATGATGCAGACAAGTGTGGCGAAGGGAAATGGCAGATTCCACTCTACGCATCACGTTACTGGGCGATTTCCGACTGACCTATGCAGATCAGCCCGTGTGCAGCGTGAACACAGAGCGCCTTCAGTCACTCCTCGCTTATCTGGTCTTACATCATCAGTCTCCGCAACCGCGATCGCGCTTGGCTTTCTATTTTTGGGCGGATTCCCCAGAAGCTCAGGCACGCACGAATTTACGACGCGAGTTGCATTATTTACGACAAGCACTCCCCGACGCCGATCGCTTTGTGCAAGCTGATGCCAAAACGATTCAATGGCGCACCGATGCCCCCTTTACGTTAGATGTCGCCGAGTTTGAAGCTGCGATCGCTCAAGCAGAACGCGATGCAGACTGGGCATTGGTCAAGCGATCGCTAGAGAAAGCTGCCATGCTTTATCAAGGAGACTTGTTGCCCAATTGCTATGACGATTGGGTTGAAACGGAGCGATCGCAGCTTCAGCAAAGTTGCATTCGAGCATTGGAACGATTAATCCGATTGCTAGAAGAACAACAAGATGATCCCGCAGCCATTCGTTATGCCCAACAGCTATTACGGATTGATCCGCTGCAAGAATCAACGTATTGTACCTTGATGCGGTTGTATGCTTGCAACGGCGATCGGGCGAGTGCCCTGCGGGTCTATCAGCAATGTGCGGATATTTTGCAGCGAGAGCTAAACGACGAGCCAGGAGCCGCAACTCGTGAGGTGTATGAACAAGCCCGCACAATGAAGCTTCCTCTGGTTGCAAAACCACTCCAACAGAATGCCCCAATCTCGATCGTTCCGCAGATGCCTGTGAAACCCGCAACAAACTTGATTGGTAGCGTGTTTCATTGATTGAAGTGAACTTTGAAGAACAACGATTTTAAATTACGAAGAGGTATACCAAATGTATAATATGATTCGATTCAAACACATTACCTTAGCACTTGTACTAAGCACAACTCTAAAATTGCCAGCCTGTATGGGAGATTTGATGGCTCAATCCCAGTCTTCCCCGCACCATGCTGCAACTGTTCCCCTGTTTGAGAATATTGGCAACCTTCAGCATCCCATTTCAACTCGCAATCCTCTAGCACAACGCTACTTTAATCAAGGACTCACCCTCGCTTATGGTTTCAATCATGCCGAAGCTTTTCGATCGTTCAAACAAGCGGCTCAACTCGATCCGAACTGCGCGATGTGCTACTGGGGAATGGCATATGTTCTCGGCCCTAACATTAATGCGGCGATGGAAGACAAAGACGTTCCAACCGCGTGGGATGCAATTCAAAAAGCGATCGCCCTGAGTCAACACGCGAACGAAAAAGAACAAGCTTACATTCAGGCACTCGCTAAACGCTATGCACCGGAACCCGTCAAAGACCGCTCCGCCCTCAATCTTGCCTATGCTAAAGCCATGCGGGATGTTGCACAACGCTATCCCACCGATCCGGATGCCATAACCTTGTTTGCTGAAGCCCTAATGGACACGACACCTTGGGATTATTGGCAAAAAGATGGCACGCCCAAACCCGAAGGAGCTGAGATTATTTCAACCTTGGAATCAGTGCTTAAGCGTCATCCCAATCATCTTGGTGCTCTTCACCTTTATATCCATGCGGTGGAATCCAAACGTCCTGAACTGGCGGTTGAAGCTGCCGATCGCTTGCGTGCCCTGAACATTCAAACCGGACATTTGGTGCATATGCCTGCCCATATTTACATCCGTGTGGGACGCTATCACGATGCCGTAGTTGCAAACCAGAAAGCGGCTGAAGTTGATCGTCACTATCACCAACAACATCCTACAGAAGGCATCTATCGGCTTGGGTATATGCCTCACAATCACCACTTTCTCTGGTATGCCGCAGTGATGTCAGGACAGCAAAAAGTTGCCCTCAACGCGGCTCAAAAAACAGCAGAACTGGTTGATCCAAAATTGATGGGCAAACCGGGTTATGGCACACTACAGCACTATGCGATGATTCCGCTCTATAGCGAGATTAAGTTTGGGCTGTGGGACAAAATTCTAGCAGAACCTGCTCCGAGCAAGGATCTGCTCTATCCTAACGGAGTGTGGCATTTTGCACGCGGCATGGCATTCACTGCCAAAGGTCGGTTGCAACCTGCGGCACAGGAACTAGAGAAATTAAAAGCGATCGCAGCTAATCCTGCTCTCCAAAAGATGACGCTTTGGGACATCAATACCACGGCTGACTTACTGCAAATTGCGACAGAAGTTTTAGCAGGCAAACTAGAAGCAAAGCAAGGAAATTATGAAGCCGCGATCGCACATCTCCAAAAAGGCGTAGAACTAGAAGACAACCTCAAATATGTCGAGCCTCCTCCTTGGTATTCACCAGTGCGCCAAACACTAGCTTCTGTACTGCTGCAAGCCAATCGTCCGGCTGAGGCAGAGCGAATTTACCGGGAAGACTTGAAAATCTATCCCAACAATGGCTGGTCGTTATATGGACTGATGCAGAGTCTCCGGGCACAGCACAAAACAAAAGAGGCTCAAGCGGTTCAGCAACAGTTTCATCAAGCCTGGAAATATGCCGATGTTCGACCCGATCTGGTTTCCTCGGTTCAGAAGAAGCAATTTTAGCTAGTGGGGGTCAAGATGAAACGATCGTTCTTTGGAATGGAACTACAGGCGAACGTTGGAATTTATATTCTCTCCCTCGTCCGCGTCCAGACCTACACAAAGGCGATCGCAACGCTCCCCACCACTCAAGCAGAGGTGAAGTTAATTGCCCTTTGGCTGGATGGGAACAGGACACCGATTTTAAACCCATCGCGCAGACGGCGATCGTAAACAAGAGCCAGAGGCTCTTAATTCACAAGAGCCAGGTTGAACCTGGTAACGAGGGGTACGAAGTTCTGGGAGTATTAAGAATGCACCAGAAGCCTACACCGATCTGTACTCAGGCGGTGTAGGTAGTTCACAGTACTCTCAATCCATAAAGTTATCGAGCATGGCTCTTATTTCGACATCATGCTCACATCCAGTACACAAAAACAGCCAAAAGCTATAAGATGTTACAATTTTTGAGGCTAAATAGCACAAAATGTTTGGGCTAGTGAACCAACACCGCTGTAAACATTAAGAAAGCCCTAGCTAGCAATATTTGCAAGCTAGGGTGTAGGCTTTATCTGGCTTATCTCAAGTGTAAATGCCTATGAAAATTTATGCTTGTCCCCCCAACTCCTTGGGAGGCCTTTTTTTACAGTCTTATCTCACCAAATGCTTTATTCCTGCCAATATCGAAGGCATGAAGTCAAAATATCATTGTCTGATAATGTTACCTGCTGCATAAAAGCTGCTAAGCAGCACCAAGATTATATATACAACATCATCAATGCCCATAGGTTGCTGGCGACTATTTTACTTTGTCGCCAGCACTTTCCTTTTCTTCCAGGCACGTTTTGAATTTCAATAATATCAAATGACAGATATTCGCAAGCTGATTAACCAACTCGCTGCTCAAGAAAATAACTTACGCTCAACTCAGTTTATTGCACCATGTGTGCGCGGTGGCAAAGTGCGAACTAGAGTAGCGGGAATAGTTTATACATTTATCCCCAAACCCCGCAACTTTGAAGGCTGGGGAATTTTTCAACCAGTAGACGATCAAACAGCAGCCGTAGTTGAAGAACCTAGTTTGCCCCAAATTGCCGAATACCTGCAACACCTCAAACCAGTACGCTTGCGACTTGCCCACCTGTTGCGATCGCAAACTTGGCTTGCATATCCAGTCAATGAAGCTGACATGCAGCAACGCTGCGGATATTGTCAACCGATAGCCGTGCATTTAGTTACAGAAGGAGCGCGGTTTGAGCCAATAGTAGCGCGAACCGATGGTGCTGGTTGGTGGTTTGATGAGTGCGATCGCCGTGCCGATCCGTTGATTGCCGAACAACTGCAAGAACACCTCAAGCAAGTCACACCACCAGAAAAACTGCACTTTTCAGGCATCACGCCAGAGATGCGGACAGTATACAATATAGTTGCTCAACAAGCGAAAGAATTTGCTGCTTTGCAGCAACAACGGCGAGATGAAAAGCGCTTGCGAGAAGCTTTGCAGATGGGTGGGGGAGAATTACAAGAATATCGCGATCGTAAAGATCATTGGGTTGTAGAGTGGACAACTGCTGACGGCGAACCTCACACCAGTGCTATATCAAAAACAGACTTGACTGTTATGAGTGCGGGAATTTGCCTCAGTGGCGAAGATGAAAAGTTTGACTTACAATCACTTGTTGGTATTGTTGAAAAACAATTTGAATAGGTTAGTCGTTAGTGTTACCTAGCATTGGTTTGATTGAGAGTATCTACCAAGAGCTACTCCCGGAGTTGCGGATCGAGAGCATCGATCCCCATGACCCGGTGGAAGTACACCATATCCCCTACCCTTGGCGGCTGATTGGGAGGGGTAACTACGCTGCGGTGGTCTATCACCCTGACCACCCAAACCAAGTGGTAAAAATTTATGCACCCGGACGCCCGGGCTTTGAGGAAGAGGTGGAGGTCTACCGCCGCTTGGGTTCTCACCCTGCTTTCTCTGAGTGTTTGTATGCCGGTGAGGGCTTCTTAATCCTAAAGCGGCTTTATGGAATGACCTTGTATGACTGTCTCAGCCTTGGGGTGCGAATTCCAGAGCAAGTTATACGAGACATCGACCAAGCCCTAGACTATGCCCGTGGGCGTGGTCTCTACCCCCATGACGTTCACGGTCGCAATGTGATGATGCGAGAAGGCAGGGGACTGGTTGTGGACGTTTCGGACTTCCTCCATGAAGAAACTTGCTCAAAGTGGAATGACCTGAAAAAAGCTTACTACTGGCTGTATCGTCCTCTGTTATCTCCGCTTCGGCTACGAGTACCCTACTTTATCCTGGATATTGTCCGCAAGAGTTATCGTCTCATCAGCCGCTTAGCTTCACGTTATTTGCGGGTTCGCAGATTCAGGAGAAAGTGGAATTAGAGGGGAAGAACTATAACAAGGCTCTTTCCCAATCACCTATCACCTATCACCAATTACCAGCCTAGGCGACAGTATAAGTATTCAAGCAGACACACACAAAATAAATCATGTTCATCCATGAGAAACTGCACCGTACCTCCACACTCATGACCAAACTGCGGGAATTTCCCGTTACCATCTGTGGTGCTGGGGCGTTGGGCGCAAATCTAACTGAAAATCTTGCTCGTTCTGGCTTTGGGAAGTTACGAGTAATAGATAGAGACAGGATCGAAGAACGCAACCTTTCTACACAACCTTACTATCGTTCCGACGTTGGTGCATACAAAGCCAAAATTCTCACCAATACTCTTTATCGCGCTTTAGGGATCGCAGTTGATGGGCGTCCGAAAGAATTAACACCAGGCAATGCAGATCTGTTATTGACAGGTAGCGCCTTAGTGATTGACACTTTTGACAACAGCAGCAGCCGACAAGCTGTGTTTGATTACTGTGCAAATTCTCAGATACCTTGCTTGCACGTGGGTTTGGCTTCAGATTATGCAGAAATCATCTGGAACCCAATCTATCGCGTACCTTCACCTGCAAACGATGATGTCTGCGACTATCCCTTAGCACGCAATTTGGTTATGCTAACAGTTGCGGTAGCTTGCGAAGTTATAATCACTTTTGTTGCTACAGGAGAGCAACAAAGTTTTACTGTCACTTTGGCTGATTTTGCCGTTAAGCCTTTTAGTATGTAATGTTAATACAGATCGGGAATTGAAAACATGGAGCAAAGTCAGCACGAACAGCGTCACGCCGCTGATCAAGAGTTTCAAAAATCCTTAGATGAACTGCAACAAATTTTGCAAGATGGTTCTGCTCAAGAACAAGATACGTCACAATTGCATGATGATAATAATAGCGATCGCCAAGTAGTAGAAAATTCCTCAACCATTGATTTAGCTGCGTGGGAAGACGCAGTTGCTGATATCGAGCAATATTTGCAAGAAAAGGGAAAAGCTCAATAGTCATTAGTCATTAGTCATTAGTCATTTGTTAGTAGTTTTAGTGGTTAGTGGTTAGTGGTTAGTGGTTGGTGGTTAGTCGTCTCCCCCTCCCCCACTCTCCCCATCTCCCCATCTCCCCATCTCCTACTCTCTTTTCTGGCGCTGCGCTTCATATAACATTAAGGCGGCTGCGATCGCCACATTTAAGGACTCTACCCCAGAACTGAGAGGAATTTTCACGCTTTTATCTGCCATCGCGGCTAATTCTGCTGATAAACCAGCGCCTTCATTCCCCAACAAAATCAAACTTGGTTGGCACCAGTCTACTTCCCAGTAAGTTAAAGTTGCACTCGGCAAGGTTGCGATAATTTGCATTCGTGCCTGTTTGGCTTCCTGTACTGTTGCTTTTAAATCTAAACTCACTGCCATTGGTAAGCGAAACCACTGCCCAGCGGTGGCACGTAATACCTTGGGATTGTCTAAATCTACACTATCTTCACTTAGCCACAACCCATTTGCCCCAGCGGCGGCGGCGGTGCGAATTATCGTACCTAAATTACCTGGATCTTGTATCGTTTCCAAAGCCAGCACTAAACCAGTAAATGGTGGCTGTGTTTGAGAAACATTTTTTTTCGCTGTTGCTACTACTCCATCTGGTTGGACTGTGGTTGCGATCGCTGCCATTACTTCCTCACTGACAACTTCGGCGCGATCGCTCTTTTGACAAACTTCCTGCCATAGCCTAGAGTGGGTTGTTTGCCATTGTTGGGTGCAACACACTGTCACCAATGGGTAATTCACAGCACAAGCTTCCTCTAACAAGTGCGTCCCTTCCAGTAAAAATAACTGCTGCTTGTGCCGTTCTTTTGTGGAGTGAAGTTTTCTAATTTGTTTAATTAGAGGATTCTGTAGACTGGTCAACATGATAAAAGTAAAAAGTAAAAAGTAAAAAGTAAAAAGTAAAAGATTCTTTCTTTTGCCTTTTACCTTTTGCCTTTTACCTTTTTATGCGGAACCCGGGACTTGAACCCGGAAGCCTTGCGGCACTAGAACCTGAATCTAGCGCGTCTGCCAATTCCGCCAGTTCCGCTTGCGTTTTGGCTTAATGACCGTTTCCTATTATTACTTAATTTTTCATAAGCGTCAACTAAATCATTTGTTGTTGGTGGTTAGTGGTTAGTGGTGAGCCAGCGCGCACTTATAGGGGGTTCCCCCCATGTAGACGCCCGCAGGGCGGCTTCTCATAGAGTACCCGGAGGGTTAGTGGTTTGTCGTCTCCCCCTCTCCCACTCTCCCCATCTCCCCACTTCCCCACTTCCACTTAACAAATGTGATCCAAATAATATAGACAAATTAAATCTTTCCTGTAGAATCAAAACCAACTTAAAATTTGTAAAATTTACAGTTTTTGGAGGGTAGGCTTATTAATCCTTCTAGCGGCTTACCAGATGCCAAATTATCGCCTGTTGCAGACTCCTCAGTCTTGCAAATCTGGGGTGGGCATCCTTTGCATGGCCATGTGAGAATTAGCGGGGCAAAAAATTCAGCACTAGTAATTATGGCTGGAACTTTGCTCTGTTCGGGCGACTGTCACATCCGTAACGTACCGTTGCTGGTAGACGTAGATCGGATGGGTCAAGTATTGTCGGCGTTGGGTGTTAGCGTGCAGCGCAACGGTGATATTTTAGACATTAATGCTAGTAATATTACTTCATCTAAAGCTCCTTACGAACTGGTTACTCAGTTACGGGCAAGCTTTTTTGCGATCGGGCCGATTTTGGCACGGCTAGGAGTGGCACAAATGCCATTACCCGGTGGTTGTGCGATTGGGGCAAGACCTGTAGATCTCCACGTCCGGGGATTGCAAGCAATGGGAGCCGAGGTGCAGATTGAGCATGGCATTTGTAATGCCTACGTTCCTGGCAAAAACCGCCGACTCAAGGGTGCAAAAATTTACCTAGATATTCCCAGTGTGGGAGCCACAGAAACATTGATGATGGCAGCTACACTGGCAGAAGGCGAAACAATTATCGAGAACGCTGCTCGCGAACCAGAAGTAGTCGATTTGGCGAATTTCTGTATCGCAATGGGAGCGAAAATTCAAGGTGCGGGTACGAGTACGATTACAATCGATGGCGTCCCCAAGTTACACTCTATCGACTATACCATTATTCCCGACCGCATCGAGGCAGGGACTTTTCTAGTAGCGGGAGCAATTACCCGCTCAGATATACTCCTCTCGCCAGTAGTTCCAGAACATCTCGTGCCAGTCATTGCCAAACTGCGGGAAATTGGCGTTCCCATTGTTGAAGAAGCACCTGACAGCTTGCGCCTCCTCCCAGCCGAAAGACTGGTAGCGGCAGACATTGAAACCATGCCCCATCCCGGCTTTCCCACCGACATGCAAGCGCCATTCATGGCTTTGCTGGCGATCGCAGAAGGTGATAGCTTGATCAACGAAACTGTGTTTGAAAACCGTTTGCGCCATGCCTCAGAATTGAATCGTCTGGGAGCAGACATTCGCGTCAAAGGCAACACTGCTTTTGTACGGGGAGTACCTTTGTTATCTGGCGCACCTGTAATCGGCACTGACTTGCGTGCAGCAGCAGCTTTGGTGGTAGCAGGTTTGGCAGCAAATGGCAAAACAACAATTCAGGGACTGCGCTACCTAGATCGCGGCTACGATCGCCTCGATCTGAAATTACTGGAGTTAGGAGCGAAAATTCAACGCTTGCCTGCTGCTGGGGCAGATCCAGAAGTTGCCCCCACAACCATAAATCCGGAAGCATCGATTTCCTCTTAAGAATAGTTAGTGGTTAGTGGCTAGTAGTTAGTGGGGAGATGGGGAGATGGGGAGATGGGGAGAGTGGGGGGAGAAAATAATTCAAAATTCAAAATTCAAAACTAAAGAATCTTTTTGACTTTTGAATGCGTGAATGCGTGACTTGTTACGCTACCAACAACCAACCCTACTCTACGAGAAGCCGCTGCGCGTCTACATGGGGGAGACCCCCTATAAGTGCGCGCTGGCTCACCACCAACCAACAACCACTATCCACTAACCACTAACCACTAACCACTAACTACCATTTGTTCTAGCTATACTAGCTGTGTAGGCTAATTTAATGATTAGTCCTATCAAAAACACCGTTGTTTCCAACTTGCTTTGCCATGTTTCCCCCCAAGACTCAGCTGATTGGTCTGAAAGCAGACTCGTTTCGTCACCCGCTAGACCTAGAGGCGACTAGAGCGCTCAAGCAGATTCCGGGTATAGATATGATGGTGCGGAATCTTTTAGGGCCAGTAGCGGAGCAAGTTTTTTACGTGGAAAACATTGCATCTAGCATTTTGGTGGGTGAAAAGCAATTGCCCCATTTACACAAGCTATTACTAGAAGCTTGTCAAGTCCTGGATATGGAGCCGCCTCAATTGTATGTGAGACAGCATCCGGCTCCAAATGCCTACACTTTTGCCATGCGGGGAAAACAACCTTTTATTGTGGTGCATACTTCCTTGATTGATATGCTCACACCCGAGGAAACTCAGGCAGTCATTGCCCATGAACTCGGACACCTCAAGTGTGACCACAGTGTTTACTTGACCCCGGTAAATATTTTGATATTAGCAGCGGCAACTTTGCCCAACATCGGCGCATTTCTTGCCCAAGCAATCCAGGCACAGCTTCTGGAATGGGTACGCTGTGCAGAATTTACGTGCGATCGCGCTGCATTGTTGGCAACCCAAAACCCGAAAGCTGTCATGTCTGTGTTGATGAAACTGACTGGTGGTTCACCCACCTTAGCACCACAACTCAACCTCGATGCTTTTATTGCCCAGGCTCGCGCCTACGATGATATCAGCAAAACCGAACTCGGCGAGATGGTCAAAGCTGCCCGAACTGCACAATTAACCCATCCAGTACCAGTATTGCGGGCACGAGAAATAGACCTTTGGGCAAGTAGCAAAGAATATGAAAGCTTGTTGCAAAATCAAAAAATAGAGTATGGTAGTGAACTTGCGACAAAAAGCAGATGGCGAAATTGGTAGAAATACGAAAGTGTAAAATTTTATCACAATATGTCGATTTTAGAATATCCTCTTTTTCTACTTTAATAATTCATCATTATCTGTTTAGGACTACCTCATTTCGCAACAAGCAGATTCAATTACAGCTAAACCGGCACGGCTTCAATTATGCTCTGCCAGGAAGCTGTGGGAACAATCTTTGTCAAGTGAAAGCCTGCACTTTGTAACAAGTCTCGATGCTGGGCTTGTGTTCGTTCGCGCCCTCCTGTCAGCACCAGCATTTCTAAATCAAGCAATTTGCTGAAGGAAGGCTCGTTTCCTGGAAAAATTACTCCTTCAACCAGCAGTAGTTTTCCGTTTTCCGGCATGGCGCGATAGCAATTTTTGAGGATGGCTACAGCACGCTCGTCATCCCAATCGTGGATAATATTTTTCATGATGTAAGCATCACCTGTGGTGGGCAGCGAGGCAAAAAAATTGCCAGCGACAAGTTGGCAGCGTTCAATCACTCCTTGTGCTTCAAGCAGAGGCTTAGCATGTTCGATCGCGGATGCTTGTTCAAAAAGAACGCCTTGCATTGTCGGATAAGCCTTGAGAATACCAGCAAGCAGGCTACCTTGTCCGCCACCAACGTCAACTAACTTACCAATTGATGAGAAATCATAAGCAGCTATGACCGCATCTACTACTGTTGTGGAATAATTGGTCATTGCGCCGTCAAACATTTCAGCAGCATCAGGATTTTGAGCCAAGTAATCAAAGAATTCCAAATTATATACATGCCGAAAAGCCGTTTCACCCGTTTTGACGCTGTGCAGCAGATGACCCCAAGGTTTGCGGTAAAAGTCTTCACCTCTGACGATCGCACTAGCACGCATTGAGTCATCAATGTCACTTTGCAAACATACTGCCAGGGGTGTTAAACCAAAGCGTCCTTGAGAGTCTTCAGCAAACATGCCAACACTAGCAAGGGCGCGTAACACTCGGTAGAGCGATGGTGCATGAGTACCAGTAGCAAGTGCTAGTTCCTGAGTGCTCTTTGGACTATCTTTGAGCAGGTCAGCAATACCAAGCTTGGCTACTACATAAATCGACTGCGAAATTCGGTAGCTGGTAATCAATTGCAGTATTACCATCGATGGCGGCATATCATTGGAGTTTTGGGGAATTTCTGGTTTAGTCATCGTTCAATTTGCTCTCTCTCAGATGTGGTTCGGGAAATATTTCATCGAGATAGTCATTAATAATGGTAGATTCCCACACCCGGCGATCGCCATGCTTGAGGACACGCACCTTGCCATAGGGAGAAATTTCTAGAAAGTTAGCGGGTTTGTTTTGCAAGTCGATTTCGATGATCTCAAGAGCATTTTGAGAAAATTCAGACGCCCATACGATGTCATCACACACCAAACGGATGAAAATAAATCTTTCCTTTCCCCTTTAACCTTTCCCCTATTTTCAAGATGGCATTCAGATGAATAACACCTATTCATCTCTAACTATGTTAAATCCTGTAAATTTATGGGGATACATAGCTGCCCTCTGCCGATCGCTCCTGCTGCCTTGTTAAACTCCCTCTAGCTCTACGTTATGGATGTTGTCAACAACATAATGTAAGCATTCACTCTAGCAAAAGGTTAAAGCTAGTTAAACAACAGGTTTTCAGCAGGTTGGGAAATACATCATCGCTTTTAATCGCTACCGATTACAATCACAGATGATCTAGGTAGGATGCTAGTAGGTAGAAATAATAGAAGACTCAAACGCTTCTACGATCTCCCCATTTTTGGGGGATATTTCATTTTATTGGTCAATAAATTCAAGTTATTGCAACTGAATATTTTTTTTGCAACACAACCTAATAAATATCAATCGCAAGGGACAAATTAAGGGACTTGAGAAAGGAGAAATCACTGCTCAAGTAAAATTTGCTGCTCAAATTTTTGGAGTTGCTGCATAAAACTTAACCCACTAACAGGGTTTTTATAACCTCACGCATGTTTTTACAACACAACCGCTACTGCCAGACATCTACAACAAGCTAGTGGGTAATTCGGAATAGTCGATGTCGATTATGCAAACGGTGA
This sequence comes from Fischerella sp. PCC 9605, assembly GCF_000517105.1. Lineage (GTDB taxonomy): Bacteria > Cyanobacteriota > Cyanobacteriia > Cyanobacteriales > Nostocaceae > PCC9605. Next base: position 585,855 of record NZ_KI912151.1, on the reverse strand, counting down.
GATGGAAAACAGAAACATAGTAAAGCAGTTCATGCTTGAGAAGGCTTTAGACGGATTAGGCTTGGCTTGCCTTAGTCTCCTGATTCTTCAAGTCTCAATCAATTTCCTGCCGTACTTCGTAGTCTTGAAATATATGACGACGACACGGCTAATCCTCTTGCTCGGGTTTATATGTTTAATATTACTGCACGTAGTCAAAAAGCAACAACCCAACTGGAACAGCGCAATCAGAGGGTCAAAAATCCTCCTGGTCTTGATAACTCTTCTTTTAGCTTGGTATGGCGTCTCTTTATTCAATGGCTCAGCAATCAGCTTCTCCAGCTTCCGGTTGCAAGTGGAGGAAGTTCTTGCATTCTTGTTCGTGATCTTACGAGTTGATGGTGAGGAGAAATTCAATGCCGTCGTGTTCGTTTTTCTCGTGGCGGTTTCAGTTATCGCTTTACACTCAATCAAGCAGTTCATTGAGTACGATAATACCCACTATTTTCTGATTTGGCGGGGTGCATGGACAGTAACCGAGTCTTTGGAAATTCCCAAGGGTGCCATCGTACGGGTTGTGGGGTACTTCAATAACCCGAATGTACTTGCCACTTACCTGATCCTACTTATTCCCATTGTCGCTTCCTTGATTAAACACCCGCATGCGCCCACTTGGATGATCGGTTTGTTAGTGGCTCTTGCCTCAGTTGCGCTGTTACTGACATTTAGCCGCAGCAGCATCATTGCGCTTCTACTAGCACTAGGTGTGACGCTAACACGAAAAAAGCCTTTTGTTTTTATCTTCTTCGCGATCCTAGTGGCTGCCACCCTGCTCAACCCTTTGTCGATTGGTCGCCTGGCGACTGGGTATGCACGGTTTTCTGCATGGTCTATAGCGATCGAGATGATTTTACAAAAGCCATTGTTTGGCGTGGGATTGGGTAACTTTCGCACTTATGCTGTTAACTTCTGGCATGCCCACAACCTGTTTCTGCACATAGCTGCGGAGGCTGGGCTCATTGCTGGTACCCTGCTGTTGACCATCGTGCTCGTTGCGATTAAACAGGCTCTCGAACTCTCACGCTGTGGTGGTCGCACGCGATTGATCGGACAAGCGTTTACCGTAGCTTTCATTGCCTTTGGTATTGCTTCTTTGATGGACAATGCCTATAACACTACAGCCGTTAGTTACACATTCTGGCTTCTTCTCGGGCTACTAGTGGCAGCACGCAGAATATTTGAGAATAGGCGACACCAGACCGTCAGATATGGGTTTGAGACAAATTAGCAAGCCCTAATTTGGTTAGCATCTAATGTTAGGGTTGCTGTCACCAGGTGCCAAGTAGTCGCCATCAGCGATCGCAGAGCCTTTAACGATTTTGCGTCATTTCAGCCTTTAGCACTAAAAGAAGTCTATTTATACTCCACCGAAAGGATTTTAGGTTCAATTATTTCAGCCAAAGCGTGGTCTAAACAAGTCTGTAATTTCTCTGCCAGCACTCGTACATGAGGTTCTTCTAACATAGTAGTATGCGAGCCAGGAACAAAATCAACATCTAGTTGACCTGCGACTAAATTACCCCAACCAAATTGCAGGTCATATTTTACACCGACAGCTTTTTGACGGTTCTTGTCTTCAGTCCGCAAGAGAATCATATTACCTGGGTAAACTTGCAAGACATATTCTGTAACTGCCTGGATGTTAGCATCCATGATTTTTACATGTTGGAATGCAGAAAATATAGGATTTTCACCATACAATTCGTAGTAGACTTTGTGTTTGATATCATACTTGATTTGCTGAGTCCACATCTGAAGACTTTGCCAAAGAAAAGCAGGGCCTCCTCGCAAAATATTGCTCACATGCAAGGGAATCCGTTTCAAGAATGGTAAGCGCATACTTGCACCCGGAAGACAAGTATCAAATATCGCTAACATTCCTACTCTCTCGCCTAGCTTATAGAGTTGCTGTGCCATCTCGAAAGCAACTATTCCCCCAAACGAGTAGCCGCCTAGGAAATAAGGGCCATTGGGTTGAATCGTTCGGATTTCTTGAATATAGTGCGATGCCATGTCTTCAATCCGTGTCAAGGGCGATCGCTTGCCATCAAGTCCTTGTGGTTGTAGCGCATATACTGGCTGGTCAGACTCCAGATGCATCGCTAAATCGCGGTAGCACAGGGTTTCTCCACCCAAAGGGTGGATACAGAAAAATGGTGGCTTTGAGCCATTGGGCTTGATCGCAACTAGGGATGACCAATCTTCTGAAGTGTGAGTTGCTGATTGCTCTTGTGATTGAAGGATATCGGCAAGAGCTTCGACACTACCAGATTGAAATAGAATCGCTAAGGGAAGTTTTTTACCAAATTGCGCTTCGATTCTTGCAAATAAGTTTAAAGCCAGGAAGGAATGTCCGCCTAAATCAAAGAAGTTATCTTTAATACCAATCGGTTGGATGCCCAATACTTCTTCCCAAATCTGCGTTAACTGGTATTCTATTTGATTGCGGGCAGCAACAAAGGTTTTTGTAGCCTCTTGTCTGACTTGCTCTGGTGCGGGCAATGCTCGACGGTCTACTTTCCCGTTAGGATTTAGAGGTAGGGTATCCAGCATTACAAAGGCTGAGGGAATCATGTAATTGGGCAGCTTTTCGCGCAGGAAAAGCCGCAGTTGCTCCGTTGTAGCGACTTGGCTGGGCTTGAGGACGACATAGGCAACTAAATCTTTGTCACCGGGAACATCCTCACGTGTGTTCGCGTTGCTCCTCACAACGAGATTCACCACAGTTTCTTGAACAGCAGGATGTTGGCACAGTACGGCTTCAATTTCTCCCAACTCAATGCGGAAACCACGTATTTTGACTTGCTCGTCAACGCGACCAAGTAACTCAATATTGCTATCTGGTAAATACCGTCCTACATCTCCGGTTTTATACAACCGTGCACCTGGTTCAGAGGAAAACGGATGGGGGATAAATCGCTCCTTAGTCAAATCCGGACGGTTAAAATAGCCTCGCGCCAGACCCACGCCACCGATGTATAACTCTCCACAGTCACCATCTGCAACTGGCTGTAAATTTTCATCCAAAATATAAATCTCAGCATTACTAATTGGGCGACCAATCGGAGCATGAGTGTAATTTGTGCCGCGCTGGCAAACCCAGATAGTAGAATCAATAGAAGCTTCAGTCGGGCCGTAACAATTGACCAGTACATTATCCAAATTTAAACGCTCAAAGAAGCGTTCAACCAGTTCAATCGGTAACGCTTCACCACCACTAGTGATGTGCCGCAGGCTTCGACAATTCTCAATTCCCTCTTGTTCGAGTAAAGCACGCAACTGCGACGGTACAAAAGCTGCAACAGTAATTTTCTCATTGGCGATCGCCTCAACCAGGTAACTCATGTCTCGCTGTCCNCCNGGACGCGCCATCACCAACTGTGCGCCAAAGCACAACGGCCAGAATATCTGCCAAACNGANGGGTCNAANCTAAAAGAAATCGTTTGTAAAACTTTATCGCTTGCAGTTAATGCAAATGTTGTTTGCCGCCAATAAAGTTGATTGCAGATACCGCGNTGGGGAATCATGACACCTTTGGGTTTGCCTGTCGAACCAGAGGTGTAGATCACGTAGATGAGGTTGTCAATCGTTGCGTCACTNATTGGATTGGCTTGGCTGTTGCGGGCGATATTAACCCAATCTGAGTCTAGGCAAACTACTTGTGCCTGATGTGTTGGTAGACTTTTAACCAAGTCTGCTGTTGTCAGCATCACTGGTGTTTGGGTATCTTCTAAGATAAAGGCTAAACGTTCGCCAGGATAGGACGGGTCTAACGGTACATACGCACCACCGGCTTTGAGAATGCCCAGCAATCCCACCACCATCTCTAGGGAACGTTCAACACAAATACCCACCAGTACTTCTGGCCCTACTCCCAAACTCTGTAAGTAGTGTGCCAGTTGGTTCGCCTCTTGGTTTAACTGCCTGTAGGTAAGTTGTTCATCTTCAAATACTACCACCACTGCATCGGGTGTGCGTTCAACTTGCTTTTCAAAAATCTTGTGTATGCACAGATGCTCAGTATAAGTATAAGTGTAGTTGCAATCTTCTTGTTGGGTATTTCTCGAAGAAATACGTTTTTGGTATAATTTACTACTATATGTCATCATGTTTATTAATATGAATAAAATTCATTACTACAAAAATAGAGTTACCAAATATTACAAGAAGAATAATAGTAATTTCAATCCTGCTCTTCAAGCATTAGTTACATTTGAAATTACTATAATGATTCATAACTAAGCTCATTTTATTTTGTCATTTTGCTTGCCAAACCAATGTTAGGTGTGATGCACAAACCTAGACTAAAGTAACACTTTTTTTAGTAATTTTTTCTCGTGCCAATGCGAGTTCTTGATACACTTTTTTTAATCTTGTTTCATCTTTAATATGATGCTCAAAATACTTTAAATAAGCTTCAAGAAATTGAATACACAAGTGTGGATTTTCTGTGTCTATAAGAAAAGGTAAATCACTTTCGACCATAAAGCGGATAGCCAGTAGTGGAATAGGACTGCGAAGAGGACGGAAATTAGGGTTGTGCAATCCAGAACTTTCAGTACGCTTATGAAACTCTCCTAGCATCAGTCCTAATTCTACAAAAGAAGGCTTAAGTTTTTTTTGGACACCATCGATAAATTTGGAAGTATCGTCGAGAGTAATATCAGGAAATATAAGTAAAAATGTCTTGAGAAGATTAGTTTGTCTGTCACGCGGTTCCGTTTTTAGAAAAATCTGTCGGTGTTGGATAACAATTTCTTCAATTTGTTGCGGTTCTAAGTCTTTTGTACGAATAACTTTAAAGTGAATGTTATCAGATTTAAGCGCTTGAGGCACAAAAGGGCAAACAGGGCCAGGTCTACCTAGATTTGGGTGAGGTTTTGCCAAAAAAGTTTTAACCCATTGCATTATCTCAATTAAATAGGGAAGGTCTTGTTGAAACTGCTCAATCTCATTCGATGTATATACTTGCATAGTGTTTAATTTATTTGTGGATATTTGTCTAGTTTTTCTACAGTGGTTAGTTACGCATTTTCAGAAAAAAATCAAATATTGGACAAAAATTAAATTTTTTAATTGGCAAATTTTATAAGCTTATTAGCATATTTATATGAACTGAAAAGCACAGTTTAAACTCTTATAATATCTACACCTCTGTATAGTAACCTTTCGGATTAAACCAAGAAGGTTTTAGTTAATTTAAGTACAAATTTTGACGTATCAGTAATATAGTCCGGCAGCGATCGTAGAAAGAAAAGCTGTGAGAAATAGTTAAAGATTTCTGAGTTATTTATCAATTCTCAGATTAATTCGCAATTTACACTTTATCCACTCATAAAGGTGGGTTTTGAGAACAAAGTTGCTTAATTGATATCTTGCACCCTACCCTGCGAGAAGGCTACTTTCCGAGAAGCCAACATCTGGGCATCTATGCCCTACGAATGAGAGAGCCTCTGGCTCTTAATTCTCGTTACTAGGTTCAACCTAGTAACGAGGTTTTGGAGGCTCTACTTCCTTTACAGGGATTTGCTTATAAAATAGCAATCCTTAATCTTGAATCCTCATTTATTCAGTCATTATCGTTGATAGATTTAAAGCTTCATCTTACCTAAATACTCGTAAAAGATATGTATAAATTTAAATATATTCTTACTTACTGCCCGCAGACTTTTATGAGGTTTAGGTTTAAATACTAAAGTTATTGATAAAGCTTGTGTAAATTATGAAACATATATAAATGCAATCATTAAAAGCTTGTTATCTTCTATGTAAGATAATACAAAAATAGTAAAGTTACCGTAAAACTACCCTTAACAATGTAAAATTTTTATTAAAAACACTGATGTCAGCCTGTAATTATACCTCTTTTTCACTAACCGCTATAGATGCATGCTGGCCTCCTACAAGGTAGACGCCTATAAGGTAATAGGTAGAAGGACAAAGAGGAAAACCAAGAAAAAGTAAACTTGTAACAAATTTTGTAACAGCGTCACTACCCTAGCCTCTATCCGTTTAGATTAGAACCAATCTAAGGGTAATCCCTGTATTAACGGGTAATGCTGTTTAAAGATATACGTGATGCTCAAATTCTTTTTCTTTGTTTGTTCCTAGTTTTGGGAATTGGTACAAGAGACTGGACACTGAGACCAGAATGGATTGCAGTCATCATTGCCACTTGTCTGTCAACCCAATGGATATTGTCATTAGTTATTGATCGTTGGTCATTAGTTGGTGGTTGGTGGTTAATTGAAACAAACAACAACCAACAACCAACAAACAACAACCAACAAACAACAAATATCCGCAGTCCTTTAATTACAGCTTTAGGACTCTGCCTACTGTTACGGGCTGACCATTGGACAACAATAGCTTTAGCTGCGGTAGTGGCGATCGCCAGTAAATTTGTCTTCAAAGTCGGCGATAAGCATTTCTTCAACCCCGCCAATTTTGGCATTATTTCTGCCTTGGTACTCACCCCCGACGCTTGGGTTTCTCCTGGACAGTGGGGCGAAGACTGGTGGTATGGACTGTTATTTGCTGGGACTGGCGGCTTGATTCTCAAACGAGTTGGACGCTGGGACACTACAGCCGCTTTTTTGGGTGTCTACGCCACCTTAGAGGCGATTCGCAATTTTTGGTTGGGTTGGACTTGGGACGTTTACTGGCATCGCTTGATGAGCGGTTCTTTGCTCCTGTTTGCCCTGTTTATGGTTACAGATCCCCGATCAATTCCCAATGCTCGCATGGGGCGTGTGGTTTGGGCTGCGTGCATCGCCATCTTGACTTTTATTTTGCGGAATTATTTCTATCTTTCCACCGCAGTTTTCTGGGCGCTATTTGCCCTTGCCCCACTAACTGTGCTTTTTGATACTCTCTGGCAAGCACCACGTTTTGGGTGGGGGAGTGGGAGAGTGGAAGAATAACCACTAACTACTAACCAATGTACAGACGTGCCATGGCACGTCTCTACAACTACTAACAACTTGAATTATGAAACCTTTAAGATTCCTATTTTCATTACTGCTGATATTTGTAGTTGTTTTTTGCTTTGCACCTACAGCTTGGGCATTTTGCGGTTTTTATGTTGCCAAAGCTGATACAAAACTGTATAACAAGGCGTCTCAGGTGGCGATCGCGCATAGTGGCGATCGCACTGTTCTGACAATGGCGAATGACTACCAAGGGGATGTGAAAGATTTTGCGATCGTTGTACCTGTACCCACAGTCCTGCAAAAAGAGCAAGTTCGCGTTGGCAACCCCAAGATTTTGGAGCGATTGGATGCTTTTAGCGCCCCGCGATTGGTAGAATATTTCGACCCCGATCCTTGCACCCTGGTGTACGAAAATGCCTTACCGCAATCTGCACCTGCACCAGCAGCCCAAAGAAGTGATGCAGGAGCAAAAAGAGGCGGTGATAGTTTGGGTGTGACTGTCGAAGCACGTTTCAACGTTGGCGAATACGATATTGTGATTTTGAGTGCCAAAGAATCTGGTGGACTAGAAACTTGGCTGATTCGCAACGGCTACAAAATTCCCAAAGGGGCAAAACAGTTACTTAAGCCGTACATCCGTCAAAAGATGAAATTTTTTGTTGCCAAAGTCAACCTGGACAAGTTTGAGGAAACTGGCTATCAGTACCTGCGTCCATTGCAAATTTCTTACCAATCGCCCAAATTCATGCTACCGATTCGTTTGGGTATGATTAATACCACAACAGACCAAGATCTGGTTGTCTACATCCTCTCGCCTAAAGGACAAGCAGAACTCACCAACTACCGCACGGTGAAAATTCCTTCCAACGCCAACATTCCCCTGTTTGTCAAAAATGAATTTGGCGAATTCTACAAATCTATGTTCCAAACGTCATACACTCGCGAAGACCGCAAGGTTGCATTTCTAGAATATGCTTGGGATATGGGTAGTTGCGATCCATGTTCTGCCGATCCCCTCAGCCGTGAAGAACTCAAGCAAGCAGGGGTATTTTGGTTCAATGATTTCCCTCCAGATATTAACCAGTCTGCGCCTTTTCGTAACTCTATTGTTCCGAACGACGTTTTTATCACCCGCCTGCACGTCCGCTACAGCCGCGATAAATTCCCTGAAGATTTGATATTCCAAGAAACCTCCAATCGCGAAAATTTCCAGGGGCGTTACATCCTACAACATCCTTTCACAGGCGAAGCAAAGTGTCAGGCAGGCAGACAATACAAGCAGTCCTTACCCAAACGGTTTGAACAAGAAGCGCAAACTCTAGCTAGACTAACCAATTGGAATATTCAGGATATTCGCAAAAAAATGAACCTAGAGAGTCAGCTAAGAACTTCTTGGTGGCAAGTTATTCTTTCGTGGTTAGGTTGGAACTAAAATTTCACCCCACCCAGATTTTTAATTAAAAATCCGGGTGATACTCAGGATATTTTAAGCTTCTTATTTTATTCTGTAGTTTCACAGAGAGCACATATACGCAATACTGAAAAAAGCTTGCTCTCTTAGCTAAAACTGTTATGCATAAATTGGAGGAAAACTTACGCCGCTTAGTTGATGAAGCCTGTAGACATCCAGCCGGAAGTCCACAGCGTCAGAAGCGGCTTACGCAAGTGATTCGCTTAACTACAGGCAAACTCTGGAGAGAAAGTACTCCTTACTATCAAGATGCGCTGCAACAAACGTGGTTGTATTTCTGCTCTAATGTTTGTAAAGCCTACGATCCCACACGTGGTTCTGTCATTACCTGGTTGAATACTTATCTGAGATGGAGACTGCAAGACTTTTACCGCCAAAAATTAGACGAAAATATCAAAACAGCCCTTCCCAGTATCAGTCAGTCTGCTTCAGGCGATCGCATTGAAACTTTTTATCCAGAGGAAAGCCTAGTTGCTCCCCCTGATGTACCTCCGATTTTAGAAACTGTCAGGTTATGGGCAGAACAAGACACCGATGGAGAACTGCGCCGCACTTACATTCAAGGACATCCACATGTAAATTGTCAGGTGTTAATTTTGAAACGCTTGCCGCCAGAAATAAGTTGGAAAGATTTATCAGCAGAATATAAACTGCCAGTCTCTACTCTCAGCAGTTTTTATCAACGCCAATGTTTGCCTCGCCTACGTAAATTTGCTGAAAAAGAAGGATATCTTTAATCTTTTCCAAAAGAACGACATAGACGTAGTAAACAAAACTACATTTGCATTGAATGTGATCGCCAATTTAAAGAGGGATAATAGGATTTACGAGCCTTAACAGTATAAAATCTGGTACAAAGATTTTGGAAAACTTAGCAGCTCGTGGCTACTCCTGCAAAAACTTTTCCTACCTGGGCGATTTTATCGCTAGTAACTAACAGCATACTATTGTTGGCGGTCATCTTGCTACTTTGGCGACAGCAGGGAGTAGCCGCTTTTTTAAGAACTATATCGCCAATTCAAGTCAAGGCGGACACTCCACCCCAACCCCCACCAGAGTTAGGCCTCCGGCACAAACTCAATTATCAGCAATGGGTAGACATTCTCAAACAAGAAGCCAAAGTCGCCGCGCAGAAACGCCCCCCACGTTTAACTATATTGGCTGGAGATTCTTTGAGTCTGTGGTTTCCCCCCGAGTTTTTACCCGAAAACAGGAATTGGTTAAACCAAGGAATTTCTGGAGAAAACAGTGCTGGACTATTGAAAAGATTAGAGCTATTTGACCGCACTCAACCCGAAACAATTTTTGTGATGATCGGCATTAACGATTTGATCCAGGGTAGTAGCAATGAGATAATTTTAAACAATCAACGGCAAATAATGCGTTACCTACGTAAGGTGCATCCCAAGACACAAATAGTTATCCAGTCGATTTTGCCACATGGAGGAGAACAAGTAACTTGGGAAGGGCGAGAAAAACTATTGGCAATTCCCAATAGGCGCATTCGCAAGTTGAATCAGCGATTGCAAGACATAGCAATAACAGAAGGCGTCAAATATTTAGACTTACATCCTCTGTTTGTTAACAATCAAGGTAACTTACGCTCTCAACTGAGTACTGACGGCTTACACTTGAGTCCTCAAGGCTATTTGGTCTGGAGTTCTGCCTTGCAATTGTACAGTCAGATGGAATTAGAAGCTAAGCGTTAGGAGAAGAAGATGGGGTGATGAGGTGAAAGAAGAAAGGGAGAGAGGGTGATGGGGAGAAATGAACAATTCAATTATCTTCCACTCCCGCATTCCCCCAGTCCCCCACTCCTCCCCCCAATTAATGACCTAACGCGAGAAAATGTGAGATAGTGATTTTTAGTTGAAAAAACCAATGGATACCAAAGCTTTTAAACGTTCACTCCAGCACTCAGAAAACTACCATCGCAAGGGGTTTGGTCATCAAGAAGAAGTCGCTACCCAGTTGCAGTCTGAGTATCAAAGCCAATTGATTCAGCAAATACGGAATAACAATTACACCCTCACACGTGGAGATGTGACAATCAAGCTAGCGCAAGCTTTTGGTTTTTGTTGGGGTGTAGAACGTGCTGTGGCGATGGCGTATGAAACTCGTACACATTTCCCTCAAGAACGCATCTGGATTACTAATGAAATTATTCACAATCCTTCTGTTAACCAACGGATGCTGGAAATGAAAGTAGGATTCATCCCAGTTGTAGCAGGTAAAAAAGATTTTTCTGTGGTTGAGTCTGGTGATGTAGTGGTACTACCTGCTTTTGGTGCTAGTGTTCAAGAAATGCAGATACTGAACGAAAAAGGCTGCAAAATTGTCGATACTACTTGCCCTTGGGTATCAAAAGTTTGGAATACAGTTGAAAAACATAAAAAGCGTGAATACACATCAATTATTCACGGCAAGTATAAGCACGAAGAAACAATTGCGACCAGTTCTTTTGCTGGTAAATATCTCATTGTTCTGAATTTAAAAGAAGCAGAATACGTTGCTAATTACATTTTGAATGGTGGAAATCGAGAAGAATTTCTCAGCAAATTTAGTAAAGCTTGCTCAGCAGGTTTTGACCCCGATCGAGATTTAGAAATGATTGGTATTGCCAACCAAACCACTATGCTCAAAAGCGAAACTGAGCAGATTGGTAAGTTGTTTGAGCGTACCATGATGCAAAAGTATGGGCCAGAAAATCTAAATGACCATTTTCAAAGCTTCAACACCATCTGCGACGCTACCCAAGAACGACAGGACGCTATGTTAGGGTTAGTCGAACAGCAGCTAGATTTGATGATAGTAATTGGTGGCTTTAATTCATCAAATACTACACAATTACAACAAATTGCTGTTGAGCGTGGGATTGCTTCTTATCATATTGATAGCGTTGATAGAATTCTGTCTGGGAATCGTATTGAACATCGCTTGTTGAAGAGTGGCGACTTAGAAATTATAGAAAATTGGTTGCCAGATAGGAAAATAGTCGTCGGAGTAACTTCTGGTGCTTCCACGCCGGATAAGGTGGTAGAAGATGTGATTGAGAAAATTTTTGAATTAAAGGCGACAGCTGTGATTGTCTGATTTATGCCTGATGTGAATTAAAGCTATGACAAAAACCAGGTTTTAGAAATCGACCACAGATGTAGACGCCCACAAGGGGCGTCTACGGTTCCCAAAAAACAACTGGACTATTGCCAACAAACATCCTGCTTTGCCTCGTTATACCAAGTTGTGTTCAGATATAGCAATTCGTGCCCTCTCCCCCTCCCCTGTTCCAAATTGGGAGAGGAGTGCCGACAGGCGGGGTGAGGGAAGTACTATCTTTGACTGCAACCTAGTATTAATTCACTTTAGAGGATATTCTGAGGCTTGATTTGATTTTTTTCTGAAATACATTGGAGAGAGTCTGTAAATCTAATTACAGACTCAAACTAACGTTTTCAGCAATCAGTCTTCCATGCAACTGCAATTTGAATCGACAGATATCTTTGCTGATATCGACCCTCGGCTACAAAGACTACTTGAACGCAAAAGCCGGGGAATATCAATTGCTGCAACCACTTCAACGGAAGAAGAAGAAGTTGCAGTTATTGCTAAGGTAAATAACCTTGAAGAATGGCTTTCTATGAATGAAGTTTACCCAGGTGCAGATCTGGGTAGTACACCTACCGGTGAGCGAATTGTTACAGCTAGAGTGCCAGTTTCCCGATTAGAACAAATAAAGCAGTCTAGCTGTGTTGTCAGTCTCAAGCCAGCACAACCGCTAAAACCAACACTAAACTTTACTACAGAAGAAATTGCTGCTAGAAAAGACCTCTTGCCTGTAAATGCTCTAGGAGAACAGGGACGTGGTGTAGTAGTTGGTATTATTGACTTTGGTTGTGACTTTGCTCACAAGAATTTTCGTAATCATGATGGTTCTACAAGGCTGCTGGCTTTCTGGAACCAAGATGGCAACTCAAGTCATAAAAGCCCTTACGGTTATGGTCAAGAATATAAACAGGGCGAGATTAATCAAGTTCTTCAAGCAAGCGATCCCTACGCTGCCTTGGGATACAAACTAGGAGATAGGGCCCACGGAACTCACGTTATGGATATTGCTGCTGGCAATGGACAAGGCAGTACTATTCCAGGTGTAGCCCCCGCAGCCGATATTGTGTTTGTCCAACTTTCTCAAAATGAAGTTACTCCCCTCATTCTGGATGGTGAAACTGCTGTAGACCGGTGTTTTGGCGATACAGTGGCATTATTAGAAGCAATGGTATATATTTTCGATGTTGCTGGCGATCGCCCTTGTGTTATTAACATTAGCTTGGCACTACATGGCGGCCCTCACGATGGTACAACTCTAGTCGAACAGGGCATTGATGCTTTAGTAACCAAAAAGCCTAATCGAGCTGTAGTCATCGCTGCTGGTAATTGCTACGATACGGGGATTCATGCTTCTGGAGTTGTGCTACAGGATCGTTACTTTGACTTGCAGTGGCAAATCCCCAACCAAAACCCAAGGCAGAAAGAAATTGAAGTGTGGTATGACGGTGGCGATCGCTTTCAATTAGAAATTATTACTCCAGATGGTAACAGCCTTGGTCTGGTTGATGTGGGAGAAAACGGAGAAATTGTAGACAGCGAAGATCGCACAATCATATTCGTTGCCAACCGTCAGTCCGATCCCAACAACGGAGATAATGTAATTTGTGTCTTTATGGAACCTGATTTACCAGGGGGCATTTGGACGCTACGCCTTCACGGAGTTCAAGTCACAAACGGCAAATTTCATGCTTGGATTGAGCGTGAAGATGGCAGTCAAACCTGTTTCGTTCCTCCTCACGACAATACTCACACGCTGAATACGATCGCCTGCGGATGTAATAGCATCGTTGTTGGTTCCTATGATGCCACCAAAGCTAACAAGCCGCTATCATTTTTCTCCAGTTCCGGCCCAACCCGAGATGGGCGGCAAAAACCAGACTTGATTGCTCCCGGCCACCATATTTGGGCTGCTGCTTCGGGCACAGGTACAGGTATCATACGTAAGTCTGGTACTAGTATGGCCGCTCCTGTAGTTACTGGTGTAATAGCCTTGATACTTGCCGAAGCCCTCGCTTGCAACCTAACACTCACTATTGACCAAATTAGCGACATCTTAGCAGCTAGCACCAAGCAGAACTTTCCTAAACCCAATGAGTCGGAACGCTACGGTTATGGAGCGATTGATGCTAGTGCAGCAGTTTTAGCAGTACAAGGCCTGTGCAATAAATTATGATATTATATTCTCAGGCTAATCATCGTTAAATTTTGTCCGTAATGTTATAATATAAAGTTTACTTTTAGAACCATGACAAACAAAATCTTACGCTTGATTAAATGCTCAGGCGGCAAATTCAAAAAAATAGAATCAAACCCAGCAGACTCGGGGTGTCGAGAAGAACAGAGTGAAAATCCCGTTGCTGTCACTGTCAAAGTGGCTAAAGCCGATTATGTACCTGATTTTGTTCATGTTCGCTCCCATATTTCACCCAAGTTGTTTACGGCAACAGTCACGGAAAAAAATTTGCACCGACTAGAAGAAGATCCACAGGTTATTTCTTTAAGCACGCCAAGACGTTTATACGCAGTTTAAATCTACTTTCTTCTGGTGAATGTTAATAATTAGTAGGAATGGGTTCAATCAGATCTTCCGCCTCTTGACCTTACAGATACTGCATCTAAACCCGCCTGCATAGTGGTTATTTGTTTGTTCAAGCATCAAATTTTATTGTTCTTTATCTTTAGATTTGGGTAGGATGGGCATAGTGCTCATCCTTTTTATTTTGGTTTATTTTGGGGCGATCGCCAGCAATTAGCGCCTCTGTTTATCCAAAACTCAGGAGACTTTACCAAATCCTCCTCCCCCAGGAGTTTCTATCACAAAAACATCCCCAGACTTCATTTCTACTGTTGCTGTACTATCTAAATTCTCTTGGGTTCCATTCTGACGTTGTATCCAGTTGCGTCCTACTTTTCCCGCTTCGCCACCATTTAATCCAAAGGGAGGAATAACCCGATGGCCAGAGAGAATATTAGCTGTCATAGCTTCTAGAAACTTGATGCGGCGGATAACTCCATTACCACCTGAATGTTTTCCTTTACCCCCGCTATCGGGACGAAGACTAAAGCTTTCCACCTGTACAGGAAAGCGAGTTTCTAAAACTTCTGGATCGGTCAAGCGAGAGTTAGTCATGTGGGTGTGGACTGCATCAGTGCCATCAAAGTTAGCCCCCGCCCCAGAACCACCACAGATCGTTTCATAATATTGATAACGGTCATTACCAAAAGTAAAATTATTCATCGTTCCTTGAGAAGCAGCCATCACACCCAAAGCACCATATAATGCATCAACAATAGTTTGAGAAGTCTCTACATTACCCGCTACCACTGCTGCTGGATAGGTTGGGTTAAGCATACAGCCGACCGGGATGATAATTTCTAGAGGCTTAAGACACCCAGCATTAAGAGGAATATTATCATCTACCAGAGTGCGAAAGACATATAAAACTGCTGCTTGCGTTACAGCTTTAGGAGCATTAAAGTTACTATTGAGTTGCTCAGATGTCCCAGTAAAATCAATAGTAGTACTGCGATTTTCTCTCTCAATTGTCACTTTAACTTGAATGCGTGCCCCGTTATCCATTTCATAAATAAATGAGCCATTCTTCAGAACATCAATCGCCCGTCTGACTGATTCCTCAGCATTATCTTGTACAAATTTCATATAAGCTTGGACTGTTTCAAGTCCATATTGGGAAACCATTTTCCGAAGTTCTTGAACTCCTCTTTCATTCGCGGCAATTTGTGCCTTGAAATCAGCTATATTTTGGTCAGGATTACGAGCAGGATAGGTATGATTTAAGAGTATCTCTTGTAGTTGAGTTTCTCGAAAATTTCCTTGTTCAACTAAGAGAAAATTATCAAAGAGAATTCCTTCTTCTTCTACTGTGGTACTGTGGGGAGGCATTGAACCAGGAGTAATCCCACCAATATCAGCTTGGTGTCCGCGAGAAGCAACATAGAAGAGGGGACTGGAGAAGGAAATATTTTCACTACTATCTAAAAATACAGGTGTAATAGCAGTCACATCAGGAAGGTGGGTTCCGCCGTTATAAGGATTATTAGATAGATAAACATTCCCTGGTTTTAGGGTGTCGCCTTTATCATTAATTAAACTGCGGACACTTTCACTCATTGAACCTAAATGCACAGGAATATGGGGGGCATTAGCGACTAACAATCCAAAAGAGTCGAAAATAGCACAGGAGAAATCTAGCCTCTCTTTGATATTTACTGATGCTGCTGTGTTTTGAAGAACAATCCCCATTTGTTCGGCGATGAATTGATAGAGGTTTTTGAAGATTTCTAAGCGGACGGGATCGGGTTGAGATGTTATATACATTTTTGATTCCTATTTTGTTTAGGCTGTAAGATGCGTTAGCGCTAGCGTAACGCATCCTACGAGTGTTCAATTGATCTAAAACAGGCTGTCAAATCATAAACTGTAAAATAAATATCCATACCACAAACACCAACAATCTATTTGATAAAGCTTTTTTTGGTACGCAGGGAGTAGTAATTACTGTCAGAAAGATCATGAAAGATTCGGAACAAAGCGAAAACCGATACAGGGATGAATACACCTCGGAACAAAGAAAAAACTGGTACAGCAATGCAGCAGATGCTTATAACCGGACAAGACCCCGATATCCTAAAGAAATAATTGATCGTGTTGTAGAATTAGCCCAAGTTCCCTCAGATGCAAATATTCTTGAATTGGGTTGCGGCCCTGGAATTGCAACAATGGCGTTTGCAAACTTGGGCTTCTCAATAGTTTGTCTTGAACCAAGCCAAGAAGCTTGTCAACTAGCGCGACAAAACTGTGCAAGCTATCCAAATGTAGAAATTGTAAATACCACTTTTGAAGAGTGGGAATTAGAGAGTGAGAAATTCAATGCAGTTGTTGCAGCGACTTCTTTTCATTGGATTTCACCTGAGATTAGATATCTAAAAGCTGCTAATGCTTTAAAAGAGAACGGTTTTCTAATTTTACTATGGAATATTCCACTCCAACCCCAGTATGAAGTTTGCCAAATTTTGCATGAGGTTTATCAGACGCAGAGGACATCTGTAAGGCCATATGAAAACAGAGAAACTCACGAAGAGGATCTCAGAAGAATTGGACAGGCTGTGATTGACTCAGGGTTCTTTAGGGATTTAGTGTCCGAACAGTTGGCGTATGAAGTAACCTATAGTATCGATGATTATCTTGGGCTTTTGAGTACTTTGTCGGCGTACATAGCGCTAGAACCACAAAAGCGGAATTCTTTGTTTGCAGGTTTGAGAACAGCGCTAGAGAGTAACTGGGGAAGGAGTTTTCAGATATCATGTCTTTCGACTTTTCACGTTGCCCAAAAAATATAGCTAGTAGGTTGGGTATAGCGATCGCCAACCCACAAATCCTAAAGTTAATGTTGGATTATACTTCGTTCCACCTAACCTACAAGCTAAACTAAAGTTTCTCCAGCACGACGACAATCATCTAGAAGTGCGTTTAGTTCCGCAATCACTTTCCAAGGATTTCGACCTTTAAAGATAGCAGCAATTACCGCTTCATAGGGATTTTTTCCAGTTCGTTTAACTGCTGCGATCGCTGCTTTGTTAGAGAGTCCCCGTCCACTGACTAACCAAGCGGCTAAGACATGTCCAGTGCGTCCAATCCCACCAGAACAATGAACTACAACTTTCTCACTTTGCTGATTTGCGACTGCCAAGAACGGTAAAATTTGCTGGATTAGAGTTTCGCGATCGGCAAATTGAAAATCCTCAATCGGTGCCCAACAAACCCGATCCAATCCAAATGTTTGTCGATAGATTCCAAGCAAATTTGAATAACGAGTTAGCTGAGTATGGGGAAGTAAACAGCAAACGCGCTTAATGTTTTGACTCTGCATAAACTCAATCCACTGGTTGACCTTCTGATTACTGTATCCAGGTCTTGCAGAACCAAAAACAATCTGCTCACTTTCCCAAGCCGCAGCAAATTTGTACATACTTTTCTGTCAAAATCTTTGAACCCTTAATTCTAACTCTGTCGTTGCAATTTATAGACGCTGTAAAATTAAATGATTGCGTTCAGTTAACCTTGCTTCCCAATCAGGTTCTACTACAATCGTGCTAATTTTTTCTACGATAATTGCAGGCCCAATAATACTATCTTCAGGTTGTAAATCTTCCCGTCGATAAATAGGAGTATCATGCCATTTTTCAGTAGTAAACATTCTCACTGTTTCAACAGAAGCAGGGGCTTCATTGATTGGACGGGTACGATTAATTAAAGGTTCTTCAGGAGTATCCATTATCTGAATAACTTCCACTGAAGCTGATTCGACAATTAAGGTTTTTTCTAGTTGAATGAAACCATAGCGAGATTTATGTTCAGCCTCAAATTCTTGTCGCATCACTGCTACATCCGAGTTAAAATCAATAGTCAAAGTAGAGTTAGTTCCCTCATATTTCAAATTAACTTTTCTGACTATTTCCTCTTCACTACTTGCACCCTCTGAGGTTAGTTCACTTCTAGCTTGGGTTTCTAGAGACTTCATTAGCCGCACTAGTTGAGGAATTAATGCTTGGGTAAGAGGCAACTCTACTGCCCCAACTCTTGTCGCCCGCACATCAGCTAATCCCATTCCGTAAGCAGAGAGAACTCCAGCATAAGGGTGCAGAAATATCTTTTTCATCCCCAAAGTATCGGCAATTAAACAAGCAACTTGCCCTCCTGCCCCTCCAAAACAACAAAGCACATATTGGGTAACATCATAACCCCGTTGCAGACTAATCTTTTTAATCGCGTTTGCCATATTATCTACAGCAATAGCAATAAATCCGGCGGCTACTTGTTCGGGAGTACGAATGTTTCCTGTGGCAGTTTCAATATCTTGGGCTAATTGTGTAAATCGCTCTTTGACAATATCTTGATCTAAGGGTAAATTGCCATCGCGTCCAAAAACATGGGGAAAATATTGGGGGTGAATTTTGCCTAACATGACATTGGCATCTGTGACAGCCAACGGCCCGCCACGCCGATAACAAGCAGGCCCGGGATTTGATCCAGCAGATTCAGGCCCGACGCGATAACGAGAACCATCAAAAAACAGAATTGAACCGCCTCCAGCAGCAATAGTATTAATAGCTAATACGGGGACTTGCATGCGTGCGCCAGCAATCTCCGAATCTAATTGTCGTTCATACTCTCCTTTGAAGTGGGCAACATCTGTACTTGTTCCTCCCATGTCAAAAGTAATGACTAACTCAAAATCCGCTCTTTTGCTGGTTTGTACTGCCCCAACAATACCCCCAGCAGGGCCACTCAAAATACTATCTTTCCCTTGAAATTGTTCGGCTGCGATTAAACCCCCATCAGATTTCATAAACATTAATCTGACTCCGGGTAAATGACTGGCTACTTGATTGACATAGTGACGAAGAATGGGAGTTAAATAAGCATCTACGGCTGTTGTATCCCCTCTGCTAACTAATTTCATTAAAGGACTAACTTGATGGGATACGGATATCTGCGTAAATCCAATTTCTTGGGCAAGTTGGGCAACTTGTTGTTCGTGGTAAGGATAACGATAGCTGTGCATAAAAACAATGGCACAACTACGAATTCCTATGTTGTAAGCTGCTTGTAAGTCAGTTTTGACTTTTTCAATATTTATAGAGGTTAATTCCTGACCGTTAGCATCATAGCGTTCATCTACTTCAATCACCCGTTCATAAAGCATTGTGGGTAAAATGATTTGACGGGCAAAGATATTAGGACGGTTTTGGTAGCCAATTCGCAGGGCATCTTTAAACCCTTTGGTTATTAGAAGTACGACGCGCGAACCTTTTCTTTCTAACAGTGCATTTGTTGCTACTGTCGTCCCCATTTTCACAACTTCGATTGCGTCAGTAGAAATGGGTTCGTTGCTTGAAAGTCCCATGATATCCCGAATACCCTGGATGACTGCATCTTGATACTGTTCAGGATTTTCTGAAAGTAGTTTGTAGACTATAATCCATTGTTTCTCAGGAAGGGGAACAATCAAAAAACGTTCAGAATGTTCTGAGAGTCTATCTATGATTGTCTGATTATTAGTAACAGCGACAATATCTGTGAATGTACCACCGCGATCGGCAAAGACTTTTAACATTACTCTATTTCTTAAATAGTCTAGAAGTAGGATAGCAAGAGGATTTACATTGTTTCTACTTCGGATGCGGAATATTTTGACGACGAGTGTGGATTAATACATCAGTTTTAAAACTATTTTTGAGGATAAATCAAGGAATTTAAGCTTTTGGAATAGTATAACGCTTCAAAATAGCCACGATTTCTAATCTCGTGGCTGTTGTAGCCCAACACTTCGGTTCAGCAGATGAACGGCACTCCTGGTGATGAGTTCGGGTTTGTCTGCTGTCGCTGAACTTAGTCGTTAGGCTGCTTAGGCTATCTGTTTAGGAGCAATGGATTTTAAATTGTTTATTTCCATTTTTGTTGTTGTACATTCAATTTTACAGCTACTATTTCTACTGACGGATTGATGCGATCGCCATTTCTATACCATTGGATAATGGTACGTTAAGTTGTCACTAACGCACCCTTGTATCTTAGAAGAAGTGCAACGCCAATTTTGTGGTGCAGGCCGGACAGCCTGCATCGGACGGGCGAGACGCCCATCTCACAAGAAAATCATATTGCATCAAATTAGCCTTGGTAGGCTACTACTGGACTGGCAAGCCTAAAATGGTGTAATAGAAAATGTTCGTAGTAAGCGCTTCAGCGCGAAACAGGCTAAAAATCTAATGCACAAATTTAGTCTTGCCACGCTACTACAAAGATTTTATGTTTTAATTGGTTGAATTACTTATCAAGCAATGGTTTTGAAGTCCCCCTTTTTAAGGGGGATTTAGGGGGATCTTCAATAATCAAGTTCTACCAACTGAACCGTATTGGCTTATATTTTTGCCGTCAATGAAAGCGCCAATATTCATGCCAATCACCATTAATCACTAGTTAATACTTCAGCAAGAAGATCAGGACAAGAAAGATGTGGGCAATGTCCGGAAGCTAGCTCAATGGCTTCGACTCCTAAGCGATGGCGTGCAGCATAGCGTGACCATGTAGAAGACAATATTCGGTCATTGGTACAAACAATATATTTACGCTCAACCGAAGGCAAAGCTTTTAGAGGATTCATTTCAAAAATATATGCCATAGATTGTTGCGAACGACTTTTCGAGATTGCCCACTGTGCTACATCCGGTTGACAGTCATGATAGAAAAAGTCCATTAATACTGCTTCGTCTGAATAATCTTTCCCTACGGAAGCTGATTCAAACATATCAGGCTCCGAGTGGAACTGTTTGAGTTTACTGGGGTCTTTTGGCTGGTAATTGAATGATTTGAGCGTATCAGAATCAAGATGATGAGAAAATTGGTCGAGTGTGCTGATTCCAGGATACGGGATCAGGGCAGCCACAAACACTAGTTGACGCAGTTTTACCACTTCTGCAACCAGGGGAATTATAGTACCAGCCATTGAGTGACCAACTAGGAGAATATCATCATCAGTTTTTGGCAGCGCTTGAATTACTGCATCCGCAAATTGCGACAAAGTAGCAGATGCATTTTCAATTGGCAAGTCCATTGCTACGGTTTTATGACCCTGTGCTTCTAAGTAGGGAATGAGCAAATCCCAACACCATGCTCCTTGGAAGCATCCGTGAACCAGACAAAAAAGACTCATATCAATTTAATAGTGGTAATGATGGACGAGTTTTCTGAGTTGTCTTATTTTTTGGTGTTGCACTAAATAGGGATGAAAATTGAACCACTAAGTCACCAAGACACCAAGAATTGAATTTTGTATTTGTAATAGACAATAAATTCATCCCGTAAATATGCAACACCTATTTTTTCTGACTTTTACTCTTTATGACTACACCATGTTTTGGCAAGAGCCGCACCCTTTTGCCTTTTAGATTTTGACTTTTTAAGAGTACTGAGTTACTATTGGCAACTCGCGATTTAGCACCCAGTTGCCGACATCCCGCAGTTTGTAGTCTACTGGATCGTGGAGGGTAAATGTCCGTAGATCGCGCCAGTAGCGATCGCAGCCGTAACTGGTAGCTGTAGAACGAGCGCCCATAACCTCAAAAATTCGGGTGGTAATATTCAGACCAACTTTTGTAGCAAAGGCTTTGGCTGCGGAAACAGCGATCGCCACTTCTCCCCTTTCTTCATGGGTGAGCGCATTTCCCTTATCCCAAGCTGTCTGTACCTGCTGCGCCGCCTGACTTGCCAGCCCAATTGCTGCCTTCAGTTCAGTCCATAGTTCACCATAGTGGTGCAGAATGTAGGGGTCTTTTGATGCTCGATCTACTCCTGAAGTAATCCAGGGTCGAGTTATTGTGGTAGTGTATTCTTTTGCCGCTTCAAAGGCTCCCTCAGCAATTCCCAAGTAGACATAAGTTTTAACCAGTTGGTTGACAACGAATAGAAAGGTTGAAAATGCACCTTCAGGCGAAGGCGGAGGGCCAAGAATTTCATCGGGGTTCACGAAGACATTGTGAAATGTGAAACTACCGCTGGCTGTGCGTCGCTGTCCCATATTTTTCCAGTCGTCGTTGTAGACTACCCCTTCTCGATCCTTGGGAATGACGAAGATGATCGGAAAATCAACTCCCTCTTGCACAGCAGAGAATACTCGCAAATCTGCCACAATCGTGCCTGTTCCAAAGGTTTTGATGCCGTTCACCCGGTAGTGATTGTCTTCTGGTTCAATCTTGAGGCGAGTGTCTCGTGCATTAACGGCGTTTCCCCAAAACAGGTGATTTTGGGCAGTGGCTCGATAATAGCGTTCGGCTTGAGCGGGTGTACCTGCAACTTGACCTAGCACAGACAGAATGATCTGGTTGGCATAGAGTTGTCCAGTCGAACCATCTGCTTTGGCAAGTTCCTGAACGATCTTGAATGCTTCTATCCAAGTTGCCCCAACACCACCATATTCTCGTGGAACTACAAGAGGCAATAAACCCGCTTCCCGGAGTCGCTGAATTTCTTCATATGGGATACCAGCTTGCAAATCTCGCTCAACTGCGCTAGCTGCCAACTCTTTGGAAACGGTAGTAGCGATCGCTATATAATCTTTCAGTTCATTGCGTTCTAGTAATTGCATAACAGTTTTCCTTTGAAACTAGAAGGGTAAAGGGAAGCCAGTCGCGTGAGTTCTTCCCAACTCGACTTTTTAGCGATTCCAAAGCCTCCGCGAACTGGCGTTAAGGGGAAAGGGAAAGACTTATTTTCAGCCTGCGTGGCGAACAAAAGTTATAACGCCTGTCTTGAAAGTTTTATTTATAGACAGCGTTGTCAAAGAAATTTTTAGAGGCTACGTAGCTACATTACTTATCGCCCTTTGCTATACCTTTTACGCAAGAAGTCTATTGATTATTTCCCTGAGCGCTCTGATACAATCATTGGCGCAAAGCGATCGCACTTTCCTGGAATCCAGGGTTCTCCCAGCAGCTTGTAATTCATGCGGGGAAAGAAATTATATCTTTGACCCAACTCACCACTAAGTAGGGTCATTCGTTCAATCGTGCGGGCATTGCTGAGTTGACCTGCATCAATATAGCGCAAAGGAGTACCTGCAACTATGCTGAAAAACTCAGCCTTAGCTTCGGCATCATCGCTGACAACAAATACGTCGCTGACTGTATCTCCGAATTGGGGAGCGTCAAATACCTCCCACCAAACGTTTTTGAATGCTCCTACAACCCGTGTTTTGGGAAACCGATGCTGAATTTGTTCTGCCCCACTGGTATCCCACGGCAATATGAAATCAGAGTAATCATGGTTGAACGGATTGGAGATATCAATGTAAACCTTGCCATCTAGCTGATTTCGCAGTGGCTCAAGGGTATCTAGCAAACCGTCGCGTAAAAATAAGGCTGGTAGTACAAACTCGGCTGTTGCAGCATCTATATATGTACCTGAAGTAATTTGCTCGCGCTCCAATTTCTGTACAATTCTGGCTGAACGTGCCGGATCTCGCGAACCCAGAATCACACGCTGTCCCGCATCTGCAAACATCACTGCTAAACGAATTCCCATTCTGCCTGTACCAAGAATGCCAATTGCGTTCATCATTTTCTCCTTTTGTCTATCTACTACTTGGTAGGTAAAAGAGTAAAAAAATTAGGTAACTGGGCGTGAATAAAAATAACTATCGGGGTAGTTAGTAGTTAGTAGTTAAAAACCAACAACAAACAACAAACAACAAACAACAAACAACAAACAACTAACCACTAACATTCACCACGAGAAGCACTTTTCTTTACGCCAATAACCAATTGCATAAGCTGCTCAATTACTGCCTGGTACTGCTCAACACCGCCACTGGCACGGACAATCAAAATCCCACCTTCTAAAAGAGAGAAAATTAGAGTTGCCATTGCTTTAACATCACCAGCAAACCCGAATACTCCGGTTTTGCGGCCTTCATCCAGAATTGCAACTAACCGTTCTTCGTTGTCACGGTAGAATGCTGCAACCCTTTCTATAAGTGGATTTTTCAGCGTTGCTAATTCTGCCCCTACCATGCCATAGAGACAGGCTTTGTCTTGGTTGCCACTGTTAAGCGTAGCTTCAAACAAAGCGCAGTAACGACGGAGTTTTTCATCGGCTGGAATCGGCATGGCGATAATACTATCCACCAAGCGCAGGAAGTAGTCATTGTATCGATCAAGTAAAGCCGCAAGTAAGTCATCTTTTGTAGGAAAGTGGTGATGGATGCTTGCTTTACGAATACCAACTGCAACGCTAATGTCCTGATAGCTCATGGCATTAACTCCCAAGCGCTGGATAAGTTCCTGGGCAGTATCGAGAATTTGAGTTCGAGTATTTGTCGAATTCATGTTGCCATTCTACTAGTAGGTAGGAAATTTTGTCAAGGGTAGAATGCGTGAACAAGGGGATTGGGTTGGGGAATAGGGAATAGGGCATTGGGCATTGCAAATCGGGGATTGGGGATTGGAATTTCCATTGTCCCTTGCCTCTTCCCTTCTGACTTTTGACTTCTGACTTTTGACTTTTGACTTTTGACTTTTGACTTTTGACTTTTGACTTTTGACTTTTGACTTTTGACTTTTGACTTTTGACTTTTGACTTTTGACTTTTGACTTTTGACTTTTGACTTCTTAATTACTCTGCTCCACACCACCAACAACAGGTTTAACTTCGGCAGGATCGGAAAATGGATCGGTGCCGCCAGTCCAGTTAAAGTCACTAATTCGGAAGCTAATACCACCCAATTCTAAAACCGGATTGTAACGCAAGGTGATTCCATAAGTGCGACGGCTGTATTCTAAGATATAATCAGTGCTAGTGTTTTCTCCAGTATCCAGGTTAACTGAAGTTTGAAAACCTAGGCTAAATGGTCCAAAAATCTGCTGTGTCAACCCAGCACTTAAGACTCTGTTATCCACGGCACGGTCGAACAAAAAGGGAGATTCCCCAGTGTTAATGCCTTGGGAGTAACTGATGTTAAAAGCGGTATAGTCCAGAAAGGATCGGGAAAAGTGACCAAGTTGCCCTTGCAAACCAATAGTACCAATTAAGGTAGTTTGATCGTCGCCATTGCTGTAATAACTGGTAGTGCCAGTCACTCCACCAAATGCACTTAGGTAGGGAACTACTGGGTTTGGTGTGTATCGCAACCCTTCAGTAGCGGTGGGTGGTAATGGTTTGCCCCGCCATAGCGTAACCCCTCCATTGATAGCAGCACTGGCTTGGAGGCGACCGAGAGAGACGCGATCGTTATCCCGGATAGTTTCTAGCAAGTCTTGACGATCGGTATTGGCTGTGATGTATTGTGCGCCCCCCTGATAGCTGAGGTTTAACCCAGTGTTACCTAGAGGAATGATCGGAGAGGTGAGCACACCACCAAAGCTACTCTGGACAGTTTGGAACCCAAGGCTACCATTGTAAAGGCGATCGCGGTAACTATATTCCACTGTCAAAGTATGGGGTGCGGTGACATCGCCTAATAGTTGACGCCACCGCAAACTCGCCCGCAGGTTGTCTTCGATGTCGGTCAAATCAAAACTAGTTAACACCCCTGAACCCTCGACAACTGACCGTGGACTTAAAGTTGCATCTAGTTTTGTCCTCAAACCAAACAGTGAGGGAATATTACTAAAACCTTCTTGTACTGTCTTTTGAGCGTAAAACTGAGGCGCGATACTCCAGCTGAAATTGTCTGTAGTGATGGGTTGGAAGTTGCGCTCCACAAAAAAACCACCCCGCTGATCGCCATCAAAACCAAAAGAAACCAAGCCAGGGGTAGCTTCGCGCTCTCTGCGATCAATCACCTGCTCATCTCTGGGGATGGGTACACTCAAACCTTGATCGAATACTAAACGCTGTCCCTGCGTCCTCACGCGGTCTTGCTGGGGAGCCTCTCGCGTTAGTGTGACTTTATTTGCCCGTAACACCAGTTCTGGAGGCGAAAAGGGGTCATTGGTGATACTTACATCTGTTGCTTGTAAGCCACGCGGGTAAAAATCAATGCGTGCAGCTTCAAAGCGCAGTCGTCGCACTTGACCTCCCTGTTGTGGGCTGGGTAAATTTCTAGCACCGGTTCTGCCACCAACACCGACATTAATTCCTCCCGGACTACCCACCCCAGTCAGTGGTTGAGCGCTTCTGATTCTGTCGCTGGGCGGACGTGCTGGTACTCCACCCGCTGTTACATCAGTAGGTAAAAAAGAAAAATCCTGTCCGGCTGTGGGTAGAAAAATCTCGCCGCGACCAGCCAGCATTTCTCCAGTATCCTGAATAAAGTTATAGGTAAATCGCTGCCCGCGTAATACTTGGTCGCCTCTTGTGAGGGCAACATTTCCTTCTCCTACGGCGATCAAGTTATCCAAATTGACTTGGACGCGATCGGCATCCACTACCGCCCCATCAAAGCGCACGACTACATTTCCTTCTGCTGTTACCACCCGTCGGTTTTGGTCGTACTCTTGGCTATCTGCTATTACTTCAATTACTCTTCTGGTTTCTGGAGGTGCAGCAGGCGAGTTTGGCGCGGGTGGTGGTTGCTGTTGAGTGGGCGATTGGCTGGTGGTGCTGCGAGTTTTAAATTCTATAGTTGAGGGCTGTGGCGATGCATTTGCTTGCTTGTTACCGTCAAATTGGATTTTGATCGGTTGGGGGGTTGGCTGAAAAGTCTGTTGATTTTCACTTTGTTGTCCCTGGATTAATTGCTCAGTCAACAATTGTGAATTTTTCTGGGATACATTCTTGCTGTTGTGAAGTGGTTGGGTGAGTTGCTCTTTTACCGGCAAAGCCTCAGTTTTTGCCGTTTGAATACTGTTTTCGTTCCTAACACCAGAAGCTTGTAGCTGTTGCAGTGGATAACCAACAGACAGCGGCTCACCTAGTAGAGTCGCACTATTTTCAATCATCCTATGAGGCGAAAATTCTGCTGGAAATGTTTCTGGTGTAGTGGGTGTAGATAATGTAGATAAGGTTTTGGCGACAGATAACTCATCCTTGGTTGGCTGAGCAGATTGCTCTAAAGGTTTGTCTGTACTACTAGAAGTTGCTGGCTTTTGCTCCTGTGGATTTTCTGTATTTGCTTGTGTTTTGCTGTCAGTTCCTGCACATGACGAGCAGGATGCCTGTTCCCCAACAGAATCCAACTGGCGATCGCTCTGAGAATGCAATTGGCGATCGCCTACAGCTGTAACGAGTAGATTCGCTGCTTGTAGAGGTTCGATTATGGGAGGCGGTTCGGGCGGCAAAACAGGATGAAACATATCAATCTAGCAAACAAACAGCCAAAATTAAGAGCCGGAAGGACTAATTTAACCTTTTGCCTTCCGACTTTCGCCTTCTGTTTAATTAACTTTAAGCAAGCCGCCCTAAGAGCGTCTAGTATTTTCCGCTTTCGGCAGTCGCGGATGAATTGTCGCGATCTTACTCTAAATCCCGACGACCGGGGTTACGAGCAGGATCGTTTGACAAGAATCCAAACACAAACAGAGTGACGAAGAAGGCAACAACAATATAAACAATGATTTTTAAAGTCAGCATTGGGTATCTCCTTTGGATATGAAAAGCTTTCCGCGTCTGCTGTGCAGATTAAGATAGTTCCTTTATCTTACCCAAATCCCATCCCCTTTTTGGAGAACACTGGTGTAAGTGAGCAGAGAAACCCTGCAAATCAACCAACACACTCGCTAGTCTCCACTAGAGTTGTCTGACTTGTAGATGCGCCTTGCTTTGCAGACGTTTTGCCTACAACAGATGTTTCCAGCCTTAAGTTTAGCAGCATGCCTTCATCAGACATAGCTGTCTTGAAAATAGGGATTGGAGATTGGGGGCAACGGGGATCTGGAAAGAGATTTTCATTTCCTCGTTGTGGGCAATTGCCCGTGAGGGGCTAGCTTGAACATGAGCAAATTAAACCCCTATTTCCGCAGAAAATGCAGATTAGAGGCAATAAGGTATGAGGAGTGAGTAAAAAGAGATTTTTATGCTTTTGTTGTGAGATTCTATAGTGGATCTGTTTTATTTGGTTATTTAGTTTCTGTCTAAATATCAAATAATCACTAATTATAAATGACGAACAACACAAATTCTAAGTTCAAGAAAATTAAGTTGATTAGCTCTCATTAACTATTTAAGTTTATTATGTTGATTTTTTCATTACTATTATTTTGCTCATTTGAATTTGATTATTTATAAGCTGAAAATTCTATAATTTGGGAGAACTCCCTGTTGGAGTGCCCTAGCTCACCATTTGAGTGGGAGAGCCTCTGGCTCTAATTCTCGTTACCAGGTTCAACCTGGTAACTAGGGTTTCATAAGAAGGATTTTGATACCAGTATCAATCTCTGGAGTTTATTAGTAGTTCATCACCAATTCGGCTTTTAACTACTTTTGCAGGTATCCCTACAGCAACGGAGTAGGGAGGAATATCTTTAGTAACAACTGCTCCTGCACCAATCACACTACCTTTGCCAATAGTGACTCCATCTAATACTGTTACCCCGTGTCCTAGCCAACAGTCATCTTCTATGACAATCCCCTTGCAAGTAATGCCTTGCTCTGCAATATATTTCGTAGGATCTGCAAAATTATGATTATTGGCAAATATTCCTGTATTGGCTGCAATTAGACAGCGTTTGCCAATTTTTACATCTCCCGGGCCAGTTATAGAAACACCAGGACCAATAAATGTCTCTTGATCGATGTGGATGTGGGTATCGTCTAAAGCACCGATGTCTACATTTTTCTCAAGAGCAACGCTATTTTCTAGACAAACTCTATTATTCTCGTGCCCTCTGGCATCTATGCGAACGCCTTTGAAAATATGGGCACCACTACCAATTTCAATACAAGACGCATTGAGAAATTCAACATCATTTTGAATATAAACAGAATTATCTAATCGGGCAAAAATCAGACGATATAGCGAGTTTCGCAGTTTAGGACCAAAAGCGATGGTTGGAATATTTCCTAGCAAGTTAATTAATAAAACTTCTTTAAAACGGTTCATTTTTTTCCAATATAGCTGTTGTTTCATAGTTAGACTACTCTCTATTTTTGCTATTTTCGTAATTTTTGTCTGTACTTTATTCACTGTATTACCATTATGCATTTATCATCTATTGATAATTATTTGGAATGGTATACAAAAGCTTTGATGATTTTTGGTTTGCTTTTTAGAAAATAAACCCAAAAACATAAGCAATGAGAAGCTATCTTTCAGTAAGTTTTGATAAAACTTGCATTTAAATCCACAAAACTTACTTAGTTTTACCTGCAACTAATATCAAATTTACTGTTAGATAAAAATGGTTCAGACAAATGGCAATCAGAATAAACCCGCTTGTAGATTACCAATCTGAGTCTGAATAGACTTGATATTAATTGTGTCTGCTGATGAGCAAGTTTTGCAGCAGTACGCAGGATAAAATAGAGGAAACTGCTTGTTTACTGCCAGAATAAATTTCTCAGAGAATACCAGGATTTTGTAAATGCAACTATCAGACTATCCAGCTGTAAAAGCTGGTAGACGAGAGAGGCTATTCTTCAATTTATAAGGCAAAGCAGAAAAGATTCCTACGAAACTGCCTGTAGAGAATAATTAACATAAACCTACTCCCTGCTAGGCAGTTTTAATCTTTCCGATGTGTACTTAAACAAGCAACTCTTTCCACAAAACTACATTTGTTGAAACATCCTCAGTTACAAACAAAGCTTTTGCTTTTCATCAACAAAATGTAGTTTTTGATTTTTTGTCTACGCACAGCAAATTCAGGGTGGAATGTCTCCAACTTCAGACATCACATTCAGCTTAAGTGCAAACAAGTATGCACTTCCTCTGTTTATGTGACGGCTTTGTTGCAGCCAATTTTTACTATGTGCTGCTTTTATCATGACGCACGTAGACTATACTATAGACCAAGCAAATTGCTGTTTTTAGATATATTGAGCCAGATTTAAAATGACCACATCTCTCTTTTAGCATAGTTTATTTCCTTAGATCGGAATAAAAAGGTTAGTTTAAAAATTTTTATCATTGCTGACGTTTGGATTAAGCCAGTATTTTGCGATCGCACAGCACAAAGAAGTATGCCCTACATAACAAAAAAGAGATTACCTCCTACTAGGGATAGATTTTTAAGAGAGAAGAAATAGAGAAGAAGGCAGAAGGGACTAATTTCATTTATGAAGAAAATCAGAAAAAGCTTTTTAGCGAAATCTCTACCTGATTTTTAACATTCACTCTGCTTGCTCTGTAAAGCCATAAATCAAGATTTAAGGAGAAAATAGGGCTATAATTGTGACTTTACCTATATTTTCCTGTTAGCCTCTAAGTAGATTTAAAGTTTTCATCTTTCCTGCTTGGGACTCTGTACTCAGGAAAACAATTATGAGAATAGTTTTCAAAGCTTAACAATGTTGAAGGCGATTTACAAACACAGTATAAAAAATTGGCAACATTAACAAAAGACAGACAACAATAGCGATAGCTAGACTTGGAGTTATGCTGACCTATGCAGCCAATTCGCACATTCAACGTTTCTCCTTCCTTACCTCCGCGACTTGAACCACTGCGGAAGTTAGCATATAACTTGCATTGGGATTGGAACGTTGAAACTAAAGACTTATTTCGCCGTTTAGATCCCGATTTGTGGGAATCCAGCCATCATAACCCTGTTTTGATGCTGGGAACCATTAGCCAAGCGCGACTGATGGAAGTAGTAGAAGATGAAGGCTTTCTGGCGCAAATGGATCGTGCCGCCTTGCAGCTAGAAGACTATTTTAAAGAGCGCACTTGGTACCAGAAAACGAGAGAAAAGGGATCGGGGACTAGGGATAAGGGACAAGTAGGACAAGCGAGAAATTCTCCCTTGTCTTTTCCCGATCCCCAATCCCCAATCCCCGATCCCCGATTCCCAGAATGCTACGCCTATTTTTCTGCTGAATTTGGGCTTGTAGATTGTTTGCCTATCTATTCTGGAGGTTTAGGCGTACTAGCTGGCGATCACCTTAAATCTGCCAGTGACTTAGGACTGCCTCTTGTGGGAGTAGGCTTGCTGTACCAACAAGGGTACTTTGCCCAATATTTGAATGCAGATGGCTGGCAGCAAGAACGCTACCCGATTAACGACTTTTACAATATGCCTCTGCACCTAGAACGAAATCCGGATGGTTCAGAACTGCGGATTGCAGTAGATTATCCAGGGCGCACTGTGTACGCTAGAGTTTGGCGCGTACAGGTGGGAAGGGTGCCGTTGTATATGCTCGACACTAACATTGAACCCAACAATCCTTACGATCACGATATCACCGACCAACTTTACGGTGGTGATATTGATATGCGTATCCACCAAGAAATGATGCTGGGTATCGGTGGGGTCAGGATGTTAAAAGCGCTGGGGTATAATGTCACAGCCTACCACATGAATGAAGGACACGCGGCGTTCTCTGCTCTGGAACGCATCCGCATCCTGATTGAGGAACAAGGACTGAGTTATGCCGAAGCCCGGCAAGTGGTAGGTTCTACAAATATCTTTACTACCCATACGCCAGTGCCAGCTGGAATCGACTTGTTTTCCCCAGACAAAGTTTTGCACTACCTAGGGCATTATGCAGATATCTTTGGCTTGGGCAAAGACCAATTTCTAGCACTAGGGCGAGAAAATACGGGTGATTTATCTGCGCCTTTCAGTATGGCAGTATTGGCACTCAAGATGGCGGCGTTTTCTAACGGTGTGGCACAGCTGCACGGTACGGTGTCGCGGCAGATGTTTAAGGGCTTGTGGACTGATGTGCCCGTAGAGGAAGTGCCAATTAATGCGATTACTAACGGTGTGCATGCCCGTAGTTGCGTCGCTAAATCGACTCAGGAGTTGTACGATCGCTATCTTGGCCCAAATTGGTCATCTGCACCAACCGATCACCCGCTGTGGGATCGCATGGACGCTATTCCCGATGAAGAGTTGTGGCGCAATCACGAGCGCTGCCGCTTGGATATGATCTTATATGTGCGGGAGCGTCTAGTAAAGCATTTACGCGATCGCGGTGCTTCTCCCAGTGAAATTGCCCAAGCCCAAGAAGTCCTCGATCCTTACGTTTTAACGATTGGCTTTGCCCGTCGTTTTGCTACCTACAAACGTGCTACTCTCTGGATGAGAGACGTAGAGCGTATCAAGCAGATTTTGTTGGGTAACAAACACCGCAAAGTCCAATTTGTCATTGCTGGGAAAGCACACCCCAAAGATATTCCTGGTAAAGAACTCATCCGCGACATCAATCATTTCATCCGCGAACAGGGTTTGGAAAAACAGATTGTGTTTGTTCCAAATTACGACATATATATTTCTCGGTTGATGGTAGCGGGTTGTGATGTCTGGTTAAATACACCGCGTCGTCCCCGTGAAGCCTCTGGTACTAGCGGTATGAAAGCGGCGATGAATGGATTGCCGAATTTAAGCGTGCTTGATGGTTGGTGGGATGAAGCTGACTATGTCCGTACCGGTTGGGCAATAGGACATGGCGAAATTTATGACGATCCTATTTATCAGGATGAAGTAGAAGCCAATGCCCTGTACGACATCTTAGAAAAAGAAGTCGTACCGCTGTTTTACGATCGCGATGCGGATGGCTTGCCAAGACGCTGGATTGACAAAATGAAGGATGCAATCCGGTTGAATTGTCCGTTCTTTAATACAGCCCGGATGGTAGGAGAATATGCACAGCGAGCATATTTTCCAGCCAGCGATCGCTACTATACCCTCTATAGCGATAACTATGCTCCAGCGAAAGAACTGGCGGCTTGGAAAGCAAAACTTACCGACCATTGGTACGACATCAAGATCAAAGATATTGATGTATCTGTAGGGCCTGATATTGAGGTTAACCAAACTGTTGCCGTCAAAGCCAAGGTTGACTTGGCAACTCTGACGAATAATGACGTACAGGTAGAGTTATATCAAGGCTCAATAGATGCCAATGGTGAGATTGTCAACGGTATACCCGTGGTAATGGAATACCAAGGAGAAGATACACAAGGACTCAGTATTTACACGGCTAATGTCATATATACCACCTCTGGTTTACAAGGCTTATCTTTGCGTGTATTGCCTAAACATAAGTACCTTTCTAGTCCCTATGAACCAAGGTTGATTCTCTGGGCGCAGTAAGATTAGGTATTGGGGCAAGGGCAAGGGGCATGGGGCAAAGATAATCGTTAAATCCCAATTCCCAATTCCCAATCCCCTACATTCTTTGGGGAATGACAATATAACCAGTAGTGCGATCGCCCAACACTAAGTTACGTTGTTCTCCCCAATACCACCAATGTGCGCCTACATAAGCGCAGATTAGGCTATCTAGTTTATCTTCGGCTGCTTTGAGTGCTGCGCCGGTGGTAGGGATTTGGGGGAGAATCAATAGATAGGGGGATGGGGTGATGGGGGGATGGGGTGATGTCCGATCAAAGACCAAAGGTGGTTTAAGAGTAGGTAAGATATCAAGAATGTAATTTTGGAGTTTAATTAATTCTAAGCGACGCTCGTTGAGGCGTCCTTTTTTATATTTGAGGATGCGTTCTAAGCCGAATAGATGAACTATTGCGGGGTGGGGAAAGACTTCTATTTGATATCTACCAGGTTTTTGCGGTTCGATGGTGGGTGCGTGGACAAAACCGCGAGTTTCTAATTCTAAGCCAAAGTTGACGGTGCGTTCTGCAAAGGGAAGACTGAGATTGGCAGGATAACATCCAGCGTGATATTTGCCAAAATGTTTGTGTGTGAGTTTGTCAGGTAAGCGACTTCCGGTAGTGTTGGGGATGATGGTAGGTGCGTCTACGGCAATGATGGCACTTTCACCTGGTAATACACAGCTATCAATCCAGGTGAGGATATCTGCAATGGATTCTTTGCGGTCTATGTCTAAAATGTGTAATTGATTGTCTGACCATTCTAAACAACATAGTCCGCTTGGTTGCGATTTCCAGCCTAAATCGATACCGATAAATTTCATTATGATTGGGCGTGCATTCAAAGTTTTTTCTTATCACCCAGCTAATCCCTTGTCAATGAGTACATTTTTCATGTACTGATTGGAATATAGTAAATATGAAGTTTTGTGAAGCGAGAGCTAGGGATGTACATTGTACAGATTGCCTCGGAATGTGCTCCTGTGATTAAAGCAGGAGGTTTAGGGGATGTTGTTTACGGTCTGAGTCGGGAATTAGAGACGCGGGGGCATTGCGTTGAGATTATTCTGCCCAAATATGATTGTATGCGCTACGACCATATTTGGGGACTTCATGATGCCTATTTAAACTTATGGGTACCCTGGTATGGTGGTGCAATTCACTGTTCTGTGTACTGCGGTTGGGTACACGGACGGGTGTGTTTCTTTATTGAACCCCACTCTCAAGATAATTTCTTTAATCGAGGCTGCTACTACGGTTGCGATGATGACAATATGCGCTTTGCGTTCTTCAGCAAAGCGGCTTTGGAATTTCTGCTTCAAAGTAATAAGCGACCCGATGTGATTCATTGCCATGACTGGCAGACAGGTTTAGTTCCAGTCATGCTCTATGAAATGTACAAGTATCATGGGATGGAGTATCAACGGGTTTGCTACACCATCCACAACTTTAAGCATCAGGGAATAGGCGGTGCAGATACTCTCTGGGGAACAGGCTTAAATCGCGAGCCTTATTACTTCCAATACGATAAGCTGCGTGACAATTTTAACCCCTTTGCCTTGAACTTTATGAAAGGGGGCATTGTTTACTCGAATGCTGTAACCACAGTTTCACCCCACCATGCTTGGGAAGCCCGTACTACGGATGTTGGCTGTGGTTTAGGTCATACCTTGCATTTGCACCAAGATAAATTCACTGGGGTTCTCAACGGTATTGATTACGATTTTTGGAATCCTGAAATCGATCGCTACATTCCTTATAACTATACACGGGATGATTTTGAACAAAAAGTATATAACAAAAAAGCTCTACGAGAGCGCCTCATGCTCCGCCATGCTGACAAACCAATTATTGCTTACATCGGTCGATTAGATCATCAAAAAGGTGTGCATCTTGTTCATCACGCCATTTATCACGCACTCAACAAAGAAGCGCAATTTGTATTACTAGGTTCAGCAACAGAACTAGGAATCAATGCTCATTTCCAACACGAAAAACAATTTTTAAACAGTAACCCCGATGTGCATTTAGAATTGGGTTTTAATGAAGAATTATCCCACCTAATTTATGCAGGGGCAGATATGATTATTGTCCCCAGTAATTACGAACCCTGTGGATTAACTCAGATGATTGGTTTGAAGTACGGCACAGTACCGATTGTTCGCGGCGTGGGTGGACTGGTAAATACAGTATTTGACCGAGACTACGACCAGAATGTACCACCAGAACAACGTAATGGCTATGTGTTTTACGAGACAGATCATCATGCTTTAGAGTCAGCAATGGATCGGGCGATCGCACTGTGGTACGAATATCCTGAAGAGTTCCGCAAACTCGCCATTGCAGGTATGGAGTACGACTACTCGTGGAACCATCCTGGGGCAGATTATGTAGAAATTTACGACAGGATAAAACACAAGTGGTAAGTAGCTGTAAATAAGCGTATTTCTCGTAGTGACTGTTAGTGGATAGTGGATAGTGGTAAAAAACCAACTACTAACCACTAACCACTAACCAATGTACAGACGTGCCATGGCACGTCTCTACAACCACTAACTACTAACCACTAACCACTAACCACATCGTAAACTTCTGGGTTAACACAATAAGGTAATCTTTCTCCCTTCAACCCAGCAATCAAATTATCAATTGCCATATTTGCCATTTTTTCCCGTGTCTGGCGGCTAGCACTACCAATGTGAGGAGTAATAATTAAGTTATCAAGAGTCAGCAATGGGCTATCAATTGGTATTGGTTCTGGTTCCGTGACATCGATCGCAGCACCCGCAATTTCACCACTGCTTAATGCTTGGTACAAAGCATCTGAGTCTACAATTGCTCCCCTTGCTGTATTAATGAGAATGGCAGATGGCTTCATCAGTGCAAATTGCGGTTCGCCAAACAGATGATAAGTATCGTCAGATAAAGGCGTATGAATTGTGACAAAATCTGACTCTTGCAACAAACTTTCAAACTTAACAAACTCTACACCTAGCGATTGTTCTAATTCTGGATCGCATCTATGTCTACTGGTGTAAAGAATTCGCATATTAAAACCTTTAGCACGACGAGCGATCGCCTGACCAATGCGCCCAAAACCAACAATCCCCAACGTCGCACTTGTTACATTTGGCCCCAGTAACAAATCCGGTTCCCACGTCCGCCACTCTCCCGCACGGGTAAACCGATCTCCCTCTACCACTCGCCGTGCAGCTGCCATCAATAACGCCCAAGTTAAGTCAGCAGTCGCATCTGTCAAAACACCTGGAGTATGACCAACTGGAATCTGACGTGCCGTCGCAGCCGGGACATCAATATTATCGTACCCCACTGCCATTTGACTAATCACCTTAAGGGACGTTCCAATTTCTATCAATTGTCTATCAATCTTGTCAGTCAGCAAACACAGTAACCCATCTATTTCCCTCACCTTTGCCAGCAAAACTTCATAAGGAGGCGGTTCGCGTCCCATCCAAACTTCAACATTCGCAATTTCTTGCAGTCGTTGTAATTCAGTTGGTAGACGGCGGGTAACAAAAACTCTAGCTTGGGGCATAATTGAGCGTACAAAAACTTATCTTCAAATTTACTTTTATTTTGGGCATCCTTATTTTCAAAACGGAAATTACATAGCAATCCTACTCTCTTCTCTTCTTACCTCTGTGTCTTCTGCGTCCTCTGCGGTTCGTTAAAAATATATTTTTCACAACTCAAATAGACAAGGTGTATCGTAAAACTTTTATCTTAGTGTTTATAACAAAACTTCATGTAAGATAAATAGTCGAGACAATACCTCCTCAACATCATGGGCAACACATTTGGACATCTATTTCGCGTCACCACTTTTGGCGAGTCCCACGGCGGCGGTGTGGGAGTTGTCATTGATGGTTGTCCTCCCCGACTAGAAATTTCAGCAGAGGAAATCCAAGTAGAACTAGATAGGAGACGTCCAGGACAAAGTAAAATTACCACGCCTCGCAAAGAAGAAGACAAATGTGAAATCCTCTCCGGTGTATTTGAAGGCAAAACCCTGGGCACGCCGATCGCAATTTTAGTACGCAACAAAGACACTCGCCCCCAAGATTATGATGAAATGGCGATGAAGTATCGCCCATCCCACGCAGATGCAACCTATGATGCCAAATATGGTATCCGCAACTGGCAGGGTGGCGGGAGATCATCGGCACGGGAGACAATCGGTAGAGTAGCAGCAGGGGCGATCGCCAAAAAAATCCTTCGTCAAATTGCGGATGTAGAAATCATCGCTTACGTCAAGCGCATCAAAAATTTAGAAGGCGTCATTGACCCCAACATCGTTACTCTAGAACAAGTTGAAAGCAATATTGTCCGCTGTCCCGATGCTGAATGCGCCGAACGGATGATTGAATTAATCGAAGAAATCCGGCGGGAAGGTAATTCTATCGGTGGCGTGGTGGAATGTGTAGCGCGAAATGTACCCAAAGGTTTAGGCGATCCAGTTTTCGATAAGTTAGAAGCGGATCTAGCCAAAGGAGTAATGTCTCTCCCTGCTAGCAAAGGATTTGAAATTGGTTCTGGTTTTGCAGGAACCCTACTGACTGGCTTTGAACATAACGACGAATTTTATATTGATGAAGGCGGCGAAATTCGTACCCGCACCAACCGTTCCGGCGGAATTCAAGGCGGAATTTCTAACGGCGAAAATATTATTATTCGTGCAGCATTTAAACCAACAGCAACGATTAGAAAAGAGCAGAAAACAGTAACAAATGAGGGTGAAGAAACAATCTTAGCAGGCAAAGGACGTCACGACCCTTGTGTTTTACCGCGTGCAGTTCCAATGGTTGAGGCGATGGTGGCGCTAGTGCTGTGCGACCATTTATTGCGGCATCATGGGCAGTGTCAGGTGTTGTAGAAAATACGGGGTTTGTAAAGATAATTTTTACTCTTAGAAAGTCGGCAGGAAGTAGCGAAATATCTACTTTGTGTCTTTGTGCCTTTGTGGTGAAAAAATAATTTTTGAAACACCAAGACACTAAGACACCAAGAAATTTTCATTTGCTAGATTTACACTTTGAAAGGGCTGGAGTTGAATCTAAATTTTTTAAGGGTTGCATCCAATGGACTGTGTGACAATTTTAGGATTAGTTGCTGCTAGCTTCACTACATTTGCCTTTTTGCCGCAGATGATTAAAACATGGCAGACAAAATCAGCTAAAGATGTTTCATACACGATGCTGATTATTTTTATAATTGGTATTTTTTTATGGTTATTATATGGAATTTTTCGTCATGATGTAGCTATTATTATTGCCAATTTTATTATTTTAATTTTGAATCTCATAATTTTATGGCTTAAAATTAAATATAGATAGCAACACAGGGGACTCAGTGATTTTCTATCCCCCAAACCCGATTCTCTATTCCCTAAAAAACATCTGTGACATCATCTGTATTCGCTGCTGAACGCCTTCTATTTACTCCCGCTACTCCTGATACCAACGCTATTTCCACTATCTTCGCCTTTCCCAATGAGTATAGTGTGGGTATAACTAGTCTTGGCTATCAGGTGGTGTGGGCGACTTTGGCTATGCGTGCGGATGTGCAGGTGAGTCGCTTATTCACCGATATTCACGAACAACTGCCAAGACAGCCAGAATTACTTGGTTTTTCGATGTCGTGGGAATTGGATTATGTGAATATTTTGAATTTGTTGGAATCTCTGGAAATTCCTATCCGGGCAATTGCTCGTAAAGATCATCATCCCATAGTTTTTGGTGGTGGGCCTGTTTTGACTGCTAACCCCGAACCCTTTGCAGATTTTTTTGATGTCATTTTGTTGGGGGATGGCGAAAACCTGCTGGATAATTTCATCAATGCTTATAAAGCAGTGAGAAATGCTGATAGGCAAACTCAACTAAAAGCACTCGCACAAGTACCAGGAATTTATGTTCCTTGTTTGTATGAGGTGGAATACCACGATGTCGATGGTGCGATTAAGTCAATCAATCCTATTTCACCAGAAATTCCTGCTGTAGTACAAAAGCAAACTTATCGAGGCAATACTTTATCAGCATCAACGGTGGTGACTGAAAAAGCAGCTTGGGAAAATATTTACATGGTGGAAGTGGTGAGAAGTTGCCCAGAAATGTGTCGTTTCTGTTTGGCAAGTTATCTCACTTTGCCTTTTAGAAGTGCGAGTTTGGAAGGTTCGTTAATTCCGGCAATTGAAAGAGGTTTAGAAGTCACAAATCGGCTAGGATTACTAGGCGCTTCAGTTACTCAGCATCCAGAGTTCGAGAGTTTATTAGATTATATTAGTCAGCCAAAATACGATGATGTTCGTCTTAGCATTGCTTCAGTGCGAACCAATACTGTAACGGTGCAGTTAGCACAAACTTTGGCGAAACGAGATACTAAATCCCTCACCATTGCTGTAGAAAGTGGTTCGGAGAGATTACGGCAAATTATTAACAAAAAGCTGCACAACGATGAAATTATCCAAGCTGCGGTAAATGCTAAGGCTGGAGGGTTAACGGGTTTAAAACTCTATGGGATGGTGGGAATTCCCGGTGAAGAACCAGAGGATTTAGATGCTACCGTGACAATGATGCGCGATATAAAAAAAGCTGCTCCTGGTTTGCGGTTAACACTGGGATGCAGTACTTTTGTACCCAAGTCACATACACCGTTTCAATGGTTGGGAGTGAATCGGCAAGCGGAAAAGCGGTTGCAATTATTACAAAAACAGCTAAAGCCTCAGGGGATAGACTTTCGCCCAGAAAGTTACAATTGGTCTATAATTCAGGCTCTATTATCGAGGGGCGATCGCCGATTGTCAAAACTTTTAGAACTTACTCGCAACTTTGGTGATTCTTTGGGTAGCTACAAGCGTGCTTTTAAAGAACTTAAGGGAACACTCCCCGATTTAGATTTCTACGTTTATGCTAACTGGTCAACAGAGCAAGTCTTGCCTTGGAGTCACTTGCACGGCCCCCTGCCACAGTCTACACTTGTAAAACATTTGGCAGATGCAACAAGTCAATTCAAATCATCCATAAAGGAACTACAGCCGCTAAAATAGTAGATTCTTAGAACTGAAATAGAGAATTAGTTTCGATGCAAAATACAGCAGAGTATTACTGCGCCTATTGTGGGGAACAAAATTTAACTTTTGTTGATTTGAGTGGGGGAGGACAGCAATCTTACGTAGAAGATTGTCAAGTTTGCTGTCGTCCCAATATTTTGTATATCCGTGTCGATGAAGACACTCTTGATATCGAGATTGATACTGAATACGAAGGCTGAATTTGAGGTTTTTCTCAATGCTGGACTTTAAATACTCCTCAGTGATTAATGCACCAGTAGAAGTAGTTTGGCGATTTCACGAAAGACCGGATGTTTTGCAACTGCTTAACCCCCCTTGGCAACCAGTACAAGTAGTCCGTCGGGAGGGAGGATTGGGTGTTGGTGCTATCACCGAGTTTCGCCTTTTTCTTGGGCCATTGCCTTTACGTTGGTTAGCGCGTCATACCGAATACGAAGAATATCACCTGTTTACTGACGAACAGATATCCGGGCCTTTTGATCATTGGGTACATCGACATCATTTTGAACCTGAAAATGGCAAAACTAGGTTGACTGATGAGATTTCCTTTTCTTTGCCTGGTGGACAACCAATTGAATTTCTGGGTGGTTGGTTAGTACAGGTGCAACTAGAAGCAATGTTTCGCTATCGCCACCATATAACTAGACGGGAATGCGAGTCTTAATAAGTCAAGAGTCAATGATTAATAGTTCCCACCAACAACCAACCACCAAC
Organism: Fischerella sp. PCC 9605; assembly: GCF_000517105.1. Lineage (GTDB taxonomy): Bacteria > Cyanobacteriota > Cyanobacteriia > Cyanobacteriales > Nostocaceae > PCC9605. The sequence goes on along the minus strand of NZ_KI912151.1, from coordinate 544,778 downwards.
AACCAACCACTAACCACTAACTACTAACAGTCATAACAATAATTTTATTTAACAATTACTTTTTTAAAAAAATATCAAAGTCCAGGACTTTTAGTTGTACTGGACATTTTTATCATAGGATAATAATTTTAGTTTTTCCTCCGTTAAAACACTGATAATTTAACGCCACAGACTAATAGTCCGCGGCGGTGATTTTACTGTTTAAAACTTTAAAAACATGAATTTTTTACAATCTATATTCCCTCACAAAGGAACTTTCAAGTTAGCCTTCGTGGGTATGGTTTGCCTATTGTTTTTCATACCTTTGGTAAAGGCTGAAGAATCGGCAAAAGAGGAAACTGCATCAATAAACAAATTAAGTAATAACCTAGTGCAACTCTCTCAACAAAAAGTTTGCCCTTCTACCGAACTGCTACCAACACGTAGTTTTGAGACAGATAAATATTATGTGTTTATTTGTAGGGGAAATCAAAAAAGCCCTCTTGGATATTACGTACGTTTTACTAAAAATGGAGGTACTAAAATTACAATTCCTGTAAGTAGCAAAATTGGTGAAACTTACCTTGCTACAAAAGGTGAAGCTACATACGTGATGACACCTTACGAATTAGTAGTAACCAAAGTAAATAGGCGCGATCGCGTTGTTTTTAGAGAAAAAGTGAATAATGTGATCGCGGCTGATGGTCAACCCTTAGCGAGGGCTTGTCCTGATGGTAATACTACCTTTGTGGAAGCAGAAACCAAAAACTTTATTGTGTATATTTGCGGTAGAGAAGTACCTGATAGTTATGTAGCTGTTGCTAGAAATGGGAATAACAGAATTGCTCTCCCACTGCAAAAATATAATTCCAGTGGGAATATGGAAGATAGTCAGTATGTTGCTGTGAATGGTGATATCCGTTACCTTCTCACCCGCAAATTATTAAAAGTTTCTCGTGATGGTCGAAATATAGTCAAAGAAAAAGTTTTGCATTGGAATTAACATTTTAATGTAATGGTTATGGGTTATGAGCAGTTGTGGTATGAGTTAGTAGCTTCGCTACAGCGTCCGAAGTTGTTGATTCCACAGTCTAAGGAGTAGAGTAAGCAGAGTAAGCTAGTGCAGCTTTGCGTAAAATCGTGGCTTTTTTAAACGCACCAGGTAGCAGAGTAACCGCAGAGGCTCGCAGAGTCTAATTAGTTACAAATTTGTGCAATGTTGTACTTAGCAATCCCAATCAGGTTTTATTTATCCTGATTTTTGAAGATTTGTCGAGAAGCCCACTGGAATAAACCAGGAAATAACCGATTAACCGCTTGTGAAAAGTTGGCGGAACCAACGAATACTTCAGATTTCTGATCCTTGACTGCATCCCAGATGGCATTTGCCACATCTGTTGGTTTCTCCACCACAGGATTTTTCAGAATGTCTTCTATTTGTTGGCAACGGCTTTGGGTATCTTGCTCATCCTTACCTCGAATAATTGCCCGTTCCATGAAATGACTTTTAATCAAATTTGGATAAATCCCACAAACGTGAATTCTTTTCGGTTTTAATTCTGCGTGCAACGCTTCTGTTAAACCTGTAACAGCAAACTTACTTGTACAGTAAGGAACTAAGTAAGCAGTAGGCACTTTACCACCAATGGAACTTACATTGACGATTGTTCCTTTTCCTCTTTGGAGAAAATGAGGCAGAAGGGCATTAATTGTGTGGATATATCCCCAGAGATTAGTATCTATAACTTTATGCCAATCTTCCAGCGAAAACTCTTCTACTGGTGCTGATGCATAAATACCTGCATTATTCACTAGCACATCGATATAACCATAATGGTCTAACGCTTTTTCGATTAGTGCATTCACCTGTGCAGGATCTGTAACATCACAAGCAAATGTCAGTGGTGCTTTCCCACCAAGGTTTTGCAATTCCTGCGCCGCAGCTTGCAAGCGATCGCTATGACGCGCTGCAAGTACAAGGTCATATCCTTTACGGGCGAATAAAACAGCTGTTGCTTTGCCAATACCTTCAGATCCACCTGTAATCAGTACTGTAGGAGCCATATTTTTAGTTGAAAAGCTATTCACTATTTTTTAGTTTGGTCAACAATTTTTAGGAAACCTTCTGACTTGCGTAAGATTTTTTTGCGAAATTGGAACTATTTGTATATGCTGACATTTTTGCTTACTATAGAGTAGAGTTTTTCGGTATACCTCAGTATCTAACTGTCGATAAAATTCCTCTACTCAATTACTTAATAAAGACAATAATTTGTATAAATCTATTTTCTAAAAGCCCAGAAAATTTCATTCTTTAGACTTGTTTGTATTTTGAGACTACAGATAGATAGTGCTAGCTGACTAGGTAATTACTATGAAAAAGAAGTTAATTTTTAAGGAAACTTAACAATGGAACCTTATCCTACTGATGCAACTGAAAAAGCATACAATAACAGCGATCGCAATGCGTTTAAGTTTGGATTTACTCCCCAGTCTGAACTGTGGAATGGGCGCTTTGCGATGATAGGTTTTCTCGCATACCTACTTTGGGATCTAAAAGGCTACAGCGTACTGCGCGACGTACTTCAACTTATTCCCTAAACTTATTGTTAATTATTCGCTGTCTTGGCTATCAATTTGTTTGCATCCAGCCAAGACGGCTTTTACTGTCAACTCGGACAATTCTTGTCAAAATAACCCCATACCAATTACTACTTAGAAAAATGATGCAATCAGAAAACTGGCCTAGTCAGCAAATAAAAATTACTAGTGAATTTCCTATTGGTACCGCAGGAATTTTAATAGCTATTGTTATTCTATTGCTATGGACAATTAACTTGCTTGTATTACTTTCTATTGATTTCTCAAAACTGAGTTTTTCAGGATTATTATTGACAATTTTTTCACAAACATTTCTATGTACAGGATTATTCATTACTGCTCATGATGCTATGCATGGAGTAGTATTTCCTAAAAATATTAAATTTAATCACTGTATAGGAGCAATTTGCCTATTTTTTTATGGTTTTTTATCTTATAAAACATTATTAAAAAAACATTGGATGCATCATCATCATCCTGCTAGTGAACTAGACCCCGATTTCCACGATGGTAAACATAAAAATTTATTTGCCTGGTATTTTCATTTCATGAAAAATTACTGGAGTTGGGGACAAATCATAACTTGGATAATTGCTTATAACGGTGTCCATTACATATTCCATATACCCATATCTAATCTCACTTTTTTTTGGGCTTTACCTTCAATATTAAGTTCATTACAACTATTTTATTTTGGTACATTTCTGACCCATAGAGAACCTCCAAGAGGTTATGTTCAACCTCACTATGCTGAAACTACCTCACTGCCAATTTGGCTATCATTTATCACTTGCTATCATTTTGGCTACCATAAAGAACACCACGAATACCCTCATCTGGCTTGGTGGCAGCTACCAGAAATTTACAAACTCAGGCGGTCATTATTAATAAATACTGCGGACTGTTGACTCCCGATTGTTAACTACCCTGGTGTTTTCCGGTAGCGAGGGACGCAAGCAGAGATAAGCAAGTGGGCCAAATAATGGCACAAGTGCTACAGCCCAAAATATGAGGGGATTATTGAATCCTCGCCGCGCCATATCATCACCTAAGACCGTTGGAAATAACAGACAAAACAGGCAAAATGCCAAACTCATGCCATTAAGAAAGCGATCGCCCCAAAAATACTGCCAATAATTTGGCCAATCGCCCCAAATCAAAGCATAGGCGAACAAACCAATAGTCATTAAACTCACGGCTACACCGAAAAACCGAGAATCTACAAATTGCAAAAAAGCATCTTTTTGCCCAGAAAATTCTTGATTCGGTTCCCGAAACGCCAAATATGGCAATAAACCCAACACACCCGAAGTCACCGCCGCTAACGCAAAAGGCCAGAAAGGAATCCATTGCATCCTGCCATCAATGAAGAGAACAGCGCTGTAAATAAATAGGCAACTGCCAATTAGGGAAAATAAGGATAAAACAACAGGATTTACCTCTGCCCAATTGAGAGTAAAGATGTTTTTCAGCAGTATTATTGTGTCTTCTAAATGTAGCGGTGGAGCCAACCACAAGATATAAGCTATAAATCCAGCCCACAATGACCAAAGTGCTATTTTTCTAGTCATAATCAGAGTTTGTAGCTAATTCTAACTGGGTATTAGCTCCGATTTCGCTTCTGGTAAAGGCGGACGTATGCACAAATAAATTAAGGGGCCGAACAGCGGAATAAATGTTATCAACCACAACCAAGGATTATTCAAATCGCGACGCGCCATATCATCTCCAACCAGGGCAGGAAATAATAGGCAAAGTAAGATGAAATCCCAGCTCATCACATGGATAAAGCGGCTAGTTTGCCACTGTTGCACAAAATCACCCCAATCTCCTTGCCCTAAACCATAGCCAACTAAAATAGTCGTACCTATGGTTAAAACAATACCAGTCCAGCGAGAATCAAGTAGCTTGATAAGAGTATTCTTTTCGCCAGAAAATTGTGTATTTGGTTCGCGTAAGGCTAAGTAGGGCAAAACGGCAAACGCCCCTACTGCAAAAGACACAGCCGCAAACAACCAAGCCGGAATTTTTTGTCCTCTACCATCAATAAGCATAACTGCACTGTAAATTACAGGCCAGATGCCCATGATATTGAACAATGCAATGACTAGGGGATTTATACCTTGCCATTGACCAGTAGAAAGATTTTTAATCAACTCGAATGTATCAGGTTGATTGGGAGGCGCAAACAAAAAGGCATAGGCAATAATTCCCAGCCATAGCAACCCAAAGCCAATTTTTATCATGAGGGATTTAAATAGCTCAAAGCTTCCGATAAATAATCAGCAGCAGCCGCAACAACTGCGATCGCTCCTTCATAATCGAGGCGTGTTGGGCCCAAAACCCCTACACTCCCTACTTGTACTGAACCACGACGATAGGTAGAAGAAATTAAGCTACAGTTACGTATTGGTTCGAGAGGATTTTCGGAACCAATCCTTACTGTTACCCGTGGTTTACCCACTTCTTCTGCCTCTGGCTCCTCAAATATTAATCGCCACAATTGTTCTTGTTCTTCCTCCAACAGCTGGATGATTGTTTGCACTTGTTGTAGTTGCGAAAATTCCGGCTGACGCAAAACTTCTGCCATACCGCGAATCATGATTTGAGTAGCGCCTGGTGTGAAACTACGGCGGCTGAATTCGGTGAGGGAATTTTTCAAATATTCACCATAGTGCTGAAACTCTCGATCCAGATCGCTCCAGTCAAGGCTAGCTAACTCTAACAGACTGCGCCCCCGCAAGTGACTATTTAAAAAGTTAGAAACAATCTGCAACTCGCGATCTATTACTTCTGGATCTAGTTGTGTTTCTTTGCGTGTTGGTGGCAAATCCATTAACGCTGAATGTGTTTCATAGCTATCTGTCACCACAATCAGCATTACTTTTCCCGAGTCTATTTGCACTAATTGCAGATGTCGTAACAGCGCACTAACATTTTGTGGCATGGTTATTAAGCTGATGCAGCCACTCAAGGTTGCCAAAATTTGCGCTGCTCCTTGCAGTAAGGCTTCTAAGCTTCTATCTTCCCAGTTCAGGCGGTGTTGCAGTGCTTCTTCTACTTGTCGCGCCAAACTCTCAGAGGGCGTAATCAACTGATCGACATAAATGCGATAGCCAGAATCTGAAGGTACTCGTCCAGCAGAAGTATGCGGTTGGTAAAGTAGCCCAGCTTTTTCTAACATTCCCATCACGTTGCGAATCGTTGCTGAGCTAACACCCAAATTGAATTCTTCAACTAGGGCTTTAGAACCAACAGGCTCTGCTGTGGCAATGTAATGACGTACTGTTGCCCAAAGTATATGTTGTTGTCGATTTGTTAGCTGAACTTGCATAGCTAATATTTACCGAAGCGAAATTTTAATCAATTTTTGAAAAAAGAAAATTTTTATTGAGATAAAAACAAAAAGCGTTAATAATAGTTAAGCAAAATAGCAAATTCTTGACGTATCCAGAAATACGTAACAACAATATTGACTGTTTTACTTCTAGCCAAAGTATATTTAATATAGCTTTACAATTTCAAGCAAAGCGGATAATCAATGAAACCCTTCACAGTCTTACTTGTGTATATTTTCATAAAGATCGTGATGAAGCTGTACTGATAAATACTAATTTGCTGGGTTGCGGAAATCACGAGGTAAACAAGATAGACAAAACGTTCGCACCAGACAGAAATAGTTTAGCTTTTCTGTCTAAAGCCCTGAATTTATTTAGTCTTGAGTTTAGAGTAGCAAAAGCAATTTGATTCGTCAGTCCGAGCTAATACACAGGAATTGAAGGGTCAACTAAGGTTGAGTAGGCATCAATACCACCAGCAATATTTTTAACATTGGTGAATCCTTGAGCCATAAGCCACTGGCACATTTGGGCAGAACGAATGCCATGATGACAGATTACAAGGGTTTCAGCGTGGGGGTTTAAGCAGGTGTGGATTTCATTTGCCCAGCCAGCAAATTCACTCAGAGGAAAGTTGACAAAGCCCTCAATGTTAGCGATCGCCACTTCTTGTGGTTCGCGCACGTCCAACAGTTGAAGATCAGGCTCGGCTTTTGACAAACGCTGGGCTAGTTCTTCTACACTAATCTGAGCAAGGGGTTGACCAAAAGATTGACCTGTCATGAGGTTTCTGCAAACAATCCTGGATAATATCTATCTTGACAGAAAATCTTCACGTTGACCTGAGCATATACATCAGTGCCATTTAGTTCGCAGAATTTTTCCGTAAACTCCTCCTCCCAAAACGCTGGCTCAACTTTTTGTGTAATGTTTCCAAGTTTGGGCGATGGCTTGAGCATCTTTCCCAAAAAAAGTTTCCCTGTCACCGTTGCTCCAAGTGATACGACAGGCGAACTGCCAAGACATATGAATATGAATCTTGCGAAACTGAATTTGACGAGCGTAAGCCAAATTCACCCAGCCTCTTGTGGGTGTTTGGCAAAGAATAGATTGTGACATGACTACGACCTCGACAACAAGAAAGCCAGCCGCACTGATGGCGACTGTCATGGATGGCCGTCACTGCTTCGTTACAGGATCGCCATGACAGACGTTCTGCGCTATTACAAGGTTGGGATACCTAGAAGCCATCAAAGCTGCGGTAAAAGGTTCCGAGTAACTTCACCCACGCTAGACACGATAAAGTGCGCCGAATATGTCGAGGATACTGTCAATTCCAATTCTTTCTGGAGCGATTACTTCAGCTTGTTGGTCGATGTATTGCTCTAGTTCAGCTTGGGCGATCGCTTGGGCGTCAAGTATTGTTTGTGTCATGATTTAAATGTCCTTTGACAAATGGTCTTTGGGCTAGCGGCTTTTGGTTCAACGTTTTCCAGGCGGGAACCTAAGCCGCTTTAATATTTAAAGCCTACCAAAAGATATTCGGTAGCTTCAAATTTTATTTGTCCAAACATCATTTGGTAATATGAGCAAGAACAGAGTTTTTTAATGACCGTGAAATTCCGACTTGCAGAAGTCAGAAAAGAGCGTGGAATGTCTCAAAACCAGCTAGCGAAAGCTTCGGGCATGACTTTGCAAAATGTTCAACACTTGGAGCGTAAAGCTAAGTCTGTGCCGTTTGAAACATTAAACACTTTATGTAATTGCCTGAAATGTACTCCTGCGGATCTAATTGAATACACTCCTGATTCAGAAGTTCAACAATGATATCGGAGCAGCACAAGGAGAAAAATACTTAGTTTGTTATGGAGATATATACTTAATTTTCCAAAATAAACAAAGTTTTCGCATATAGACCGCCTTCTATGTTTGAGAAGGCGGTTTAATATTTGATGGTGTGAGCACCACCCAAAGCTGTTTATGTAAAAAAATTATGAAGCAAGGTTTATTCTTCCGTTCCCTAGCAGCGGTTTTTGCCATGCTGCTGTTGATTGGTATTTCTGGTTGTAACAGCTTGTCTAGTCAAAATCGTCTCGTGGGATTAGGCGCAACTGCTGGACAGCCTGGTGCGGCAATTTTTGTGTCTCAACAAGCACCTGTGATGGCGTCACTGCTGGTGAATCCGGATAAGTTGCAGGCTTTAGAGCGTGATGGAGAACTGTCTAAGCTGAAAACCAGCTTATTAGCTAGCACTGATGTAGATTACAAACAAGATATTCAACCTTGGCTAGGAAACGAAATTACCTTGGCTGTGACAACCCTGGACATCGATCGCGATCCTACAAACGGACGCCAACCGGGGTATCTGATCGCATTAGCCACCAAAAAACCGGAGAAAAGCCGTGAGTTTGTGGATTTGTTGTTTTCCAAACGAGCGATCGCAGGGGCAAACTTAACTACTGAACAGTATAAAGGCGTAAAGCTGATTTATGATGATGCTCAGCCAGAGAAGCTGCTTGCTGGTGCAGCTGTGGGCGATGAGTTTGTCTTGTTTGCCAACGATCCAAAAGTGCTGCGAGAAGCAATTAATAACGTCCAGGCTCCCGATCTAAATTTGAACGCCTCTAGCAAATATCAGCAAGCCATTAAACAACTACCCAAAGGTGCACTGGCTACAGCGTTTCTGAATCTACCCCGCGTGGCAGAATGGCAAGGTTTAAAACTACCAGAAGATACAACCTATGACAGTGAAATTATTTCCTTAGTACTAGCCAACAAGGGATTGCTGGCGGAAACCACTTTAGTAGCAAAAGCAGAGACTTTACCGCCATTAGAGCAACTATCTAAACCAGTTGACGCATTGCAATATATTCCAGCATCAGCAGGTTTGGCAATTGCTGGCACGAATTTGAGTAATTTAGGCAATAGCAATTTAGCTCAGTTCTGGCAACAAGTAACAGCAGCCCTATCCGGTTCCAATCAAAATGTAGTCTCTCAATTGCTGCAACCTGTGCAAGGCTTGGACATTAATTTAAAAGAAGATATTTTTAGCTGGGTGCAAGGAGAATATGCCATCGGATTGTTACCTCGCCCAGAACAAGCAAATCCTGATTTTATTTTTGTTGTAGAAAAAACTGAAGCAACACCAGCAGGAATTTCTCGTTTAGATGCAATCGCATCCTCAAAGGGACTGACACTAAATACTTTTGACCTAGACAAGCAAAATATCTCAGCTTGGACACAAATAAAAGCTGCTAAAGTAGCCAATGCTCAAAAGCCAGGAAAATACAAAATTGAAGCAAAGGTGTACGGAGTACATACTACTCAAGGAAATTACGAGATTTTTGCTTCCAATCTAGAGACAATGAATGAAGTCCTCAATGCCAAGGATAATTCTTTAAGTAGCGATCGCAAATTCCGAAACAATATAGCCGCTATTCCCCAACCCAACCAAGGCTACGTCTTTCTCGATTGGGCAACAAGTCGAGAAATATTGGAGAATCAACTACCAATTCTCAAACTAGCGGAAATACTAGCAAAACCCTTTTTCCAAAACCTGCGATCGCTAACAATCAGCAGCTACGATGGCGATACAGGATTATTTAAGGGCGGCATATTCTTTCAATTAGATAGTTTGTGAAAATCAGTAGACTGAAAAGTTTTGCGATCGCTATCATATACCTTGGTGTCTTTAGCTACTTCGTCACTGGTGGCGCACCCGTTCTCGGTGATGTAGATATCCTTCACGTTCCAGAGTTTCTGCAACAGACGTGGCCCCCAATATAGCGTCTCCGGGCCGAGCCGATGCCAAGACGATACCATCCGTGGGTGGGATTTGTTGAACGGAACGGATTGATAGCCAACAGCCGCGTCGTTAGCGTGTATGTAATAGTCCGGTGTATAGATATTGATGCCGACGAAATCCACCGGGGAAGCGATGGCTTTCAAGTCGTCGGAAGTGAATTTGGGCGCGTCTGCTCCTGCTGCCTTGAGATACGCATCGGTGTAGCGACCTTCTAGCATCGCAGTCAAATAACCTGCATTCAGCTCGCGCATAGCAATCTCGGTTGCCTTGATATGCTCTGGTGTTTCAATGATAGGTACGACAGCGACGACGATGTTTTCCGCCGGGCCTACTTTGGTTCCCCGACGCGCCTTGGCGCGAATCGCCTGAACAGCGAGACCGTGCGCGAGAATTGCATGATGCCTGACCTGATTCAATCGGGCAGGTGGCAATTTAAGTACCGGCGCGAGGATGCCGGATTCGTGTCCCCGATCTACGAACGTGCGGATTTCGTTGAGCGTGAAAAAGCGTTTGACGCGATCGCTCAGTTTTTCGGTGACGTAACCCGCGTAATCGGCGAACGCCAGAGCCGTTTCACGAGATTCCCATCCACCATATCGGTCTTGCAGAGTCTGGGGCAAATCCCAGTGATAGAGCGACGGGAATGGCTCGATACCATTGGTGAGTAGTTCATCCACAAGGCGGTTGTAGAAATCGAGGCCCTTCGGATTCACCGCGCCCCTGCCTTCCGGAAATATCCGGGGCCACGCGATGGAAAAGCGGTACGCCTTCGTCCCCATCGCTTTCATCAACTGTACATCTTCTTTGTACCGATGATAGTGGTCTACGGCAACATCCGCGTTAGTTCCATCGAATATCTTGCCAGGTGTATGCGCGAACGGATCCCAAATAGATACGCCGCGACCATCTTCCTTAACAGCGCCTTCAATCTGGTACGCCGATGTAGCAACTCCCCAGACAAATCCCTTCGGAAAACTGCGTGCGTCGTTGCGTCGGACATCCACATTGGCGCCAACTTCGGGGTTTGCAGTTTCTAATATCTTGTCCGCGACTTTCGCAGGAATTGCGGCGCTTAAGCCGCCCAAGGTACTCATCATCAGTTGCCGTCTGTTCATAAAACATCTCCTGTGCATAACCTGCCTAAAGTCTGGAGTCAGATTTAGGCGCTTTCCCCCTGTGGGTGAGCTTCGACGGCCGGGCATTTTATTACAAGACAAGTAAGTGCCTTACCGCCAGGAATGCCGAATTGCTATATCATTTCTTGACAAGCTAGGCGTCCTTGGCGGTAATCATCTGAAGAAATCAAGCTGCTAGAGCTAATTCTTGACAGCTTCTAGCGGCGTGCTTTCACTTGGCTGTCTCCAGCGGCTCGTCCGTGATTTGCGCGTCTTCTACAAAGACACCGTCGTCACTGGCAACGATACCGCTCACTTGAGTTCCTGAGGGTGTTTGAGCTACGCGACCAACTCCCGAAGCCATTGTGCCGCCACCGGCGGTATACAGCACGTTGCCACCTGCATTTAACTGCTCGGCAATGTCAGCCTTGAGCGAATCGCGGACAACTTGCGCAGCTTGGTCTGCCAGTGCAGTTTCCAAAGCTTCCAACTGCGCCTGTTGGTTGTGCTCAATGGTTGCCACAATTGCTGAAGTGCCTGAGGGTAATGCTGAACCAATTTCTTTCATTTCAGCCTTTAGCGGAGCGTTCTTCAACTTGCCGACGAGCGCCCCGATGACACCGCCACCTGCTGCCATCGCCGCAACTGGTGGTGCAGCTAGCAAACCAACTAAGCCACCGAGTACGCCACCGGTAATCAAGCCTTTAGCTGTGCGATGTTTCGCGTCGGTAATCTTGAGCTTGCCGTTGCATCCTTGACGACGACGGCGGCATCTTGGATGCCGATTAACCCTGCTCTCTTGCCCTGCTTTAGGTCAGCCATAACTTTGCCTGCACCGTCGGGTGTATTGAACGCAGCTACAATGACTTGAACTGGATTGTTAGTCATGATTCATTTCTCCTTTTTTGCTTTTTTTGAAAGGTGCGAACTGTCGAAATCCACGCGAGTCAGGTAGATAGTTTGAACAGAATGATTGTTAGTACAAGTGAGCGATAGGAAACAAAATCCAACTAGACCGTCAAGGCTTCACGAGCTAAGCCGGCTGCTTGTTTGAGCTTCTCCTGTCGCTGTGCCACATCAGACTGAATCTCCGTAATCCGCTTGTCGATCTGAGCTTTTCTTCTATCACTAGCTGTTTTTGCCTGCTCTTCCAGTGCCATGACTTTGGCTCTGGCTTGCTGGTTAGTATCTTCCATCCACTTGTTTGCTGCATCAACTTTGGACTGAAGTTTGCTGCGAGTGGCATCAATTTTGGCTTGGAGTTGAGCTTTTTGCTCAGCCGTAGCCGTATTGAATTCTTCCTCCAATGCTTGCAGTTCTGCTTGAGTCTGTTGGATTTCGCGATCAAGTTGGTCATCAATGACTTCAGTGCGGAGTTTGCGGAACACTATTCCTCCAAGCGGTTCCATTGATGTGTCGAGAGGAGTTGTCCAGTATTCGTCAACGGATGCCACCACTGCTGCTTTTCCTGGAGTTAGCACTCTCCCCACATCATCGAGAAACTCAAGGTCAATACCCATCTGGTACATATCGCTTACTGCCCCACCGAGAGAGCCGCTAGCCATTCCCACAGCCATTCCAACCGGGCCTGCAAGTATACCCACCATACCGCCCAATACTGTACCAAACAGCGTCCCAAGGGGGCCTCCATCGACTTGGCGCACATCAACTTTACCGTCTGTGCTCTTAGCAATGACTGCGATCGCATAGAGGAGTAAGTCCGCTTGCTGATGCAGCTTTTTAAGTTCGTTCAAACCGCTGTAAGCTTTGCTTTCGTTATCGAAAACGACTACAACCATTTTTTCCATGTTGGTTTGCTCCTTAGTTTGAAACAGGACAATCCAGAAGCCAAAAACAGCAGGTCATACCAGAACTAATGTCAGAAATTCAATGAGTTAGCGTTAACAGTAACGTCACAATCAAAGTTATCTGTCACGCTTCGGGGTGTATCGATTGAACTAATCTTGCCGATTTTGTACTGCTCTCAATCATTGGGTTCGCTTCAGCCAGATACTCAAATTTAAGAAAGCAAACCCTAAAACTGCTGTGTTGGCGTTCCTGGAGAATGGGTTAATAAATCCCCTGCATGGCGATCGCTGTTCAAAAACCTACTCAAGTTAGAATTTGAACATGAGAATTTATAATCTGAACTTACCTCAGCAAATACACTTAGATAGACTCAAAAGTCTATACATTACTTCGGGTTTCAGTTGTTGAGTAAAAATTGTGTAACTATGTAGGCTCTTTGATGCCTACAAGCGATCGCTAATTATATTGGGGCTACTACGTTCTGCGCTATCGCCAAAGTAGAACAGCACTACACTACCTAATTTTTGATTTTTTCATACCTATACAAGTAGTTGCAACGGCAGATAAGACAATTAAGCTAGATTCAGTAGACAGAAAAGTTCTGTTTGATTCTCTAACACTTAAATTTCTCCAGCGTACCGCTACCTCTGCTGCCATCACTGCACTCCTGGCGAACTCAAAAACTGCCGAGTAGGCATTCCGGAGAAGTTGGTTGAGAGGTAAAATAAATCTCCGGCGTAGAACCCCTGTTGAATTTCAGTCTGGCTCAACCCGACTGATGCAGAGGTGATATAAAGGTCAGTCAGATGGCTACCCCCGAAGGTAAGGCTGGTTGGGCGCTGGATCGGCATTTTGATTCGCAAGATTTCCTGTCCTGCTGGGTTAAAGCAGGCAATGCACCACCCATCCCAGAGTGCAGACCAGAGGTTTCCCTGCTCGTCGATCGCCAGTCCATCCGGTTCTACAGCTTCTTTACTAAGATCAACCAGGATGCGGCGATTGCTAATGGTTCCCGTGGCCGCTTCATAGTCATAGGCATAGATTTTGTGTGGGGCGGAGTCGGTTAAATAAAACGTTGACCCATCGGGACTCCAACCTAACCCATTCGAGATCGTTAGCTCTGTTTCCATAACGTGCAGGGAACCGTCAGGGTCATAACGATAAAGCGCCGCCTGCCCTGGTGCTTCGCTGATGGAGCCAATCCAAAAGCGCCCTTGGGAATCACATTTGCCATCGTTGCAGCGGGTGTCGGGATGGGGAAACTCAATTTGGTAAAGGGAGACAATTTCGCCTGTTTGTGTATTGAGAAAGGCAAGGCGATCGCGTAGTGCAATAAGTAATCGATCACTGCCTGCCAAGGCAATTGCGCTGACCAGATCGCCTGTATCGAAATAGCGATCGCGTCCAGTGGCAGGGTCAAACTGGTGGACTCGGTGATTGTAAATATCGACCCAAAAAAGCTGTTGGCGATCGGCATCCCACACCGGGCACTCACCTAGGCGAGCACGAGCAGCAAGTAAATTTTTAACTGATTGGCTCATGAGGTTGCTACCAAATTCTCCAGGGGTCGTTTTGCAATACACTTATCAGGTTATTTGCCCAAAGTCCAGCAACAAAGCAGCGATATGGCGATGAATGGCAATGGCATCTGAGCATAGCCCCGTTACCTGGCTATGGCTGTAGATCAAACACATGGTAGCCCCATGCTGGCATGTCGAAATAGAGACCTGAAACCAGACTGTCGCCAGAGCGCTCATAAACAATGGAACTCATCAAATCCTTGAGGTGATATAGTTTGCCCGTTAAATCGTCGTCAGGCAGAGTGACGTAACACTGGCTCTGATGGGGTGCGTAGTTCACGATCGCTAGTAACCTTTGTCGTCTGGGATCTTCCCAGGTAAAGCTGATGAAGTCATTCCATGTCCAGTTACCATCCCAGGCGGGGGTGCAGTTGAGTAGTCGCCAGGTGCCTTCTCGCAAAACTGGCAACTGCAGACAGGCTAGCAGTTTGCGGTAGAAGGTGTACAGTTCTTCGTCAATGGGTTCGCTGGGCCCGCGTTGGAGATGCACCGAAATCTTATGTTTGAAGCCGTCTAGCTGCCCCTGGTGCAGGAAGCGTAGACCCGGACTGAAAAAGGTGAGGATGGCGGCAGCGCGATGCACTTCTAGTGGAAAGGTAGCAGCAGCGCGAGGTTCGTCGTGATTTTCCAGAAATCGAGCAGAGTTGTTCTGATAGTCTAGGTCTGCCCAAAAGTGTTCGCGCACGGGTTGGGCATGTTGTTCGCGCAGGCGATCGTAGAGGCGTTTGTCGTAGGTGTAGTCGAAACCTTGTTGTTGCAGCGTCCATTCCAAATCCCAATAAACTTCTGCCATGAAGACGAAGCCGGCATGATGCTGCCGCACTTTGGGGATGGCGGTTTGCCAGAAGGGTTCTGCTGCAATGCCCCAGGTGCGCTGGAAGATCTCTGGTAGAATCAGCATCGCCATATCGCATCGCACGCCATCACATAACTGAGCAATGGTCAACAATTCGCCTAGCATTGCCGCTTGCAGTGAGGGGTTGCCATAGTTGAGTTGGAGCGTATCAGGCCAACCTGCAAAGTAGGGGTCGCGTCCGTAGGCAAAGATGACTTCACCAGTGGGCAAAGACACTCGGCAATAGTTTTGAGGTTGTTGTGCCAGCAACGCTTCGGTTCCCTGGACAAAAAAATCGGGGTGAGTCTGCACCCAGCCATGATCGGGAGCCATGTGATTGGGAACGAAATCCAACATCAGTTTGAGTCCGCGCTGGTGGAGGCGATCGCGCAGTCGCTCTATGGCTGCGTTGCCACCCATGCGATCGCTGACAACGTAATCCTTAATGGCGAAACAGGAGCCACACACATCGTCTTCACTGAAGTCACTCAACAGTTGCCGATATTCCTCTAGCCACTCTGGGTTGGACAGAGAAACAGTTCGCCCCGCATCCCCCATCTGCCAAACCCCCAGGAAATAAACCCAGTCAAATCCCAAACTGGCGATTTCATCCAGGGCTGCATCGGAAATATCATCCAGAGTTGCGGGACGGTTCAATTGTTTAGACAGCAATTGTATCCAGACACGGGTGTTGACTTGATATAACACGGGATAGGTAGGTGTTGGCATGGTTCGGAACCTTCAATCGTAGTATTCATAATTGACTGCTCCCCGACCTGAAGGTACGGGGATTCTAAAAGGATGCGGAGCGACTCTTTAAAACCGCGTCGCTTTGCTTCTTTTTAGCTGTCACCCAGATGTAGATCCGGGTGGGATGAGTCAATGCATCCCTAGACACTCCACTTAAATCAAGTCCAAAATGCCAAAAGCTAAAAATCTTAAAAAAACGTCATATTACTCTTCTTTTTTTGACTTTTAACTTTTGACTTGATTTGGTGACTCAACTATTCACGCTGCTGGGGCGAGCCAAGAAAAAGCTCCAGCAAATTTTGCCCAACGACAATTTTGTTGAACCTGAGCAGAGCATAGGGCAAAAACCCTCTGATTGGCTAGGATCTTTGCTCGAATCCTCTGCCCCGCTGTTGACCTATGCAAGCAAACTACTTAAACTCAGTATTTTGTCAGTTCCCCGGGCGTTACAGTATCCAACACGGTTTTCTTGGTAAAGTAGCCCAAACCCTGAATTAGTCGGGCAACGCAGCCAGTCCATCCAGTTTGGTGGCTGGCACCAACTCCCGCCCCGTTATCTCCGTGGAAATATTCGTAGAACAGAATCAGATCGCGCCAGTGGGGGTCTGTCTGGAACTTCTCAGTACCGCCATAGACTGGACGGCGACCGGATTTATCCTTGAGGAAAATGCTCACAATCCGTTCGCTAATTTGCTGGGTGACATCAAACAGCGATAGGTACTTGCCAGATCCTGTAGGATATTCAACGGTAAAGGAATCGCCGTAGTAGGCATAAAGTTGAAGCAGCGATCGCAACAGCAAGAGATTGACAGGCATCCAGATGGGGCCGCGCCAGTTGGAATTGCCGCCGAACATACCTGAGGTGGAGTCACCCGGAACGTATCCCACTTTGTACTCCTGTCCGGCGTGATAGAAGCAGTAGGGATGCTCTAAGTGATAGCGAGAGAGAGAGCGAATTCCGTAATCACTTAGGAACTCGGATTCATCCAGCATTATGGAGAGAACGCGGCGCAGTTTGTCTTTGTTCAAGATAGACAGCATCAGCCGCCCCCGTTCGCCAAACTGATTGGGGAGATGAACATTTTGAGTCAGTTCGGGGTGCTGCATAATGAACTTTTGTGCCTCTGCTTTAAAGCGCGGCAGCTTGTCAAAGGCTTCACGCGGGAAAACAGAAACTGCCATCAGCGATAATAAACCCACCAACGATCGCACTTTTAAGCGGGTGGAGTTGCCGTCAGGAAAGCGCAGCACATCGTAGAAGAAGCCGTCTTCTTCATCCCAAAGTTCGTCTTGGTATTCACCAATCCGATCCATAGCTCCAGCAATCCACATGGTATGCTCAAAAAACTTGATCGCAAAGTCTTCGTAGAGTGGATCGTGGAGTGCCAGCTCAATCGCAATCTGAAACATCCGCTGACTGAAAAACACCATCCAGGCAGTGCCGTCTGCTTGGTCGAGATAGCCACCTGTGGGTAACGGTGAACTGCGATCAAATACTCCTATGTTGTCCAGTCCCAAAAATCCACCTTGAAACAAATTGTTGCCGCCTTCATCTTTGCGGTTGACCCACCAAGTAAAGTTGATCAGCAATTTGGAAAAGGCGTATTTGAGGAATTCGATATCTCCCACGCCGTTGTTCCGTTCGCGATCGCGGGTGTAAATTTCCCACGTGGCAAAGGCATGCACCGGCGGATTCACATCGCCAAAGTTCCATTCATAGGCAGGAATTTGACCGTTGGGGTGCAAGTAATCTTCTTGCAGCATCAGCATCAGTTGATTTTTGGCAAAGTCCGGATCGATTAAACTAATAGGAATCACGTGGAATGCCAGATCCCAGGCAGCGTACCAGGGATATTCCCACTTGTCCGGCATGGAAACAATATCATCGTTGTACATGTGAAACCAATCGCTGTTCCGCACGTATCTCCTGTTGGCAGCAAGCGTCCAAGGGGTAACGTTGTGCTTTCTCAGCCATTGATTCAGGTCGTAGTAAAAGTATTGTTTCGTCCACATCATCCCAGCCAGTGCTTGCCGCATAACGTTGGTGCGATCGCTATCCGCCAAAACCGATGGTGGAATCACAGTTTCATAAAACTCATCCGCTTCCTTTTGACGAGTCACAAACGTTTGCTCGAAGTCGCTGCCAAATGGCTCACTGACCTGAGTAGGAGCATTTTTTGAGAGGCGCAATCGAATGACCTGCGTCTGGTTTGCCCCAACATTAATTTCGTAATGGGATGAAACTTTTGTGCCAACATTGCTGGGATTAACGGCCTCCTGCTGCCCATGCACAATGTAATTGTTGATGCCGTCTTTTGCATAGTGGTTGGCATTGGGCGTGCCAAACAGCCGCTGATTGTTCGTTTCATTCTCCGTAAACAGCAGCGGAACGACGCCATCGCAGTAGAAGTAGTAATCGCTGATGTATTGATTCAGCAGGGTATCTGTAATGTGGGCATGCACCACACTGTTACTTGTTTCCTCATGCTTAGTTAATACAGGCTTGGTTCCACCGTTTTCCCAAGACCAAGTGTTACGGAACCACAAGGTCGGTAGCACATGAATGGTAGCCGCTTCAGGCCCCCGGTTAGCAATGCTGATTTTAATCAAAATATCTTCGGCATCAGCTTTGGCGTATTCCACAAAGACGTCAAAGTAGCGATCGTCGTCAAAGATGCCCGTATCTAAAAGTTCGTATTCCAGTTCATAACGACTGCGACTGCGATTGGTGCTAACCAAATCATTGTAAGGAAACTCTGCCTGGGGATATTTGTAGAGGTACTTCATGTACGAATGGGTGGGCGTGCTATCGATGTAGAAGTAGTACTCTTTTACATCTTCGCCGTGGTTGCCTTCGCCATTAGTCAACCCAAATAACCGCTCTTTGAGGATGGGGTCTTTGCCATTCCATAGCGCCAGTGCAAAGCAGAGCAAGTTATGGTTGTCAGTGATACCACCCAATCCATCTTCGCCCCAGCGATACGCCCGCGATCGCGCGTGGTCGTGCGGGAAATAATCCCAGGCATTCCCATCAGAACTGTAATCTTCACGCACAGTGCCCCACTGGCGTTCACTCAGATACGGTCCCCATTTGTACCAATCGACTTTGCCAGTACGGTTTTCTTCAAGCCGCTGCTTTTCTGCGGTCATACATGTCTCCCAATCACCTAAATATTTGATTTTCAGATTCTATCTGGTCTATATTGCATCAGATTCTCGATAGATGGTTACGAATCGCCCAGGGAAGCATGATCATCCAAGTGCCCGTAAATACAAAACTAACTGCTGTGAACATGCCCAACAACCAAATTGCATTGAAGGGCCACCGATACAAAATCAAAATCCCCAAAATAATTGCGATGATGCCGCTGAACAACATCCAGCCCCAGTTTGGTTCTGGACGCACTTTGAATGCCGCAATCACTTCAAGAATCCCCTGAGCCAAAATGACCCCTCCACAGGCTAAGGTGAGAGTGAGCACAGCCGCAAAGACGTTGCCCAGCAACAGAATCCCGGTAATAACGTAGAGAATTCCGATTAGTAGCTTTGGCCAGAAACCCCGTTGTCGACGCGATTGAACAGCATGAATGATTCGGATGATACCCGCAAACAGAAAAACCCAGGAGAAGACACGCGCAACAGCAATTGTCGCAAAGAACGGTTCGACGATCGCGGCTATGCCCAGCACAATCATCAAAATGCCCAGCGCAATAAACCAACCTAAGTTTTGTCTGACTTCATCAATCGTTTCAGTTTTCATAACAGTTTCTCCAACGGGATTAATGCCTTTAGCTTGTGGCAATTAGCCATCCTGCGTCAGATGAGCCGCTTGATCAATGCACCTATGCTGACCATGCTTCTGGTAAAGTTGGCATAGGCATAGAGGGTGAGTCCACCGTCAATAAACAACGTTTGTCCAGTGATGTAGGCGGCTTCATCTGACACCAGAAAAGCAACCGCAGCCGCCATCTCGTCAGGAGTTCCTGCTTGCTCCATCGGGATGTGGCTTTCAACGATCGCTTTCTTTTCTAAATCGGCTGTTCATACCAAGTTGCGTTCAGATATAGCAATTCGTGCCCTCTCCCTCTCCCCTCTCCCAAATTGGGAGAGAGGTGCCGATAGGCGGGGTGAGGGAAGAACTATTTTTGAATGCAACTTAGTATCAGCTTGTGGCTCTGGGCGCGATCGCATTCACGTAAATCTCCCGATTGGCATACTCCAACGCTAGAGTTTTGGTTAAATTTCCCATTCCTTCTTTGCTGATGGAGTAGCTGAGATACATCGGGCAAGGAATAATTTCGTGAACGCTAGAAACATTGATAATTACACCGGAACGCTGTTGTGCCAATAGGTGCTTGATGGTTTCTCGCGGATATCGATCTCCTATGCACTACCTGAATGTAGACAGGTTTTTATTATCAGCATTTCATCAATTTTTGCCTTGTTCAATGGCAGATAAGCCAGTTAAGCAGAATTTTTGACTCAGTTAATAAAAACAAGACAGTTAAGCGGAGGCATTAGTTACTACCATTACAGACAACAAACAGGCAAAGCGCGAAAAACTTCAGTTGTGGGTTTAAAGCCCACATTTTTTAGTGTGGGTCCACTGTTCCTCGTTCCTCGTTCCCTTTTGAATATTGGTAATGACAAGCCCCCTCTTCGTTGTGGCACATTTCAATGTGGCACAGCGCATATAATTATTGTCAGTAATTTCTGTTATTCTCTGTATATAATATAACTATAATTTTTTCGTTGCAGGGCTACTGTGAACAAATGTTGCTCCCAGCTTCTTTACAGAGGTAGTTTGACTCTTGCTTTACTTGCAGCTATTGTCCCTGTACCTGTAGTAGCAGATACAGCAACTAATTTTGGCAAAATCACTCTTTCACCAGACTTTGAAGCAACTCAAGGAACAGTAGCAGGATATACTGGCGGTTCTTATTCCCTATCAGCTATTAGTAATCGCGATCGCAACAAAAATGCCTGCATTGGCTTTGCCGATCCTACTCCAGATCACATCCTAATTTTGAAAAAAAACTTTCCCCATTTAAAAATACAAGTTAACAGTAAAGGCTACGACACAACTTTACTCATCCAAGGCCCAGACAAATCAACCATTCGTTGTGGTGATGACACTGGTGACAGTAAAGACGCCAGCATCGAAGACAAAGACTGGAAAGCAGGAACCTACAAGATTTGGGTAGCAACCTTCAATTCTGGAGTCAAGCGAGATTATACGCTTTCAGTACAAGAGAGATAGTATTTGTTGGTGGTTGGTGGTTAGTGGTTGGTTGGAACAAACACCAAACAACAATCAACTAACAACAAACAACTAACAATTTTATAGATACCACCTTAAACGTTAAGATAGAGTGTAGCTTGTTTGGCACAACGAGGGTAAATTAAGCGTGCTATCTACACTCACTGCTGATTTTCGCATTATATTTGAGCGTGACCCAGCTGCCCGTAACTGGTTGGAAGTATTGTTTTGCTACCCCGGTTTGCAAGCTCTGTTGTTTCATCGGCTGGCTCATTGGCTGCATCATGTTGGTATTCCCTTTATCCCTCGCTTGATTTCCCATATTGCCAGGTTTCTCACCGGAATTGAAATTCACCCTGGTGCTGCGATTGGTAGGGGTGTATTTATTGACCACGGTATGGGAGTAGTGATTGGCGAAACAGCGATCGTGGGAGACTATGCCCTGATTTATCAAGGTGTCACCCTTGGTGGTACTGGTAAAGAAAGTGGTAAACGACATCCAACTTTGGGTGAAAATGTCGTTGTCGGCGCAGGAGCAAAAGTGCTGGGCAATATCCAAATCGGTAATAATGTCCGCATCGGCGCTGGTTCAGTGGTTTTAAGGGATGTACCTTCTAATTGCACTGTGGTAGGCATACCCGGTCGCATCATCTATCGTTCTGGAGTGCGGGTTGCACCACTAGAACACAACAATTTACCAGATTCCGAAGCAGAAGTAATCCGCGCTTTGGTTGACCGTATTGAACTGCTAGAACAACAGGTACAAACCTTACAGCAAAAAGATTCTGATACAAAAACTCTTGTTCTAGTAAATAAATTGGTTGCCAAAGACGAAGGCGACACGCCAGAAGATGCACCCTGTTGCAATATCAGAGATAAGGCTATTCAACAGTTTCTCGATGGTGCTGGAATTTAGTCAATGGTCAACAGTCAATAGTCAAAAGTTAATGGACTATGGACTATGGACTCTTGACTCTTGACTAATATTTAAGGATTAATTGCTTGGCTAGACCAACCTTCTTGGCGATCGTAGCAATAGAGCCACCGGTTTTGTGGTTCACCACGCAATTCTAAGTGGTCTACCTGTATTGGATCGAGCAGCAGTAAACAAAAATTTGGTAGTGGTTGTATGGGATCTGGCTGTGGTGGCGCAAAAGCCGTTTGCTCCTCAACTCTTGGTTTACCAGGATAAGGCCAAGCAAACTGTAAACGCGCTGCATCGCTAAGTTCTTGCCAGGTGTTGTTGCGGGCTTGTTGGAGGACTGGGTGAGAATTATCGCTGTTTACTAGAGTTAAGCAGCCACTAATGCGGAATTGTTCGCGCGTGTTGGGGAAGTACCAACAAACTTCTGCCCAAGGTTGTTGTTGGATTTGGTCGGCTTTTTCGCTGCGAGTATCGGTGATAAATTTTAGCTGGTTGGTATCTTCTAAGAAGCTGCGAAAAACCACAGTACGATTAGCGGGGCGACCATTTGCTCGTACTGTTGCCAATTGCAGGTAACGAGCATAAATAAGACTGCGGTTGCGATGGAGAGCACGGGCGATCGCACTTCGCCAAGGAGCAACAGACATAAATTTAAAGTCCCAGAAACTCCCGCATATACTGATTCACTAATTCGGGGCGTTCCTGCTGCACCCAATGGCTACAGTTGGGTATATATCTGATTTGCAAGTTTCTCACGTAGGCTTCTGTGCCATAGGTGAGTTCTTTTCCCAGTGCGGTATCTTTCTCTCCCCAAATCATCAATGTCGGTACTTCTAAAACGCTCCAACTTTGATTGAGCATTTTCTGCTGAAAAATATTGCGGTAATAGTTCAACATTGCTGTCAGCGCACCGCGTTTAGCTGCGGCATCTTTATAAGCATCTATATCTGCTTGAGTGAAAGCACTTTTGTTAACTGCCATACCCTTGAAAGCATTTTCAATTGTTTGATAATCAAACGATTGAATTAGTAATTCCGGTACCCAAGGCAGTTGAAATAAAAACATATAAGAACTTCTGAGCAGTTGCCCAGGAGTGCGTAAACCTTCACTAAATTTAGCTGGGTGAGGAATGTTGAGTATAATTAATTTCTCTACCATTTCTGGATGGGCGTAAGCAAAACACCAGGCGATCGCACCTCCCCAGTCATGTCCAACCAAAATGCACTGTTCATACCCTAATCCCCTAATTAAGCCCTCAATATCCTTAATAAATTCATCCATCACATAAGCCGATTGCTCTTTTGGTTTTTCGCTGTCGTTATATCCACGCAAATCCACAGCGATAACTTTAAAATTTTGAGAAAATTCAGGAATTTGATGCCGCCACGAATACCAAAACTCAGGAAAACCATGCAGCATCAACATCAATGGCCCTTCTCCTTGAGTGACGTAATGCAGTTTTACACCGTTGGTATTGATATATTCATGCTTCCAATTAGCTTCTAGTACTGACATAATTTACATGCCTCCTGCAAAATATGAACTCTAAGTCACTAACAATTTAAAATTAGTCGTGGTGAAATTTATAGGTAGATTTATTCAGTTGATAATTATAATTTATAAATTTCATATTTTTTGAATCTATCTATATTCAATATTAATATACATTACTTTTCAATCAAGTATATATTAATATTTTGAGATTAGATGAATACTATGAAATTTCCAAACACTTGTAAATTGATATTTGCTTTATCTCCTCTGCGTTTTCTAAAATTAATTAAAAAAATATCAAATTCTCCTTCAAGGTGGATGTAATTGGTTGAGAAATCTTGCTAAAAGCATAGCTATGATTGTATTCAAAGACTATGGCACAGCAACTAATACATCAGCCTTCATCATGGATTGATCGACTAGCTCGATTTGGTTATATATCCAAAGGAGTAGTTTACGCTATTGTCGGACTACTGGCATTACAAGCAGCAGTGGGAAGCGGTGGTAAAACTACAGATCCTCAAGGGGCTCTCCAAGAAATTGTGAAGCAGCAATTTGGTCAGTTGTTGCTAGTTTTAGTAGCAATAGGCTTGATTGGATATGTGATTTGGCGTTTTGTAGAGGCTATAAAAGACCCAGACAATAAAGGTACAGATGCCAAAGGATTGGCACAGCGATTTGGTTATGCAATTAATGGTTTGATCTACGCTGGTTTAGCTTTTACCGCTATCAAACTTGCTCTTGGTACAGGTGGAAATAGTAATAGTAATTCCACCCAAGATTGGACGGCACGTTTGCTTTCTCAACCCTTTGGTCAATGGTTAGTTGGAGCAGGAGGAGCATTTATAATTGGTTTGGGTTTTTATCAGTTTTATCAAGCCTTTAGTAGAAAAATTCGTAGAGAACTCAATTTAAATGAATTGAGCAACGCAGAACGCAACTGGGTAATGGGAATTTGCAGATTTGGCGTGGCAGCACGGGGTGTTGTATTCTGCATTATTGGCTGGTTTTTAATTCAAGCTGCAACTCAGTATGATGCTAGTCAAGCAGGAGGTTTAGGTGAGGCATTGCAGACTTTAGCCCAACAACCTTACGGGCCTTGGCTTTTAGGTATTGTAGCATTAGGTTTGATTGCCTATGGCATTTATATGGTAGTGCAGGCGCGATATCGTCAGTTTGCAACTAATTAAAAAAATTCTGTCAGAAAACATGACAATTATTGAAACGCGGGGCGTTTGGCTTACCACTACTGATAGTCAGGTTCTCTATTCTCAACAAGCCATTGCTGAAGCGATGGACTTCCTGTCCGAAACAGGATTTAATGTTGTCTTTCCCGTTATCTGGGGTAGGGGGGCGACACTTTATCCCAGTCAAGTAATGCAGCAGACGTTTGGTTTTGAAATTGATCCTTTATTTGTTGGGCGCGATCCTTTAGGGGAAATTGTTGCTGAAGCACATCGAGTCGGTCTTAAGGTCATCCCTTGGTTTGAATACGGATTCGCCAGTTCCTACAAGAGGAATGGTGGGTTACTGTTAGCGAAAAAACCCCAATGGGCTGCGCGCGATCGCAACGGTAATCTGCTGGAGAAAAACGGGTTTGAGTGGTTGAATTCCCTCGACCCCGAAGTGCAGAACTTCATGCTGAATTTAATACTAGAAGTTGTGCAAAATTACGAAATTGCCGGTATCCAAGGTGACGACCGTCTACCTGCATTACCTAGCGAAGGCGGTTATGATCAAGGAACTGTGGAACGCTACCGCCAACAGTTTGGTGAAAATCCTCCCCAAAATCCCAAAAATCCCCAATGGCTACAATGGCGTGCGGATATTCTTACAGAATTTCTTGCTCGTCTTTACCAATCGGTCAAAGCTGTAAATCCCAATTTAATGGTATCAATGGCTCCTAATCTACCAGACTGGGGATACCAAGAATATCTACAAGATTCCCGAACTTGGTTGAAACGAGGTTTAGTAGATATGTTCCATCCACAAATTTACCGCCGTAATTTTCTTAACTACAAAAGTGAACTGAACAAGATATTAAACGAGCAGTTATTCCGTGGGATAGTACCAAAATTAGCACCAGGAATTTTGATGAAAATCGGTTCCTATCGGATCGCTCCAGAAGATTTGTTGCAGGCAATTGAGTACAATCGTGCTTGTGGCATTTCTGGGGAAGTGTTTTTCTTCTACGAAGGTTTGCGAGAAGACAATAACCTTTTAGCAAGGGTATTGCAAACAGGTCTTTATGCTCAAGTGGCTACCTTTCCTTCTCTAGCGGATCTGAACCAGGTGAGTGCAACTCAAACAGCCTCTTCTTCAATTTGGCAACGCTGGCTGGG
Source organism: Fischerella sp. PCC 9605 (assembly GCF_000517105.1). GTDB lineage: Bacteria > Cyanobacteriota > Cyanobacteriia > Cyanobacteriales > Nostocaceae > PCC9605. The sequence continues at coordinate 518,945 of NZ_KI912151.1, read as the reverse complement.
TTTTTTGAGAAATCTTTATTTAGGGGTAAATCGGCGTGGATGAGCGATCGCAAGTGGAACTAGTAATTGAGACTCTCAAACAAGATTTACCAACACTATTTGAAAAAGATATTTCCTACGATATTTATACCCAAGATATATATTTTCGAGATCCGGTTAATAAATTCAAAGGTAAAACAAATTATCGAATTATTTTTTGGACTTTACGTTTTCACGCCCGCTTATTTTTTACGCAAATTTACTTTGATTTACATGACGTATATCAGTCAGCGGAAAACATTATTTTAGCAACATGGACTGTACGTGGTGTGTTACGCGTTCCTTGGAAAGCGCACGTATTTTTCAATGGTTACTCAACATACAAACTTAACCAAGATGGTTTGATATACGAGCATATCGACACTTGGGATCGTAAACCAAGTGAGATTTTGCAGCAGTTCTTCCGTAAGGGAGAAGATACTTGAGTACGGCTACGCTTCTTGAGAAAATGATTTAAATGCCGTATTTGAATCGTCACAGCTGAGTATGTTATCCATTACCTTAGGTGTCAACCCGTTAGTAGGAAACTTAATTGCAACGGTGCTGACTTTTATTTATGTATTCGGATTGGTAGCGCTGATGAATTTCTGCGTCACTCGCTTGGGATTAGCCCAGGATATTAGCCGCAAAATTACACATATTGGCGCTGGTTCAATCATTGCATTTTTGCCACTTTATAGCGATTTACATTGGTCGAAGTATTTAAATGTCACGATTTTTTTAGTGTGGTTAATTCTTCTCATCCAAAAAGGGTTTTTTGCTAGTCCAGATGACGAGGCTGTGAAAACTATGACTCGTACGGGCGACAGACGCGAACTCCTCAAAGGCCCGCTTTATTTCGTGATTGTGGCAACTATTTGCGGTACGTTGTTGTATAAAAACTTTGCAGGAATTGTCGCAATGGCAAGTCTTGGTTGGGGTGATGGTTTTGCACCAATTATCGGTTCTCGATACGGTAGGTGGAAATACAAAATATTCAGCGATAAAACAGTGGAAGGAAGTTTTTCAATGTTCCTTTTCGCTTTGGCTGCCAGCATCTTTTTTGTCTGGTTAATCTTACCAAGTGAACTGAATATCAGCCGAATTTTTCTGCTTGCTGTTATCGCTACGTTTGTTGAAGGATTTAGCCCGAAAGAAGTTGATAATATTTGGATTCCAGTAATAGTTGTTGTTACAGCAAATTTTGTTTAATGGAAATTTTAATCAAAGTCTATTATAATATATTGATTGTTAGTTGTTGGTTGGAAGAATCAACCGTTAACAAACAACATTTAAATTTATTTTTTCAATGTAAAAAAGAATGTAGTGCCCAAGCCTAGCTCTGATTCCACCCAAACTTTACCTCCATACATCTCTACAATCTTCTTTACTAAAGCTAAACCAATACCAGTACTATCTAAATATTTTTTATCAGATAGTTTTTGGAAGATTTGAAATATTCTATCAAAATGTCGTTTTTCAATACCCGGCCCGTTGTCAGTAACACTCACTTGCCAATAACCATTAGTTTCTGTGCAAGCAATTGTAATTTTACCTTGCGGCTTATCCATAAATTTGATGGCATTACTCAATAAATTTTGAAAAACTTGTTCTATTCGAGTTTTCTCAAAATAAACCACTAAACCACAGGTAATTCATTTGCTATTTCTATTTGAATATTTTCAATCGGTTGCAGAAGCTCAATTACTTCTGTAACCACATTGTTTAAATTTACTTGTCTTCTCTCTTCTTTAATACGTCCTATTCGAGAGTATTGTAAAATTGCTTCTATTAAATTATGTAGTTTATTAACTCTAGTAATTAGCAGATTAATTAACTCTTTACCCGCATCATCTAATTTATTAGCATAATCAGCTAATAACCACTCTGATAATGAGCTAATTCCTCTTAATGGCGCTTTTAAATCATGAGAAACTACATAGGCAAAATCGTTTAATTCTTGATTTGCACTTTCTAATTCTCTCAGTAACTGTGCCATTTTTTCTTGAGAATGCTGACGCTGAATAATTTCCTGTTGAAGTTGTTCATTCGTTTTTGCGAGTTCACTAGTGCGCTGTTCTACCAGTTCTTCCAAACGTTCTTTGTACTCGCGCAACTCATGTTCTACAAGCTTGCGTTCTTTAATTTCATCTTGTAGGGCTTGATTCGCCGCTTCCAGTTGTGCAGGGCTGGGAAGTGCAAGTGCTTGCGGAACTAAAGGTATCAGCACCAGAGCAGTATAAAAAGAAACTAAAGCTGTGAGAGCTTTGATGCTACCTGATAACCAATAATCAGGATGCCAAAGCGTCCATACTTCCATAATGTGAGTTGTGCCGCAAGAGACAATAAAGGCTCCGAATAAGAGAAAAATACTCTTAAATGGCACATCTTGCCTGTTGCGGACAAAATAAATCAGTGTCAGCGGAATTGAGTAGTAAGAAAGAGCGATGAGCGAATCTGTTAATATATGCAGCCATACCAACTCTGGCTTCCATAGATAACAATGCCCATGAGGAATAAAATTTCCACCAGAAAAAAAATTCCCAAACAATTCCACCGTATGACCTCCGGTAAATAGGGCATATTTACTGTACTAATAGTAGATAGTACATCTATTTTAAGGAAGACTTTTTGTCAAAATAGTAGTAATTTACTTTTCTCGTGGCGGCAACATACCCTATTGCAAGATTCTTTATGCTGGTTTACTTTGCAGGCTGAATTAAGTTGATCGAGTTTCGGTAGGATAGTATAGCCTAAGCAATAGCTATTGTTAATTCCCAAACGCCAAGCAATACCTGCGGCTTGTGTTTTAGTCTTACGTATCCCTTGAGTCCATGACAACAACTATTGACTTTCTCAGTCACCTCAACCCCAGTCAACGCCGCGCCGTTGAACATTTCTGTGGCCCCTTGCTAGTTGTTGCTGGTGCAGGTTCCGGCAAAACACGAGCGCTAACTTATCGCATCGCTAACCTGATTTTGCAACATCGTGTCGATCCTGAAAATATCCTAGCGGTTACTTTCACTAATAAAGCCGCACGGGAGATGAAAGAACGTATTCAAAAGTTATTTGCCGAACAATTGGCGATCGCAGAATTTGGTGAGCGTTTTGATTTGTTGCCAGAATACGATCAAGTCCAGCTGAAGTCACGAGTCTGGCGCACTTACATTAAGGATTTGTGGTGCGGTACTTTCCACAGTTTATTTGCTCGCATTCTCCGCTTTGATATCGAAAAATTCCAAGACGAAAAAGGACGCCGTTGGAATCGTAATTTTTCTATCTTTGACGACTCAGACGCTCAAAGTCTTGTTAAAGAAATCGTCACGAAACAGCTAAATCTAGATGATAAAAAATTTGAACCGCGTTCTGTGCGCTACGCCATCAGTAACGCGAAAAATAAAGGCTTATCACCTAAAGATTATGAAAGAGAACAACCAAACTATCGTGGACGAGTAATTGCAGAAGTTTACAGTTACTATCAAGATAGACTGGCAGAAAATAACGCCCTCGATTTTGATGATTTGATTCTTATCCCGGTAAAATTATTTCAGCAAAATGAGCAGGTATTGGGTTATTGGCATCGGAAGTTTCGCCATATATTAGTAGACGAATATCAAGACACTAACCGGACTCAATATGATCTAATTAGCCTGTTAGTGACGCATGGTGAAACCAAAAAAAGTAATTGGGATTGGCGCGATCGCTCAGTTTTTGTTGTCGGTGATGCCGATCAGTCGATATATTCATTTAGAATGGCTGACTTCACTATCTTGCTTGACTTTCAGCAAGACTTCGGCGACGGTTTGCCGGATGAAGATACCCGAACAATGGTGAAGTTAGAGGAAAATTATCGCTCTTGTGAAAATATCCTGCAAGCCGCAAACCAACTAATTGAAAATAATACTCAAAGGATAGATAAAATTCTCAAAGCCACAAGGGGTGCAGGCGAACAGATTTATTTTTACAAAGCAGATGATGAAACTGTGGAAGCTGATTTTGTCATCAATCAAATTAGCAGCTTAGAAAGGCAAAATCCCGAGTTGAATTGGGGAAGTTTTGCTATACTTTATCGTACTAATGCTCAATCTCGCCCATTTGAAGATATTTTAGTACGCTTGGGAATTCCTTACACAGTTGTGGGAGGCTTAAAGTTTTACGATCGCAAAGAAATTAAAGATGTACTCGCTTACTTAAGAGCGATCGCCAACCCAGCAGATACACTCAGTCTCTTGCGAGTGATTAACACTCCCCGGCGCGGTATCGGTAAAGCCACCATCGATAACTTAGTTGGCGCTGCTCAAGAATTGGGCACAACTCTGTGGGAAATACTGAGTGACGAAACATCAGTTAATACATTGGCTGGACGTTCTGCTAAGTCTGTAAATAACTTCGCTGCTATGATTAGCCGCTGGCAAGAACAAGTAGCAACGCTCCCAGCCTCCGAAATTGTGCAAGGAGTACTGGACGACTCTGGTTACGTACAAGACTTACTCAGCCAGGGAACAGATGAAGCCGAGGATCGGTTGCAAAACGTCCAGGAATTGTACAACGCTGTACTGCAATTTCAAGAAGAAAACGAAGAAGTTTCTCTGCAAAACTTTCTTGCCAGTACTGCTCTCAGTTCTGATTTGGATAATCTCAAAGAAGGAGAAACAGCAGTTTCGCTAATGACTCTGCACGCTTCCAAAGGGTTGGAGTTCCCTGTGGTGTTCATGGTGGGGTTAGAACAGGGACTATTTCCCAATTACCGTTCCATGAACGATCCATCTGCCTTGGAAGAAGAACGCCGCTTGTGTTACGTCGGTATTACTCGCGCTCAAGAAAGGTTATTTATATCACATGCTCGCGAACGCCGTCTTTATGGTAATCGGGAACCTGCAATGCGATCGCAGTTTCTCGACGAGTTACCCGAAGAATTATTAGCTACTCACCGTCCGAGTAGGATGGCTTATATGAAAACTGCGAGTGGCAGTATACCGCAGCGGGGAACCCGTAGCAAGCAAGGCACTGAGGAAAATTGGCAAGTTGGCGATCGTGTTCTTCACAAAACTTTTGGTGAAGGTGAAGTGACGCATATTTTTGGTTCAGGTAGAAAAATTTCTTTGGCGATCAAATTTGATAGCCTGGGTAAAAAAATTATCGATCCTCAAGTTGCCCAGTTAAAACGGGTAGATTAATGAACCCAAAATGAGTATTCATGTTGAGACGCGGTAACTGGGCAATGTAGTGATTCTCAGTTGTGTGCATGACATTGTAGGGGCGCAAGACTTTGCGCCCCTACCAATATCCGCATGGGAAATATGTGTATAAAAAAATACATGCTAGCTTTTCCCACAGGTTTGAGAGAAGAGTAAACAGGATGGGCAAACTAACATCTAGGAAAACTAGAGGCAGATAACTATGTTGGGCAATTTTCTCATAAAAATTGCATGGGTGGGCATTTTGGCTGTCCTAGTGGGTTGTAGCGCTGAATCCTCAGCACCACCACAGCAGAAATCAACTCCTACGTTTTCAGCCACAGCAACAGGAACTATTGTTCTGGCTGAGATTTCTAATGAACCAACTAAGAAAATCACTAAGTTTCAACCCTTAGCCGATTATTTGGCTGCCAACTTGAACGATGTTGGTATTGGCATTGGCGAAGTCAAAATTGCTCCGGATATGGAGACAATGGCTAAATGGCTGGCGTCTGGAGAAGTAGATATTTTCTTTGATAGTCCTTATCCAGCCATGATTGTTAGCGATAAGTCTGGCGCAAAACCGATCCTACGACGCTGGAAAGATGGTGTGGCGGAGTACCATACAATCATCTTCACTCGTGGCGATCGCAGTTTCAAAAAATTGAGTGACCTCAAAGGGCAAATCATCGCCTTTGAGGAATCTTTCTCCACATCGGGCTATATGCTACCCCTGACTCATCTACTCAAAGCGGGTCTATCCAGTCGAGAAGCAAAATGTGAATGCTCAGGTAGCCAAGAACGAGGTGGGCTATGTCTTCAGTGAGGACGATCAAAATGCCATCCAATGGGTGCTCAGCAGTCGGGTAGCAGCAGCAGCGGTTGGTACTACAGATTTCTTGGAAATTCCCCCCCAAACCCGCAATCAATTGACAATTCTGGCTAAGACAGAATCTTTGTCTCGACATTTAGTGATTGTTTCACCAAAAATGGACTTGGCTAAACAAAAGGCAATCAAGACTGTACTAGTGAACATGGATGAGACAGAACAGGGGCGAGTTGTTTTGAAGAAATTTGAGAAGACAAGCCAATTTGATGAGTTTCCGGAAGGTACGGACGCAGCAATGGCTCGAATGCGAGAGTTGTACAACGTCGTTAAAAATAGGTGAGTCAAAACTTGCCTAATATGAAATTCAAACGGAGGCGTTGGTCGCTAGCTCTCAAACTCACTCTGACGATTACAACCCTGGTGGTAACATCTGTGGGATGCATCACCTTACTCTCGATTCAGCGTGAGCAACAAACCTTCCGAACTGAACTTCAGCAACAAGCTTACCTGCTGCTCGATACTCTGGAAGTTGTTGTACGAGATCCACTTTACAGCTTAGATGCTGACTTTGTATCCGATTTGGTGTCAGCCTTAGGTCAAAACGAGCAACTATTGGCTTCGGGTTATGTCTACGATGCTAAGGGACGAATCATCGCTGACGCCTTTAGCCAAAAAGAAATTTATACCACCAAAATTGACCCTTTTGGACAGCGGTTAGTTGCAAGTGACACAACTATTTTTGAGTGGCGGTCTGACCAGTTAATTGCTGGACGATCTGTATTGGTAGGACGGCAGCGATTAGGCGCAATCAGTATAGGGCTGTCAACTACTACCCTGCAAACTAAAATCGCCAGTGTTCGTGACCGTGGTCTAGGTGTCGCTGTTGTTGCAGGCACAGTTGGTACCCTATTGGCACTCTTGTTCAGCCGCTCGATTACGAAGCCCCTACAGGAACTAGTGCGAGTCACGCAGCACATCGCCAGGGGAGACCTAACAAAACGAATCCAAATTCACACTAGAGATGAGTTGTCAGTCTTAGCTGATGCCTTTAATGACATGACCACCCAGCTACAGCAGACACTTGCGCTCTTAGAGAAGCAAAACGAAGAACTGGAAATGAGAGTCAAAGAGCGCACAGAGGAACTGTCCCAGGCATTATATAACCTGCAACAAACCCAGGCTCAACTGGTGCAAACCGAAAAAATGTCTAGTCTGGGTCAACTGGTAGCAGGAGTCGCTCACGAAATTAACAATCCAGTTAGCTTCATTCATGGCAATCTTACTCATGCTTATGAATACTCCCAAGACTTACTGAGATTGCTAGACCTCTATAAGCAACATATCCCCAATCCACCACTGGAAATCCAAAAAGAAATCAAAGCTATTGACCTCGATTTTCTAAAGGAAGACTTGCCGAAAGTTTTGACTTCGATGGAAATGGGATCGCAGCGTATCTGCCAAATCGTCCTTTCGTTGCGGAACTTCTCACGCTTAGATGAAGCCGATTTTAAGGTAGTAGATATCCACGAAGGAATTGACAACACCTTGATGATTCTGCAACATCGTCTCAGAGCCACTCACAACCTTTCGGCAATTGAGGTTATTAAGGAATACAGCAACCTGCCACAGGTGGAGTGTTACGCGGGACAACTTAATCAGGTGTTCATGAACATCCTCAGCAATGCCATTGATGCTTTGGAAAAGTCATTTGTAAACAACTATGAACAAAGGACAAATGACAAAAAACAAATGACAAACCCACAAATTCGTATCCGTACCGAACTGCTAGAGAATAATTGGATTGCGATTCGGATTGCAGACAATGGATTTGGTATGAGCGAAGAAACTCGTTCAAAGATATTTGACCCGTTCTTCACCACTAAACCTGTAGGCAAGGGTACTGGACTGGGCTTATCCATCAGCTATCAGATTGTGGTGGACAAGCACGGCGGCAAGTTTTTCTGTCACTCAGCGCCGGGACTGGGAGCGGAATTTGTAATTGAGATTCCGATTCGGCAGCAAAGTCATGAAGCTGTCTAGTCAGACAATATTAATTGGGATATCTGGAATTTGGCGATCGCACTTGGATAACCGTGAAGGTAATCAGTCTACCTTTTCAAAGTGTTCAACAGTTGGAAATGGCTCATAAAAATGGTGCAGCAGTTTTTTCCACTCTTGATATTCAGGAGAACCTCTAAACCCAACTGTATGAGATTCTAAAGTTTGCCATTTCACCAGCAATAAATATTTGCCTTTCACTTCTATGCATCTATGAAGTTCATGGGATAAATATCCATCCATAGAAGAAATAATTCTAGAGGCTTGTTTGAAAGTAGCTTCAAATTCATATTCCAGATTAGGTTTGACATGCAGCATCACTACCTCAAGAATCATTCACTTCTCCTGAGAATCAAGCTGATTTCAACTGAATAACACCTTTATCAAAAACGCGGTTATTACTGCCTATTCCGCTAACCTCTATTCTATCTGGAAACACCTCATACGCCGCGAAACTCAACTTCTCAGCAGAATACTGCGTCCATTCATTCTTTCCTACAGGACGAGTACTTGCACCACCGCCACAGATTAAATAAGTTGTGCCATTAATAGAACGGGTGCGCTCATAGTGGTGTTCGTGACCATTGATATAAAGTTGAACGCCGTATTTTTAAAATAAGGGAGTGAAAGTTTTAATAAAATCTGGATTGCTGCCATAAACACCCGATGCATAAATCGGATGATGACCAAAAACAATTTTCCAAGTAGCTTGACTGCGACTTAATTCTTTTTCTAACCAAATTAGTTGATTATTCCAGTCAGCATTATTATTAGTATCTAAGGCAAAAAATTGTACTTGATCCCGAGTAAATGTATAGTAGCGTCCCTTCATATTAAAACCCAAATATTTTATTTGGGGATCGCCATTAGCAGTGCGAATATCGTGATTTCCTAAAGCTGCCTGAAATTTTACACCTTTTTTAATTAATGGCGCATAGGGGCGCTCAAACACTGCGTTTATTTTCTCAATTTCGCCATTATTGTAGATATTATCTCCAGCCAAAATTACCAAATTATAGGGATTTTTGCTGTGATAATTGGTCATTGCCCTAGCTACAGCATACTGACCTCCCGCACCAGTTCCTGTATCTGCCACGGAAACAAAGCGCAGTAATAAATCTTTTTTGGTGGATGGAGTTTTGGCTATAGCTGGTTCTATGGCACTATTATCATTTTTGCCGTTCAGACGACTGATACTAGCTACACATCCTGCACCTATAGCGCTGAGACTACTTAAAAGTAAAAATTGACGACGTTTTAGCTTCATATCTTACTAAAATCAATATTTAGGTCAGTTTAGCCGAAGCAATGAAGTGATACATTAAGGCTGGGAAAGCAGCAGTAGGAATTTATGTCCTTTGTTTTTGATTAGCTGCTCTCGGTGAAAGTTCCATGTCCCAAGACAATAAGAATTCACAACCACCTTCTTCCCCAGAACCACAGGGAACTCAACCTCGCCAAAGAAGATACCAAAAAGTCCAACCCTTTTGGAAGACTAAAACTGTCCAAATTCTCAAAGGCGCGATCGCGGTTTTAGAATCAACGGTTGAGAAACTGGAGACAGAACCCCCTCCTGGTAATGTAGAGACGCGCCATGGCGCGTCTCTACTGTTAGCCAATATTCGCTCTTTTTTGCCAGCAAATTTATCAGCAAAATTGTCAGATACAGCTTTGACGGGAATTATTGCAGTTTTTGCCGTGATTCTGGTTTGGACAACTTCTACTGTTTTGACTAGCAAACCTACTGAAATCGCAACTGCTCCCCCTCCCCCTACTCCCTCCATTTCCCCCACTCCAGAAGTAGCCCCTCCTGAAGAAGCGCCTCCACCAAGCGTAACTACTCCACCAGAAACGCCACCACCAATTGCAGAAGAACCCACCCCACCAGAGGAAATCACCCCACCGCCACCGCAAGAAGAACCAGAACCAGAACCAGAAATCACTCCTACGCCGACACCAACACCAACTCTCGTGTTAACACCAGAACAAACTTTGATTGCAACGATTGAAAATCAAGTAGCAGAAATTAGCGATCGCTTTGCCTCTGGACTCATACAATCGATACAAGCAAACTTTCTCACTAGTAGTCTAAATATTAAAATTAGTGATGATTGGTATACCCTTAAAGAATCCCAACAAGACAAACTAGCAGCAGAGATTCTCCAACGTTCTCAAGAATTAGACTTTACCCATCTAGAAATTACCGACTCTCAAAATAGGTTAGTAGCCCGTAACCCAGTTATCGGTACTGAGATGGTGATTTTTAAACGACGAGCATAAAAAGAGATGGGGAGATGGGGAGAGTGGGAGAGTGGGAGAGTGGGAGAATAACCACCAACCAACAACAAACAACCAACAACTAACTAAAAACTGGTTCCGGCTGAATTGGTAGCCAAACGGTAAAAACTGAGCCAACACCTACGGTCGATTCTACCTCAATTCGACCCCGATGCAGTTCCACAAGTTGCTTAGTTAACGCCAAACCCAGCCCAGTACCTTCGTAACGTCGACGATAGGGTGTATCGAGTTGGTGAAATTTTTCAAATAGTAGTGGTAACTGCTCTTGAGGAATGCCAATACCAGTATCTTCGATTTGAAACACAGCTGTATCGTCTTCCACCCACAACCGTAAAGTGACGTTACCACCTTCTGGTGTGAATTTTATCGCATTAGTTAGTAGATTCCACAATATCTGCTCTACTCGTCTGACATCGGCACTAAAGCGATCGCGTTGTTGATCTATAAGTAAATCTAGCTTGAGATTGACTTGCTGACTTGTTGCTTTTTCTAGCAGCGATGCAACTGTCTTTTTAGCTATGTCTGCCAAAGAAAATTCTGTAATATTTAAAACTGCCTTACCTGCTTCTATCTGTGATAATTCCAGAATGTCATTAATCATTTCTAATAGATGTTCTCCACTATCGTGGATAGTTTGCAAGTATTCTCGCTGTCGCTGATTTAACTCCCCAAAAGACCAACGCAGTAAAGTTGAAGACATACCAATTACGTGAGTCAAAGGTGTGAGCAATTCATGACTAATGGTGGCTAAAAATTCACTTCTGAGGCGACTAGCGGCTTCAGCAGCAACTAAAGCGTCATGCAGTGCCATTGTGCGCTCAATCACTCGTTGCTCAAGACTTTGTTTTTCTTGAGTGAGCGATCGCGTTAACTCAGCTTGGTGAATAGCGATCGCTAATTGTTCGGCAATAGAAGTCAGCAAGCTTTTTTCATTTTCAGTCCAATGGCGTGGAGTATGGCACTGATGAGCAATTAATAGCCCCCAAAGTTCGTCTTCAAATACAATTGGCGCTACGAACTTAGCCCGGACTTTGATATTCCTTAAAATACTCAAAAAACACTCTTCCAAAGCATAAGTTTTTTCGACATCATCCACAGCGACAGTAAAGCCTTGGCGATATTTTTCCCAACATGGGGAATTGGGCGCAAAGCAATGGTCTTCTTGATAATTTAATACCGAGGGGATGTCATCCTTAGCGCGGGATTCGTAAATAATACAACTCGAATGCTGTACTAAGTTGGATGAAGCTGAAGACGTAAGGGTGTGACTATTGACTTCATCAAAATTGGGAATTCTCAGACTAAACGCCTCATTCTTTGGTGATTGCTGATTTTGCTCTCTAAATTGGAATGTTACAGAATCGCTAGGTAAATTTTCGGCAGGATGTAAGTTGACAGATAAATTACTTGGAGGGTTAAATTTCTCAGAGCGATCAAAAAGCTCTACTTCTTGTGGATGAATTAGCTTACAGATTACTAATCGGTCTAATTCCAAAAACTTCTGTACCTGCTCAATTGCTGTCACCATAATTACCGACAAATCTAGACTTTGGCGGATTTGAGTTGTTACCTGATTTAACAGTCGCTCTTGAGCAAGTTGTTTTGTGAGGGCATCTTCTACTGGTTGACACACAGAAACATCAGGAGTTATTGAGACTTGTTGTGGTTCTGCGATCTCCTGGTTAATCTGTGGTAAGAGAACTTCTAACAATAACAACGTGAATTGACTTTGGAGTTTGACATCATTAGGAGCGAGAATTTGACGATAGTGTTCAATTTTGTGGTATTGCTGAGAATCACATCTGAATAATTCCTGCAATTTCACTGTAAAGGAGGCGATCGCCTGAGAATCGAATGTCAAATGCACATTCAGCTTTGAGTAAGAAAACTGCTTTTGCTGTGTATGAGTTTCCTCCTCAATCGCGTGCGGGGTTTCCCAAAGTTGAGGAGGTTGGCCTGCGACTGGCGTAGAGAAGAGAATTCTTCTTTGCTTTCCCGACTCTACAAACTCCCCCATCTCCTCTGATTTACCCACTAATAGCGCACTAAACCCCTTAGAAATGACAATCGTAAACTTTTGCTTTTGCCATTCATCTGGGACGCTAAGCTGCGTCAACACAGCTTCTGTGAGAACCATAGATTCACTTCCCACTGCTTGAGCCATTTGCTCTAACAATTCACCAAGTTGATTAAATACATCTGTAGGCAAGGTGCGAGAAAAGCTCAAGTCGGAAGAATTAAGCATGTTCAAAAATTATTTAAGAGAGGCTGGATGCAGTTGCTCAATAACTTTTTATTTTCTTCTAACCAACAGTTTAAGACGTTAATACAGAAATATGCATCGTATTAGTACCACCTCAGGAGGTTGGAACCCTCAGTCAGAAGGTGTAAGTTTTATAGAACAAACTCCAGCTCCGTTTGTACTACTTACGGCTGCTGATACCGATATTCAAACTCTCGCAGCTGCGGTTCCCCACTTAAGCGCAACATTTCCTGAGTTTAGAGTTGCTAACCTATTGAACTTGCAGCATCAAATTAGCATTGATACTTATGCTGAGCAAGTTTTAGAGCTTGCCCAAGTAATTGTTCTGCGCTTGCTAGGAGGGCGTTCCTACTGGGCCTATGGGTTAGAAGTAGTCCAGGAAATTGTGCAACGCAATGGTACAACCCTAATTGTAATGCCAGGAGATGATGCTCTCGATCCTGATTTAATATCTCACTCTACTTTACCTTTAAGTACTGTTAACCAAATATGGCGTTATTTCAGTGAGGGTGGTGTAGAAAATATCGTCAACGCTTTGGAATTTATCGCCGATACTTGCCTGTTGACTTCGTTTAATCCGCCACCTCCCAAGTCAGTTCCACGTGTCGGGTTGTATTACTGGCAAGGGGAAGAAGGGGTAATGGGCAAGGGGCAAGGGAAAAAACAAGAGAGGGAAGGGGAAAAGGGGAAAGGTGAAAGGTTAATAAATTCCTTTACCCTTTACCCTTTAACCTTTACCCAATTCTCAATTCCCAATCCCCAATCCCCATTGCCCCTAATCCCCACTAAGAGCGGTCGTGGGGGCCCCGAGTTCCCCAATCCCCAATCCCCTAAAGTCGGCATCCTCTTCTACCGTGCCCATTATCTGGCAGGAAACACCAAGGTAATCGATGCTTTGTGTCAAGCCTTGGCACAGCGAAATTTAGAACCAGTTCCAGTTTTTGTTTCTTCGTTACGTGAAATCGATGTCCAACAAGAGTTGAGCGAGTTTTTCCAACCTAAAGACTCAAACCAAATTGCCTTGCTGCTGAATACAACCAGTTTTTCTCTAGCACGATTGGAAACAGAAGTACCTCAAATCGATCTGTGGCAAAAATTGGATGTACCTGTATTGCAGGTAATCGTCAGTGGCGGATCGTTGGAACAGTGGCAGTCCCAGTTTCAGGGGCTTGCGCCCCGCGATATCGCCATGAATGTGGCACTGCCAGAAGTCGATGGACGGATTATTAGTCGGGCTGTGTCTTTTAAGGCTGTGCAAACCCGGCATCCTCAATTAGAAACTGATGTGGTGGTTTATGAACCCGTGCGCGATCGCATTGAGTTTGTTGCTGAACTAGCAGCTAATTGGGTACGCCTGCGTTCTAAGCCGCCCCAAGAACGGCGCGTAGCTCTAATTTTGGCTAATTACCCCACCCGCGATGGGCGTCTTGCCAATGGTGTAGGTTTGGATACTCCAGCTAGTTGCGTGGAAATTATCAAAGCTTTATCTGACGATGGGTATGAGGTGGAAGACATGCCTAATACTAGTGACGAATTAATACAACGTCTTACTGCTGGGATAACGAACGATCCAGAAGGTAGGGAGTTGCGTCCGGTGTGGCAAAGTGTTTCTACCCAGGAGTATCAGGAGTATTTCGCTTCTTTGCCGGAAGGTGTGCAACAGGGTATTTGCGAAAGATGGGGAAGTGTTTTTGAAACGAACCGCAGAGGCGTAGAGGACACAGAGGAGAGAGAAACTGAGAATTCTTTTCCCCCCTCTCCCCCTCTCCCCCTGTCCCACTCCTTCCCCATTCCCGGTATTCAACTCGGTAACATCTTCGTGGGAATTCAGCCTGCGCGTGGCTATGATATTGACCCCAGTTTGAATTATCATGCGCCAGATTTGGAACCAACCCATGCTTATTTAGCTTTTTATTACTGGGTGAGGGAATGTTTCGGCGCGGATGCTGTTATTCATGTAGGCAAACATGGAAATCTTGAATGGCTACCAGGTAAAAGTGTGGCTTTATCGAGTAGTTGTTATCCAGAAGTGGCTTTGGGGGCGCTGCCACATTTGTATCCGTTTATTGTCAACGATCCTGGTGAGGGTTCGCAAGCTAAACGTCGCGCCCAAGCGGTAATTGTGGCTCACCTCACACCGCCGTTGACTCGTGCAGAACTATACGGTGCTTTGCAACAGTTGGAAAATTTAATTGATGAGTATTATGAAGCAGAAAGTTTAGATCCACAACGTTTGCCTGTAATTTACGATCGCATTCGAGAACTGGTTGTTAAAGAAAATCTTCACTGTGATTTGGAAATCGGGAATAGGGTTGGGGGAATAGGGAACCCAATTACCAATGACCAATTACCAATTACCAAAATAGACGGTTATCTTTGTGAGTTGAAAGAAGCTCAAATCCGCGATGGTTTGCATATTTTTGGGCAATGTCCAACCGGAAGGCAATTACGAGATTTAATTGTAGCGATCGCCCGTCATCCCAATCGCCATCATATCGGGATTACCCGTGCCATAGCTCAAGATTTAAGCTTAGATTTTGACCCCTTGACAGCAGATTTCAGCACTCAGCTATCAGCTAACATCTGTAAGATTCTGTTGGAAAAATTTCAGCGTACCTGTTACACCATCGGCGACGCAGTTGAAGTCTTAGAAGCACACGCCGCTAAACTCGTAGAAAATCTCATCACTCCCCCCATCACCCCATCACCCCACCTCCCCACCTCCTCTATCCTCCACTGGATACACTCCCACCTCCTTCCTTCTTTGCAAAAAACCCACCAAGAAATAACTCACTTGCTGCGTGGACTGGATGGTAGGTATGTTCCCAGTGGCCCTGCTGGCGCACCTACGCGAGGGCGTCCGGAAGTATTGCCTACTGGCAATAATTTTTACTCTGTTGACATTCGTGCTATTCCCACAGAAACAGCTTGGGATGTTGGCAGAAAAGCAGCTGAAACTCTAATAGAATGCTATACCCAAGAGCATGGTGAGTATCCAAAAACACTGGGATTATCTATGTGGGGAACAGCCACAATGCGGACTGGCGGTGATGATATTGCCGAAGCTTTGGCTTTGCTGGGTGTGCAGCCTGTTTGGGATGGTGCAGCACGGCGAGTAGTGGATTTTGAAATTTTGCCACTATCAGTTTTGGGACGTCCCCGTGTGGATGTAACATTACGGATATCTGGGTTTTTTCGAGATGCTTTTCCTAATTTGATAGATTTATTTGACCAAGCAGTGGTAGCAGTGGCTGCCTTGAACGAACCGCCAGAACAAAATCCTTTAGCAGCGCAAGTTCATCAAGAAACAGATTTTTGGACAAGACAAGGCTTGAGTTTAGAAGAAGCACAAGTGCGATCGCGCTATCGGATCTTTGGTTCTAAACCAGGTGCTTACGGTGCTGGATTACAAGGCTTAATTGAATCGCAAAACTGGATAGATGACCAGGATTTAGCACGCGCCTACATTAACTGGAGTTGCTACGCCTACACCTCAAGAAGAGGGGGTGAGGGAGAGAGAGGGAGAAAGAGAGAAGAGGGGAATGATCGCAACAATTCTTCCACTCTCCCACTCCCCCACTCCCCCACTCCCCCACTCCCCCACTCCTCCCTACAGGGAATTTCTGCTCCTGAAGCTTTTGAGCAACGTCTAGCGCAGATGCAAGTTGTGCTGCATAATCAAGACAATCGCGAACACGACATACTCGATTCCGATGATTACTATCAATTTCAAGGTGGTTTAACAGCGGCAGTACGTTCTGTACAGGGACAAAATCCCCAAACTTATTTTGGTGATAATTCATTAGGTGCTAAACCGCGAGTCCGCCGACTAAAAGAAGAAATCGCAAGAGTGTTTCGTTCTCGCGTAGTAAATCCTAAATGGATAGCAGGAGTTATGCGCCACGGTTATAAAGGTGCATTTGAAATGGCGGCTACGGTAGATTATTTATTTGCCTATGATGTCACAACCAAATGTGTGGAAGATCACATGTATGAGGGAATAGCACAGGCGTACTTATTCGATGCCGCTGTCAGTGAATTTATCCAGAGTAAAAACCCCCATGCACTGCGTGATATTGCTGAGAGATTATTGGAAGCAAACAAACGCGGTTTATGGGAAAATGCAAGTATACTGACACTAGAACGTTTGAGAAACTTAGTTCATCAAGCCGAAGCGATAATAGAACAAAAATAACCTGATGTATTAAAGTGGTGTAGGAAAAATCTATGGACAATCTTGCGTATTTGCACGTAGCTTTTGCATACGAAGAATCTCCATCCAGTGAATTGATTTCCTTCAGTTCTTTATTAAAGAATGCGCCAGCACCTGAGTGGAGACGTCTTTCTGGCAAGGCTTGGAAGCATATGCTCCCCCTTGTTCTGGCATTATCTATTCTGAGTATTGTTGGTAGTGCTTTTGCACTAGAAAGAGGAGATCAAGGCCCTTCTGTTCGCTACTTGCAACAACGATTAAAAAATGCAGGCTTTTATGAAGCTCCCATTACACAAGTCTATGACTTTGATACTGAAGCTGCTGTTCGGCGCTTTCAAAGATCTGCTGGCTTAAAAGTGAATGGTGTCGCAGGATCAACCACCCTACAAAAATTAGATAACTGGCAGCAAGGTACAGTAAGTCGTCAAGGCAAAAAAACCAGTACTGCGAGTACCCAAACTCCAAAACTCAGTACTGTCAGTACTCAAACTCGAACAAGCAGTACTGTGAAGACTGCAACTACTAAACGCCGTAGTTCCAATTTATTGCGGAAAGGTGATGAAGGCGAAGCAGTCAGAACTTTACAAGAACGGTTACGAATAGCAGGTTATTATTACGGTAAAGCTACGGGAATATTTGGTCCAATTACCGAAGAATCTGTGAAGCGGTTTCAAGAAGCTTACAATTTAGACGTTGACGGTATTGTTGGGCCAGCAACACTCCGCAAATTACCAGGAGTTGGCGTTGGTTATGGAGACGAAACACCCAAAAAAGTTAAAAATGTAGATAATCTCAGCGAAGGCGATCGCGGTGAAGCTGTCAGAGTTCTTCAGGAACAGCTAATTAAAGCCGGATATTTACAGGGAGAGCCAAACGGCTACTACGGGCCCTACACCGCAGAGGCTGTACAGCGGTTTCAAGCTGATAATTCCTTGACAGTAAGTGGTGTTGCAGGCCCAACTACCCGAGCCAAATTGCACAGTGTAGTGAACTCTACTTCCAAAAGCGAATTTAATACTCTGGAGATTCAAAGGCGACTACAGACGCGCGGCTTTTATAAAGGACCTCTAAATGGGGTGATGGGGGATGATACCAAGCGAGCTATTAAACAAGCTCAAGAATTTTATGGCATCAGCCTCAGTGACGTGAGAAGCGGAAGCTTCTAGCATCCGCTTGCCTGTATATGCTCACAGCCAACTGAAAATTACTCAAAGTTTCCCCTGTATAAGTCAATGTCAGCACCTGCCCTAATTAACAACCCAGGTGCTACATTGGCATCAATGCCCGCTGGCACTTAGGACAAATTGCATGGATTGTTAGCTGGCAATCAAGAAGTTGATAGCCTTCTTTTTGGGCAGTTTTCGCACCAATTTTTAAAATAGAGTCGTTTTTGAACTCTATAGTCGTGTTGCACCTTACACAAATCAGATGATGGTGATGATGGGGATAGGGCTGGTTCAATTCATAATGTTTATGGCCCTCTCCCAGTTCTAGTTCTCGCAAAATTCCCATCCGTGCCATCAACTTGAGAGTGCGATAAATAGTTGACAGGCTGATTCCTTCACCATCAGCTTCTAGCCGATGATACAAATCCTCAGCACTGAGATGTTCACCTTGCGGAAGATCCTGAAAAATGTGTAGAATTGTTTCTCGCTGGGGAGTTAATCGCCAGCCGCGTTCGTTAAGTTCTGCCTTGAGTGAAGTTGCTGTATAGACCGTCATACTAATTTTTCTCAACAAACCCTGTCAGCTGAGAATATAGCAAAACTTGAGGGTAATTTGCAACAAAGGTTGCTTATTGCGAATATTTGCTAAATGCTATGGGACAAGTTATGAAAGATTGATCGGAAATAAATATGAGTGCGATCCCCGTACTGAAAAACTCCTAAATAAAGCTGCGTTTCAATTACAGTTCTATTAGATGCAAATAATTTGCCATAAGTTAATGAGAGGCTTTAAGAACGGGGATCAAAAATAGTTGGTTGTTGGTTGTTAGTTGTTAGTTGTTTGGAAGCACCACTAACTAACAACCATCAACAATCAACAATGAACCATTGACTAACTAAGAGACTCCAAATAGTCACGGATCAGGTTGCGCCGCTTCGGTTGGCGTAGCTTTTGCAGTGCTTTGGATTCAATTTGGCGTACTCGTTCCCGTGATAGGTCAAGAGCACGTCCGATTTCTGCCAGCGAGTAAGGATGACCATCTGCTAGTCCAAACCTCATCAGAATTACATCTCGTTCGCGGCTTGTTAAATCTGCCAAAAGATTCTGCAAGTCTATTTGTAAAGATTCTCGCATTAACATATCCTCTGGTGTAACTCCGTCTGTTTCAAGCAATTCACCTAACTCTGTGTCTTTATCTTTACCAACTTTGGTTTCCAAAGAAACAGAGCGAGGCACTCTTAATAATACTTCCCGTACTTGGGCAGGTGTCATTTCTAACTCTTGTGCCAGATCTTCAAGAGTCGGAGTGCGACCTTTTTCTTGGGCAATTTTACGTTGAGCTTTTTTGATTTTGTTCAGCTTTTCTGTAATGTGAACAGGTAAGCGAATTGTGCGGCTAGAAGTAGCGATCGCCCTTGTGATTCCTTGACGAATCCACCAGTAAGCGTAAGTGCTGAAGCGATAACCTTTGGTTGGGTCAAATTTCTCTACTGCTCGCTCCAAGCCCAGAGTACCTTCTTGGACTAGATCTAACAATTCCAAACCGCGATTTTGATACTTCTTAGCAACAGATACAACTAGACGGAGGTTTGCCTTAATCATGTGTTCTTTGGACTGGAGTCCATCACTTTGAATTTTTTCCAGTTCCTCCACAGTCAACTTGGCAATTTCAGCCCAGCGCCGTTTTCCCTGTCCTAAAATTTGCTTGAGCTCGAACACGTCTACACCAGCAGCACGAGCCCACCGTTCTATAGAAGGACGATGTCCCAGTTCCGATGCCAGACGCTCCTGAATTTCAATTACCCGTAGATAGGGTATGAGTATTTCATCTCCTTGCTTGGCAGCATTAGACAAAACTATCCGCATCCGCAAGTAGCGCTGAACTTTTTGAGCTTCTGAAACCTCTTCATCCCGCCCTAACAGCCGAACCCGACCAATTTCCTGAAGATATAGACGTACCAAGTCTGTGCTGCGACGGTTCGCACCAACAGCAAAGCTAGTAGGGTCGGAAGAAACCATCTCCAACTCTTCCAGATCGTCTACTGGCAGTGCAGTTTCATCGAGTGTCAAATCCGGGTCGAACATTTGGGGGGATTGTTGGGATTCGTAGGCGGCATCTGCGTAAAAAGATGTTGCTGGCATAAGGATCGTCTCAATGGCTCCAGGTAACAATAGATTACGGTCAGCTAATCAACTGTTGCTATTGTTCCCGTGATTTACGAAGAACTAACACGGTTTACGGTGACCTTATAGGTTTTTTTTGAAAAAAAGCCTACTGGTTTCATTTATTACATCTCCAAAACTCAGCTGCTCGGCTTCTCTCCCAATTGAACCAATAGCTATTCAAAGGCAAAGCCAGACTAGAAATCGCAAACCTCTTGGTCAAGATTTGAACTTTGATTTATCTTGACCGTTACTTTTGTAACGTGGTATAAACATATATTCAGTGGAAAACTTGTTTATCACAGCATAGTCATATCTACATAGCTATGCAGGTAATTTCCTGAAGGTTTGACAATTTTTCGTCAGGGTTTGTTGGGAATTGGTAAGGGTTAGTGGATAGTAGTTAGTGGTTAGTGGGAAGGACAACTACTAACCACTAACCACTAACCACTAACTACTAACAAATTTAGTAGTTATATTCCGGCTTAATATCTCGTAGCATCAGTTCCTCAAGCGCCTGTCGAGAAGTGATTTCACCTTGGAGTAAGCGATACACTTGCTCGGTAATAGGCATGGAAATGTTTTGCTGCTTGGATCTCACCATCAAAACCTCTGTGGTGTTAATTCCTTCAGCGGTTCCTTGTAAGTGAGCGAGAATTTCTGTGAGGGTTTTGCCACAACCGAGTTGGTAGCCAACTTGGTAATTGCGACTTAAGGGACTATTACAAGTAGCAAGCAAGTCTCCTAAACCAGACAAACCATAGAATGTTTCCGGCTTTGCACCCCAATGGATACCGATGCGAACCATTTCTGTTAAACCACGGGTGACTAAAGCAGCTTTGGCATTGGTTCCTAACTGCAAGCCATCACATACACCAGCAGCGATCGCAATTACGTTTTTCAGCGTTCCCCCCAGTTCCACTCCCAAGGGATCGGCATTGGTATAAACCCGAAAACGATTGGAAGAAAACACCAACTGCACAACCTCAGCAGCACTGGTGATACTGCTGGCCACTACCGTTGCAGCTGGTAATTCCTGTTGAATTTCTTGAGATAAATTTGGACCTGAAAGGACAACTACTGGATTTTTGGGGAAAGCTTCTTGCCAAATTTGCGATGGTGTGCAGGTTGTCTGGAGATCTAGGCCTTTCGTCGCTGTGACAAAAATTATTTCTTGAGAAAAGGGTAAAGACTGTACTTGAGAGATAACGTCTCTAACACCCTTCATCGAAACAGCTGACAGAATAATATCTGCACCTTCTAGCACTGCTGCCAAAGTTTCCGAACCCCGGCGCGACCACAGGCGTACTGGATGGTCGTTGGCTGTCGCCACAGTTGCCAAAGCACTTCCCCAAGCACCCGCACCCAGAATTACTACTGATTTTGGATTTGTCATTTGTCAAGAGTCAAGGGTCAAGAGTTAGTGGTTAGTAGTTAGTGGTTAGTGGGTAGGGGCGAAGCATTTGTATGGTTATCTTTCCATCAAAACGAAATATCTTCGTACAAATGCTTCGCCCGTACAGTAGTTAGTAGTAGTTGTAGAGACGTGCCATGGCACGTCTCTACATTGGTTAGTAGTTAGTGGTTATTCCCCCACTCTCCCACTCTCCCCCTCTCCCCATCTCCCCATCTCCCCCTCTCCCCATCCTCATTTGCGGGGATAACGCTGCATCAATTCCCTGACTTGCTCTGCATGATATGAGCTTCTTGTCAAGGGTGAAGAGACAACTTGTAAGAATCCTAATTCTTCTCCGAATGACTTCCAAGCAGCAAATTGGTCTGGGTGGATAAACTGATCTACTTTTAAGTGTTTTTGAGTGGGTTGGAGATATTGTCCAATCGTCAAAATATCACAATCTACTGCGCGTAAATCTCGCATGACTTGGCGAATCTCCTCATCAGTTTCGCCCAGCCCGACCATGATACCGGATTTAGTATAAATAGAAGGCGCAAGTTGACGCGATCGCTTTAGTAATTCCAGTGTGCGATCGTAATTGCCTTGAGGACGGACGCGACGATACAAACGCAGAACTGTTTCCGTATTATGGTTAAGAACTTCTGGTTGGGCTTGGAGAATTAACTCCAGCGCTTCCCAGTTACCGCACAGGTCAGGAATTAATACTTCGATAGTGGTTTTGGGTGAGATAGTGCGAATTGCTTCTATACAACGGCTAAACTGCAACGCACCCCCATCTGGCAAGTCATCTCGGTTTACAGAAGTGATCACCACATGATTTAGTTTCATGCGACGCACAGCTTCTGCCAGTCGTGGGGGTTCGGTAGGGTCTAGGGGTTTGGGTTTTTTCTCAAAGTCAATATCGCAGTATGGACAGGCACGCGTACAAGCTGGCCCCATAATCAAAAACGTTGCTGTACCAGCATTGAAGCACTCACCAATATTCGGACAGGACGCTTCCTCGCAAACAGTATTCAGGGCTAAATCCCGTAAAATTTCTTTAACATTACCAACACGCTCCCACTGAGGTGCTTTTACTCGTAACCAGTCTGGCTTAACAATCACAATTTGCTATCACCACTTTCAACTTGTTAAAGTTAATGTTAGCAAGGTTCCGACAAAGGCTGAAGTATGAAGGAAAATCCCTTCTCTAACCTTTACTCTAGTGCTTAGCGTAGACTTCATTTGAAATTTATCAAAGTTTGTGATAATTTCTATATATAGTGGCAATCATAGTGCCGGGATGTAGCGCAGCTTGGTAGCGCACTTCGTTCGGGACGAAGGGGCCGCTGGTTCGAATCCAGTCATCCCGATTTAATTTCAAATTTCCGCTTATATGGTGATAACACAGGTGTAATACAAGTGTCTAAGATATCCAGTTCTTACACAGCAACTCAGCCTGCTGCAAAACGATCGTAGTTGCCTTTTCCTGCTTATCAGGAGGATAGCCGTATTTCTTCAGTAGCCTTTTAACCGTTACCCGCAGCTTCGCCCGTACTCCTTCCTTGTGGTGGCAATGCTGCTGTGAATTGGGCACTATTACACAACTTTTTCCGGAGCGATCGCTCGATCTCTTGGTTTCCGAATTCTCCCTCAAGCCAAACGCGCCCAACTCAAGCAAGTTTTTTCTCTGCTTGTATGAAACCACCCTGCTCTCCCAATTTGGGAGAAGGGAAGGGGTGAGGGAAGTACTATCTTTGACTGCAACCTAGGATTAGCAAGCAGGAGGGCGATCGCCCTTCAGAGACTGCTAATGTAGCAAGCAATTTGCTGATAGAGTTTCCCTACTCGCGTAAAAGCGCAGATAAAGAAGTTTTTTTGCGAATATCCATCATGCTTGCTAAAGATTCTTTATTGTCCTTATTGAAATTTTCTTCTGGTGGCAAAACTGTTATTACTGGTTGTGATTGTTCTGGCTTGGTAGTAGAGGATTTGGGAAGTGAAGGCGGTATAAAATTTGGCAAGTTTTTAGGAGGACGCGGTTCTTGTTTTTGGTGACGGCGTCCTTTTATGTATGATTGATGGCGGTTAAATTTTTTGTGAACTTTTTTTTGCCAGACTGGATAATTAAGCAGCTTAACTACTATAAAGCATCCACTCGCACAACTCATGACGATCGCACCCACCATCCACAAAGGGATGGAACTATTGGCTACATTTGTAGTCTCAGAAGGTGTAGGAATGGATGAATCTAAATCTACATGTTGTATAAATTCTGGTTCTTTACGTTCTACACGCCCTACGTGACCAAGACTGTATAGGGCAACAGTACCACTACTGAGAAAAAGTGTTAGCAGCCCACCTAAAAATAGCCAAGGACATTTTGCAAACAGGTGTATCAGAGAGTTTTCACTTATTTGTAGTTTAGACTTATTTGTTACAGTTTCAGTTGCGGATGCTTGCACTTCCGATGACTGCTGTACACTCTGAGTATTTTCCATGACTACTTTCAGATTTTTACCCCTCATCTCCTTGATTGTACTGGAGGAGTCAGCGATCGCGTATCCGTAGTAGAATCTCGGATATCGGTAGCCATTTTATGAAGTTGAGGCTACTCAAACCGACATTTTCTCTAAAAACTAGTATCTTTTATTACTTAAACCCGTGCGATTGGGAAAATAAGTATTCCTATTCCATGACTTCTGGTGAAGAGTATCTTTCAACAGCCAATTGAATCAATTGGTCAACTAATTCTGGAAAGGAGACACCACTATGATCCCAGAGTAGAGGATACATACTCGTCGCTGTAAAACCCGGTAGAGTATTGATTTCATTAATCAATACTTCACCTGTGGCTTCCACGTAGAAAAAGTCTACCCTGGCTAATCCAGCAGCATCAACGGCTGCAAAAGCTTGCAAAGCCATTTCTTGAATTTGACGGGTAACAATATCTGGTACTGGTGCAGGTATGACTAAATCTGCTTTACCCTCTGTATATTTAGTTTCATAGTCGTAAAAATCACTTTTGTAAGTAATTTCACCGACCACAGAAGCTTTAGGTTGGTCGTTGCCTAAAACAGCACATTCCAATTCTCGGGCTACAACTCCAGCTTCGATAATAATGCGGCGATCGTAACTAGCAGCATTATCCAACGCTGCTTCTAATTCTTGCCGCGATCGCACTTTGGCAATTCCTACCGATGAACCTAAATTTGCAGGTTTGACAAAGCAGGGATAATCCAAGGTTGCTTCAATTTCATCACACAGTTTCGGGAAAATACAAGGATTCGACCAAATTTGGCAACGATTCACCACCTTGTATTTGACTTGTGGCAGTCCAGCTTGGGCAAAAGCCATTTTCATGGCAATTTTATCCATTCCCAGTGCCGATCCCAATACCCCAGAGCCAACAAAAGGCACTTGCATCAAAGTCAGCAAGCCTTGAATTGTACCATCTTCACCGTTAGGGCCGTGGAGAATCGGAAACCAAACTTCCACTTCCCCAACCTGGGAAAGAGATTGCCAACGACTCAGAGATTGCGTATTTGTAACTGACAATTGCGAACTATCACTTTTTAATTGAGGATCGGATGCAGAGTCAGGCAATTGCTGCGGCTTTCCTGATTCTAAGACTTGTTGTGGCACATCTCCTGCCAGCCAGCGTCCATCTTTTTGGATGTAGAAAGGCAAGATTTCGTATTTGCTAGCATTTTGCCCTGCACTCAAAGCTTTGGCGATCGCCCGCGCTGAACTGATCGATACTTCATGTTCTCCCGAACAACCACCGAACAGCAACCCCACCCGCAGCTTTGTCATTTGAATATACCTCCACGCCTCAAATGCAGATAGCGTATCACAACATGTTGGGGAATGGGGAATCGGTATCAGGGATCGGGGATTGGGGATTGGGTAGAATTTAGCCTAGTTCCCAGTCCCTAATCCCCTATCCCCTATCCCTAGTTCTTACACTGACACTGCTTCTCTGACCTCTACCGGTTCACCCGTCAAGCTAAAAGCACGTACTTCGGTAATTTTGACCTTTACTAACTTACCTTTGAGTTCGGTGATGTCACCAGTAAAGAAAGTCAGGCGATTGGTGCGCGTACGCCCCATCACTTGCGTTTTATCTTTGGGATTTTGGTCTTCTACTAAAACTTCTTCGATGCGTCCCATATAACGCTGAGAACGCTCAGCTGCTTTAATAGCAACTAGGTGGTTGAGTCGTTGCAGGCGATCGCTTTTTACCTCTTCACTGATTTGTTCTTCCCACACTGCTGCGGGTGTTCCCGGACGTGGAGAATAAGCGGCAGTATTTAACTGATCAAAACCAATATCATCTACCAGTTTGAGGGTATTTTCAAACTGTTCTTCCATCTCCCCAGGGAAACCAACAATCGCATCAGCACTAATCGCCGCATCCGGCACATACTCACGTATCTTGCCAATAATCCGGCGATATTTCTCGTGAGTATAACCCCGCGCCATGCGTTTTAACACCTCGTTATCCCCCGATTGAAAAGGAATGTGAAAGTGTTCGCATACCTTAGGTAATTCCGCACAAGCCCGAATCAATCGTTCAGTGAAATAACGAGGATGGCTAGTAGCAAATCTTATTCTTTCTATCCCCGGAACATCATGGATATAGTAAAGCAAATCCGTCAACGTATGCTTGTGCCTACCTTCCGGTGTTACCCCTGGCAAATCCCGCCCGTAGGCATCAATATTTTGACCTAGAAGCGTCACTTCCTTATAACCCAGCCGTCCCAGTTCTACCATTTCCGCCCGAATTGCCTCCGGTGTGCGAGATTGTTCCACACCCCGGACATTCGGAACTACACAATAGGTACACCGTTCATTACAGCCATAAATCACATTCACCCAAGCCGTCACCTTGCTATCTCGGCGCGGTTTGGTGATATCCTCCATAATGTGAATCGGCTCGGTTGCCACAACTTGGTTGCCGTCAAATACCTGTTGCAGCAAATCCTTCAGACGGTTAGCATGTTGCGGCCCCATTACCAAATCTAACTCTGGCACCCTTCGTAACAGCGCTTCCCCTTCCTGCTGGGCAACGCAACCAGCAACAATTAACGTTAAATCTGGTTGTTCATGCTTGCGCTTCGCCTGTCTACCAAGATAAGAATATACCTTCTGCTCAGCATTATCCCGGATAGTACAAGTATTATAAAGAATTACATCAGCGTTATTTGGGTCTTCTGACCACTCAAAGCCCATGTCTTCTAAGATGCCAGCCATGCGCTCTGAGTCAGCCTTATTCATCTGGCAACCGAAGGTAGTAATGTGATAATAGCGGCGTGAAGTTGTCATGGGCAATTATACTTAAACACTAAAATTAAAAGGTTTTCTTTAATTGTATTAACTCTAGCTACCAATTACCAAAACATAGTCAACAGTCAACAGCCATTAATCAATCTTGACTACAACTCATCTTCATTTGTAGACTTCTTATTCTCAACAGAATAATTTATTTCCAACTGCTCTGCCGCACGATAACTTTTTTGTTGATTACCCCCATAAATCACCTGTAAATTTCCTCTGTTTTCTTCCTCTCCTCTGCGTCCTCTGTGTGTCTGCGGTTCATTTCTCTTCACACCTCTTCTTCTTGCCGAAGTCCCCTCCTCAGCCGTATCTTCAGCCACCACTTCATACAAAATCGCCTGCTTATTATTCTCCTTTCCCTTCCTTAAAACTCTCCCCAATCTTTGAATATATTCCCTAGCCGAACCCGTACCCGATAAAATAATCGCCACACTAGCCGCTGGTACATCTACCCCTTCATTCAACACATGGGAAGCAATCAAAGTTTTATACTCTCCTTCCCGAAATTTTGTTAATATCTCATGACGCTCCTTCACATGAGTTTGATGTGTAATCGCCGGAATTAAAAACTCTTGAGAAATCCGGTAAACAGTAGCATTATCAGCAGTAAAAATCAAAACCCTTTGGGGATAATGTTTAGCAAGTAAATTTGCTAAAACTCTTAACTTTCCATCCGTACCCACGGCAATTTCTTTGGCTTGGCGGTGCGCTAACATTGCCCTTCGTCCCACTTGCGATCGCGCACTCATTTGCACAAACTTTTGCCAACCTTGAAGACTCCCCAAAGAAATTTTCGATTGCTGCAAAAAATCGTTGCGGACTTGAATCAACTGATTGTACCTTTCACGTTCATGCTGCGATAGTTTCACCTTAATTTGCACCACTTCATGTTCTGCTAACGCCTTCCCCGCCAGTTCTTCAGCCCTTTTGCGGTATACTTCCGGCCCAATCAGGATATTCAAATCCGTGTGTTTGCCATCACTGCGTTCGGGTGTAGCCGAAAGTCCCAATCGATAGGGTGCGATCGCATATTCAGCAATCACCCGATTAAAATCCGTCGGCAAATGATGACACTCATCAAAAATTAATAACCCATACTTATTTCCCAAGCTTTCCGCATGAATAGCGGCGCTGTCGTAAGTTGCTACCAATATTGGCGTCTTATCCCGCGAACCACCCCCCAGTAACCCCACCTCCGCATCCGGAAAAGCTGCTAACAGGTGTGCATACCACTGGTGCATTAAATCTAACGTCGGCACTACAATCAACGTATTGCGCGGCGTCGCTTCCATTGCCATTTGTGCCAAATAAGTTTTTCCCGCTGCGGTAGGAAGCACCACTACCCCTTGTCTTCCTGCCAACTTCCACGCTGTCAACGCCTCAGTTTGGTGAGGGTAGGGTTCCATTTCCAAACTCGAAAGCAATTCGAGAGGATAAAATGCCTTAGCCTCATCGACAAAATTTGTATTGTCTGCTTGCAGTGCTTCCACTAAAGGACGATATTGAATCGCCGGAATGCGGAATTTTTCGACTCTATCATCCCACACAGCGTAATCTGTCCAGGCTTTGCCACGCGGTGGTGGATGCAAAATTAATGTGCCACGATCAAAAGTCAATGTCGGGGTACGAGCCATTTTTCGTATTCTCCTCACTTTCTCATTAGGAATTGTGATTTTTTTTGTTGGTGGTTGTTTGTTCCAAACAACAAACAACCGCCAACCAACAACAAAATATCACTGTACGGGCGCAAAGCCTCGCAGCCCTACTAACCACTAACTACTAGTTCTGTCAAGGTGTAACCTTCAAAATTGAGTTTTCTTTGTGTCTTTGTGTCTATGTGGTTCCAAAATAAATTTAATTAACCACCAAGACGCCAAGACACGAAGTCGAGTCATTAAAAGTCTAGGAATTAATGTCGATTTTTCACTCACCTTGACAGAGGTACTACTAACCACTAACTACTAACCAATAACTAAACGGTAAATACTGCTAGTAGAATGGAATCCCACAGTGTGGCTGGCTGTATCCAGGTTTGTGAAGGAAGTTATCAGCATTTCAAAGAGAAATTTGTGTTGGAAAAAAGAGGATTGATTAAGATTAAAGGAAAGGGAGAAATGATGACTTATTTACTCAAAGGAGCGATCGCTAAGTAGAAGGAAGAAAGAAGAGAAAGATTGTGATTGACTGCTTCCTGTGCCCGGTATTTGGCTTTTAATTATTTCTACTCACTTGATCGGGTGAAAATTATCTTTTGGCTACAAAAATTAAGAAAATTTTAAGATTAAATTGCATGAACATTCATAGCAATAACGAAGTGAGGCAACAACATTTAATCTTTGCTGCCTTTGTTTTTTACTACTTTAGATAGATATACAGCAAGTAACTGTTTGTTACAGATTTTCCGATGCAAAATAGATGTGGAAGGTCGCCCTAGTTGTCTAGGTGATTTTGGCAACAATCCTTTCAGTTAGCTGCACCAAAGGAGAACCCACTTTGAAAGGAATAAGCCCCCGTATAAAGCCCCATGTTGTAGCAGTTTTTACTGTTACTAGCGCTTTGCTGCTAACACTATTGCTACAGCCTTATCTGAAGCTAACTATTTTTTCAATGTTTTTTGCTGCTGTGGCGGTTAGTGCTTGGTATGGAGGCATAATACCGGGGTTTTTAGCCACAGCTTTATCTTGTTTGGCTATAGGCTATTTTTTTCTAGAGCCAATGTACTCACCCTTAGTATATGGTGTAGAAAACATTCTCCAGTTAAGCGTATTTGTATTGGTAACAACACTGATTAGTTCACTTAACTCGGAGTTACGTAGTGCCAAGCAGAGGTTAGAGATGAGTGTGCAGCAACTACAAGCGAACCAAATCAGATTTAGACGGTTTGTAGATGCCAACATCATCGGGGTAATTATAGCGGATTTCAACGGCATGATAGTTGAAGCTAACGATGCCTTTTTAAAGATGGTGGGTTACACGCGGGAAGATTTGCTGTGTGGACGGGTACGATGGCGCGACATAACACCGCCAGAATACCAGTTCTTAAGCGATCGCTTAATTGCAGAACTGAGAACAAAAGAGGTGTGTACGCCGATTGAAAAAGAGTACATTAGCAAAGATGGTAGCCGTGTTCCCGTTCTCATCGGTGGTGCTTTGTTGCCAGAATCGCCATCTCATCAACAAGAGATGATTGTATTTACTTTGGACATAAGCGATCGCAAAGTCACAGAACTTGCCCTCAGAAAAAGCGAAGAACGCTACCGTGCATTTGTGGAACAGAGTTCTGAAGGTATCTGGTGTTTTGAACTGAAAGTGCCAATTTCGCTAGAGTCTCCAGAAGATGAGCAAATTCGGCTTTTTTACCAGTATGCCTACCTGAAAGATTGTAATGATTTCATGGCCAAGATGTATGGCTTTGCTCGTGCCGAAGAAATTATTGGAGTAAGGCTAGAAGACTTTCTCCCTTCAACAGACCAACATAATATTGAATACTTACGTAATTTTATCCGCTCCGGCTATCGCCTGAT
The DNA here is from genome assembly GCF_000517105.1 of Fischerella sp. PCC 9605. GTDB lineage: Bacteria > Cyanobacteriota > Cyanobacteriia > Cyanobacteriales > Nostocaceae > PCC9605. Next base: position 488,499 of record NZ_KI912151.1, on the reverse strand, counting down.
CGATGCTGAATCCCACGAGGTAGATAAGCATGGTAATTATAAATACTTCTTGAATAATCTTGTGGGAGTTGTAGAAAATGGTGTATTGGTGAGAGCCTGGGGAACTCAACGAGACATTACAGAACGCAAACGGGCAGAAGAGGCGCTACGCCAACGAGAAGATCAACTGCGTCTGATTACCAATGCAGTGCCAGTTTTTATTTCTTATGTTGATGCCCAGCAACGCTACCGCTTTAACAATAAGAAATACGAAGAATGGTATGGACTCTCTGCCACAGAATTTAATGGTAAGCATATCAAAGAAGTTGTGGGTGAATCAGTTTATGAGTCAATTCGTCCGCATGTAGAAACTGTATTATCAGGAGAACAAGTATCTTACGAAACTGAAATACCCGCTCAAGATGGCAGCAAGCGTTGCGTGAATGTCTCTTATGTTCCCCATTTCAATCAAAAGGGAAAAGTAGAAGGCTTTGTTGCTCTCATCAACGATATCACCGAGCACAAACAGGCGGAAGCAGCCCTCAAAGAAAGTGAAGAAAGATTTCGCAAATTAGCAGAAAAAGTGCGCGTAATTCCCTGGGAAGCAAACGCCACCACGGGCAATTTTACTTATGTGGGCCCGCAAAGTGTCGAGATTCTTGGTTATCCCTTATCAGACTGGTACACCGATAATTTCTGGGCGCAACACATCCATCCAGAGGATCGGGAGTGGGCAATCAATTTTTGTATCGATTGTTCGCGTTCCTTGGACAATTACGAGTTTGAATACAGAATGTTAACAGCAGATGGTAGAGTTGTATGGCTGTATGACATTGTGAATGTTGTGCGGGGCAAAGATGAACCGCAGCTGTTGCGTGGCTTGATGATTGATATTACTGAACGCAAACAAGCAGAGCAAGAACGGGAACAACTCCTCCTGCGGGAACAAACAGCACGTGCGGAAGCAGAAACCGCCAACCGGATGAAAGATGAGTTTTTAGCCACCCTTTCCCACGAACTCCGTACTCCCCTCAACGCCATGCTTGGTTGGACACAATTACTTAAGAGTCGTAAATTTGATGAATCGATCACAGCCAAGGCATTAGAAACAATTGACCGCAACACCAAGTCCCTGAGAATGTTGATTGAGGATGTTTTAGATGTATCGCAAATTATTAGAGGAACACTCCACCTCAATCTGCGTCCAGTAGAACTAGAGTCAGTAGTGGAAGCAGCGGTGGAAATCGTGCGTCCAGCAGCTGCGGCTAAGGAAATTCAGATTGAGTGCAATTTCGATTCTGCACTAGGAGTAGTCATCGCCGATGCTAACCGCTTGCAACAGGTAATTTGGAATCTGCTTGCCAACGCCGTCAAGTTCACACCCCAAAGGGGAAGAGTAGATGTGCAAGTAGAACGCATAGATAATGGCGTGCAAATTCGGGTGAGTGACACAGGAGAGGGAATTTCCCCCCAATTTTTGCCCTATGTGTTTGACCGCTTCCGCCAAGCCGATAGTTCCAACACGCGATCGCACGGTGGATTGGGATTAGGGTTAGCGATCGTACGCTACTTAGTAGAATTGCACGGAGGCACAGTTTCTGCCGAGAGTTTAGGAATTGGGCAGGGAGCAACGTTTATTGTTAACTTACCGATGAGAGCTGTTGATGTGGATGTCACCAGTGAATCAGAACAGTTTTCAGTTACTTATGAGGAAAAAATCGCTCAAAATATTATACCGTCTCTGAAAGGCTTGCGAGTGCTAATCGTCGATGACGAGGCAGATGCCCGCGATTTAGTGGTGGCAATCCTTTCCGAATATGGAGCAGAAGTTATGGCCGTTGCCTCCGCTCATGAGACACTAGACACCCTACCACACTTTCAGCCGCACGTGCTAATCAGTGATATCGGTATGCCCCAAGAAGACGGCTACACACTCATTCGCAAAGTGCGATCGCTTCCCCAAAAGCAATGGCGAAACATTCCCGCAGTGGCGCTGACAGCCCACGCCAGCCCAGAAGATCGAGCGCAAGCACTCTTAGCAGGCTTTCAGTTGCATGTTCCCAAACCAGTCAGTCCCATCGAGTTAGCTGTGGTAGTTGCTAACTTGGCTGGACGCACTTAGCGGGGAGGGGGAGAGGGGGAGAGTGGGGAGAATAACCACTAACTACTAACTACTAACCACTAACCACTAACCACTAACCACTAACCACTAACTAATGACCAATGACCAATGACCAATGACTAATGACCTAAAATTAACTTAGTGTGTTCTTGGATTTGAAAGTGTCTGAGTCTGTGTCCCTTCGCGATCGCTATCTCGTCTTAATCGACGAAATCGTCGAAACTACCCTCAAAGGCAAAATTAGCTCTGTTGAGCAAGTGTATCAAATGTTGCTCAAGGGTGTGACAGCTGGGACGGGGGAAATTTTTGAGTTGGCGTTGAGCGATCGCCTCAATGGTATCCAGCAGCAAGTAGACACTGAAAAAGATGAACTCAAAAAAGCCAAAGCTACTCGTAGTCTGAGAGCAATTAAGACGATCCAAACCCAGTGGCAACGCGCTCAAGAACAAAATAAGTCCACAGAAGCTACAGCCACCGCTGTTAAAGAAATTACCACAGCCCCAACTAGAGAGCGGCTTGCTACCTTTTTACGCGTCACCGACCCCAACAGTAAGCATCCTCTCAACTTACAACAGATGCAGCAGTTGTCAAAAGCTTTACAACAATTTGCCCAAGCAGATTCTGATTTGCAGCAAATATCAGAGGGTATAGCGCGTGGTGTAGCCGGTTGGCAGCGACTGCAAGAGCACTTAGTTAGTTGGATGTACGAGCAAAGCCGCGAATCGATAGGATTTGGTGGCATACCAGAAGAACAGGGCCCTTGGGCAACTTGGGCAAAGCAAGTGAACAGCGAGTTACCGCAAGCACTGTTTCGCACTCTGGCTAGGTCGCAATCTGTAATTGAATTTGCCCAGCAGCAACGCAGCATCACCTTGAGTGACTGGGTGGAAATGACACTAATTTTACAGTACTTACAACGAGGGTTAGTCCACTGGTTTGACCAACAACCTTACAACGTCAAAGCTGGGTCAAAGCTGTCAATTTCAACATTTTTGACCTTTGCAGTCATCTGGAGTCAGTTGGCAAATGCTTTTGATGGGGATACATCCTACAGCAACGCAGCTTCGCAAGTAATGTTACAAATTTTGCGAACCTTTGCTCAAAGACTGTATTTTCCCTTATACGGTGGTATCTTCGCCTCATTTTCCGGCAGCTACTTGCGGGATGCGTTGAATTACCTCGATGAACCGCTGCGTAGAGTCGAGGGAACCCAAGAAAAAGCGCGGATTTTGACACTTTTGGGTTATTCTCAACGGGCATTAGGTCTATATGACCGTTCTATTGACTTTCATCAGCAAGCCTTGGAGATAGCGCGTCATGCAGGCGATCGCCCCTGTGAAATCGCCAACCTCAATCATCTTAGCCGTACTTGCGTGCAACAGCAAAGATATGCAGAAGCCATAGATTACAGTCAAAGGGCATTAATTCTGAGTAGACAAACAGGCGATCGCACAGGAGAAGCCTATGCCCTCGTAAACTTAGGCTACAGCGAAGTCATGCAGGCACAGCAACTAGAACAGCTAGAGTCAGAAACCTATGAAATGGCTATTAATTATCTACAACAAGGTTTAAGGCTATCAGAACAATTAGGCGATGTTCAAAGTAAAGCTTTGTGTTTGAGTAGTTTAGGCATCGCTTATTTAGTAATTGGAGAGCCACAAAATGCCATCAAAAATTTAGAAGAAGGCTTTAGAACAGCGCAAACTTCTGGAGATTTATATCTACAAGGATTGAATTTAGCAACTTTAGCCGAAGCAAATTATAACTTAGCAAATTTTGACAGAGCTATTTACACAGGTTGCTTGGGAATGTATTTATTAAACCAAATTGCTTCCCAAGAGTGGCAAAAACCAGCGAGGTTGCTGGTAATTTTGCAGGGACAAATAGGTGCAGAAGCTTTTGGAAATTCCTTGCAGCAAAATCGTTCGAGAATTATTTCAGTAATTGGCGTGGATGGGTATGATTACATCCCGGAATTGTTGGAAGAATACAAGCGTACTGGGGACTAGGGCATAAAAATTATGAATTATGAATTATGAATTATGAAATTTTCAGCATTCAGCATTCATCATTCATAATTTTCACCTATTCCCAATCCCCAATCCCGACAGTGCCGCCGTGTCACGCAACTCCAACCAGCTTGGCGCTTAGATCCCACATGCGCTCGGCTTTTTCATCATCGCGGGCTTGAGGAGAAACCCTTTGCACAAACGACTTGCCATTTTTCTTCTGGCGATTTCCCCAGCTCCAATAGACACCCGATTGCTTGTACTCGGGATCGGCAACCACAGCTGCAACACGCTCACCAGCCAATTCCTGAGACACGTATCCCCCAGTAATGTACTTCTGGAACAAGGGGAAGAGTTTCTGAAACAGGGGATAGTGGTTTCTAAATAGTGGTGTTTCTGCAACACATCCCGGATAGAGAGAACTGAAGACGATACCCGTTGACTCGTGATAGCGCCGATGTAGTTCCCGCATGGTTAGCACGTTGCAAACTTTGCTGTCTTTGTAAGCTTTGACGGGTTCAAACTTCTTGCCGTCAATCATTGAGATTGGCGCTTTAAAGCCCTCTGCAAAGCCCTTGAGATCGCCCAAGTCCGGACGTGGCGGAATCTTTCCACCCAGTTCGTCTGGATTGTGCGTCACCGTTCCCAAAATGACCAACCTCGGTTCCGCAGCGGATGACTTCTTGAGATCTTCAAGCATGAGGTTGCACAAGAGAAAATGGCCGAGGTGATTGGTGGTGACAGTCAACTCGTAGCCTTCTGGGCTTCGCAACGGCTCTTTTAATAAGGGCATATAAATTGCGGCGTTACACACCAAAGCGTCCAGAGACTTGCCGCTTGCCCTGAAGTTGTTCACAAACTGTCGAACGCTCTCCAAAGAGCCTAGATCGATATGCATGATAGTGTAGCTGTCTTTTGGCATTCCCACCGTTTGGGCAGCTGTTTCCGCCTTCGCTAAATCCCGACAAGCCATGACTACATGCCATCCCCTTTGGGCAAGCGCTTTCGCCCCATACAAACCAACCCCCGAGGAGGCTCCTGTGATGATAACCGTTGATTTCCGATCCTGTACCATTTTGTTAAAACTTCGTTAATCACTGTTACTGTTTTGAGAACCTCAAACCACTGAGCCACTAGTAGTCAACCACATCAACGCAAGCTGGGTGATACGAAGTTCGTAGTAAGGGCTTTAGCCCTCTTTAAGAGCGACTTTAAGGGCTACTCTGCGAGAACGCTACGCGTACAGCCCTTACTACAAACCCAGCATAGTTTGTGTGGCAAAGCACTAGTTCTCATTGTTTGAGTGCTCTACCGATTATTCAGGATATTGGAAAAGGGTTCAATTTCAACAGGCAATCCCATAGGGATAAATAATGCTATTATCCGGACTCTATATATGAGATATGAGCGATCGCTATTACTTGCTTCCATTCACCACTGCCAAACTATAACTAAATTCATGGCTGCTGTAGCCTCTAGTTTTGACAAACCCTCGGTAACAGATGATGACGCACCCGACGTGGGGACATGGGGACGCGGGAACGCGGAGATTGATCTGTTGCGAGATTATAGAGAATTGGTATTAGAACGAAGCGCGAGATCTTTATACCACTGCAACGGAATTGTTAGGCTGCCTGCTCAAGATTGTGGCAGAGGGGCTTGACTTTGAGCGCACTCTAAGTTCTACCGTAGATGTGTGCTTTCAGGTTTGCTTCGTATGGAAATGGAACTCACAATTCAGCAAGTGGCGCAGCAAACGGGCTTGAGTGTGCATACCTTACGCTATTACGAGCGATATGGGTTGCTCGAACCGATTGACCGTGCCAGTAATGGGCATCGCCGCTACTCCGCAGAAGATGTCAAGCGCATTGAGTTCTTGACAAGACTACGGGCAACAGGAATGCCTATTCGAGAGATACAAAACTTTACCCAATTGTTCCGAGAACAGCCGAACGCGATCGCTGAACGTCGAGCCGTCCTCGAAGCCCACGAACAGCGCGTACAGGCGAATATTCAGGAACTCCAGCGCAATCTAGAAGCCATTCAATGGAAGATTCGCTACTACAAAACCTTAGAAGCAAATCCCAATGAAATGCACGAACGAAATGACTGCTTGACTGCGGGGCAAGCATTTCTGCTAGAACTTAGTCGCAAATACGAACCAGAGAAATAGAACTTGAATCTAAACCGAGATTCATAGGCAGGCTTGTCAAGCCTCTCAGTTTATGCTGCCTTGAATTAACCAACAAAGGGAGAACGAAAATGCTCGATTTACGTAACAAAGTTGCTCTTGTCACAGGTGGAAGTTCAGGAATGGGACGAGCAACTGCCATGCTTTTTGCTAAACACGGTGTAAAAGTTGTCGTTGCTGCCCGTCGTGAAGATGTCGGTAAAGAAGTTGTCGCGCAAATCCACCAGATGGGAGGCGAAGCGCATTTTATCAAGACGGATATGGCTAATCCCTTAGATATCCAATCGCTGATTGAGAAAACGGTTGAACGCTACGGTCGTCTAGATTGCGCTTTTAACAATGCTGGCACTGAAGGAAAATTTGCGCCTATTACAGAACTCACCGAAGTTGACTGGGAAAACACCATTACAGTAAATCTCAAGGCTGTCTGGCTATGCCTGAAATATGAAATTGAGCAGATGCTCAAACAGGAAAATGGTGGTGCGATCGTAAACACCTCATCTTGGCTTGCCAAAGGTGGTCTGGCAGGTTCAACTATCTACTCAGCTAGCAAAGGCGGACTCGATGGTATGGTCAGACCCGCTGCACTGGAGTACGCGAGTCACAACATTCGCATCAACAACATCAATCCAGGCATCATTGATACAGAGATGTTTCGCCGCTTTTTTCATCCTGAAGATGAAGGGGCTAAGCCCTTCATCCATCACATTCCTCTCAAGCGATTGGGCGAAGCAGAAGAAATCGCAGAAACGGTGGTTTGGCTGTGTTCTGATGCTGCCTCATACATCACAGGACAAACTATCTCCATTGATGGTGGTTATGCTATTCCAGGACATCGTTGGTCGTGAAGTTTTTCAAGAGCGAGATACAGAAGCTCACAAGTGAGACTGTTTTCTTCAGCAGCCCAACTATTTATTCAATCGCAGTGTGCGGTTTAGCACTTCTACTGCCGATACTTTACCGCATAACAGCATTTTAGTAACCCTATCTGGTATCTTTTACCGCGATGAGTACGGTCTAATACCCAAAATTCTGGATCTTTTACTGCACTTTGCGATCGCACTTACTCCTCCATAAAGACAAGATCCTCGGGTTTCTTAGTCAATTTCAGGTTTTGATCGTCAATCTCGACTAGGTTATCCAAACCTGTAATCTTACCCTCTGAAAGAACTAATACCCGATCGTTACTCGCCTCCAGAAAGTCGGCAAAACCTGCCAGATCAACACTGCGATCGTTAATGGCGAGGTAGCCAAGCAATCGGCGAAATAGTTTGGGAAGAATTACAACGTCCTCTGTAATGGTTTTCAAGCTGTCTAAATTAAAACCTGTATTTGTGACATCTTCTGTCCACAAACCAGAATTACTTGAGCGTGCCTCCCCAGAAACAGCAGTCAGTGCTTGACGCAACTCAAGGTAGAGTTTCGAGTAGAAGGTGGGATATACTAATCCCTCCGCCACTAGCTGGTAATTCGCACTCTGCTGGAGTAACTCTTGACTGACAAAAATAGTATCTCCATCTTCTCGATCGCAATTTCCTCTAAAAGCGAAAGCGATCGCCCGTCCGTGAATATCAGCAAAGCGGCTGAGAATGTATCCTGGAACCGTATCAGGATCTGCGTCAGTAACAATTTCTCGCTTTCCACGCTTCACGGTTGTGCTGTCAAAACCCAGGAGATCGAGCAGTCTAGATGCAGCTTTGTCACCAAATTTTTCCGGTTGACGCTGAGTTCCTAATCCGCCATTCCTGGGTTGATAATGAGTTTCTAAAGCATCAATCGCATCTAAGCGCAGCTGTGCTCCTCCCAAGCGATTGGTACGAACACGGTTTTCTAGTTTCTTCCATAAGGATGGATCGTCTGGGATGAATCTGATGGAGTCGCCATCAGGTGCAGCACCTTTAATCGAAAAGGTTCCTTTGATCAGAGTCAGAGGCATTTGCAATCTCCTTAAGATGTTAATATCTGGACTTTATTATGAGCGATCGCCCTACCACCAACCTCGCCACAGTCTTAGACTACAAGTTCTTCCAAAATCATTGCTGCGATCGCGTTTGTTTTTACCGATCTATAAAGCACGTTTATGTTCTCCACAACAGCTTCAATTTAGTACATAAACTCACAAAAAATGCAATTAATAAGGTATATATGACTCCTTTGATAAAGCCTATTAGAGGGATATTGGTATACTCTAAAATCAAAGGTTCAAGATAGGTTAATTTAAGAACAGGCCAGAGAAAATTGGCAAATGCTACATAGGCAACCATCGGATTCTGTCCATTGTCAATTAATAGTTGTAGATATTTACGCTGTTGAAAGACATCTATGATTATGGTGAAAGTAATTAATAAAAAAAGTGCGATCGCTGTTGTAACAAAGAAGTAACTCAAGGTAGCTGGGTCTTTCTTTATTCCTTTTTCAAACGGTTCAAAAAGTAAGCCAAGCACCAACCAATAAATACCCCACTGGTAAAAAGCTTGGAGCAATCTTGCTTTTTCATTATTGGGATTTACAAATAAAAACCAGCTAATTAAACAAAGGACAGTACTCAATAACGCTGTTTGCCATAACCATCTAGCTTGCAAACCAATTAGTAAACCCAAAACCAGAGTCAACATCAAAAAAATAATGCTGTAACAACGCAGATGATTCCAGTTTGAATTAATTTCTTCTTCTCCACCATTTTTTACTGGTATTTGCAGCCAATCCAGAATTAAATCACCTGCAATTGTTCCGGGAATAATTATAAACAAATACTTCAGGTAATCAAATTGAAAAATCCAAGGAATAGGGGATGCTTTCCAAAGCACAGCAATCCAACTTCCTTTGACAGAAGCCGATAGCCGCAAAGCAATCAATAAACCTAGCAATCCTAGACGTAGTAACAAATTATCTTTGGTAAAAAACCAGGCGATCGCTCCAAAAATTGCCATATTTGTCAGTACAACTAGAATAATATCGCTCCTTGCCAGTGAAAATCCACTTCCATCTGGATATCTAAGGAAACAGACAAGAATAATCGCTGCAAACCAAGCACCGATAGTAATAAATTCTGTGTACTGCCTATATTTTTCTTTTACAGGCCACCGAACAAACATAAAAAAGAGTATTAAAAAACCCAACAATGCTATCCACCATGTTTGTTCGCTTGGGTTTCGATTGATGGTCAAAGGTCTAATATGTTGAAGAAATATTGCAAATATTCCTAACAATAATCCTCGTTTGAGGATGTATAAAATAACTTGTATTGTCGTGAATCCTTTCTTCAAGCGGTTCGCCAGTGCTAAGGGAATAGCTGCTCCCATAGAAAATAAGAAAATTGGAAAAACAATATCTACCCAAGTTAATCCAGGCAAATTAGAATTAAAAGTATGCGTAGGTGGTGGTTCCTGAGCGTGGTACATCCAAGCTGGCAAAATTTTATACTCTATCGTGCCGGATAAGATCATTGCTAAAATTGCAAATCCACGCAGTGCATCTAAAGCATAAGCGCGTTTTAAGTTGGCAACAGTAATACTATTCTTGTCTTGCATATAAATTTCAACTCACTGCGCTACCCTACATCGTAGACGCACAGCGACTTCAGTGTAGGGTAGCCGAGGAAAGTGCGTCTACGCTTCGTTAAGTCCAGAGTCAAGAGTTAAAAGGAAAATTGGCTAGGATCGGAGTCTCCATCCAAAAGCTTTGGACTCTGGACTTTTGATTCTTGAGTGTACTTAATGGACTCAAATTTTTCTATCAATGCTTGGACTGATTCTTGTCGATTAACTGTTAAACGAGGAATTTCATAGTAATTTTTCAATAAATTTATATTTAATATTTGGTTATTGTATAGATAACTTGATAAATAATATTTAGAAACATAATATTTGACCTGTTTATTATAAGCACCATATGGGTAAGCAAAATGAGATGCTACTTTTTGCTCAGGATCTAAGTCTTTTGTACATTTTCTCAGAACAATTTGGGATTTTAAGAGTTCATAAATTAATTTCTTAGGAGTTAATCTAGTTAAATTTATATGATTAAATCCATGAGATTGAATATCATAAAATCCTTTTTCTAACCCTTCTCTCAACTCCTCACATCCTAAATGAGTTGAATCGGTCTTTTCCCGATCAAATAAATTACCCGGATTGATAAATAAAACAATTTTTACTTTCTTACCGTATTTTTCTTCTAACTTATATAAAATTGGTAGTAAAATTGTGTGTACTGATTTATAACCATCATCAAAAGAAATCATAATGAGCTTCTTTTTAGATAAATCTTTAGGAGTATTGCTGTTTCTGCTGAGGAAAAAATCATACAAATCTTGAGTTGACAAAAATTGATAATCGTTAATAACTAAATATTCCAGAAAACTCTCTAAGCTTTGTTGTGAGTAGTGCAACCCTCTAATATCTAGCTGAGCAGCATAACTTTTATTATGATCAATAACGCCATGAAACCCCACAATAGGAATTACAGTAGCAGTATCTGTAAAAATTATAAAAGACACAAGAATGATAAATATTACAGGCAAAATGAGGGGAAATTTTTTGTTTTTTTGAACGTTAATAAAGTTATTAGTATTGTTGCAAGTCATTTTGGTAGTAGCATCCCTGTTTTGAATCTTGCCAGAATCAAGGTGAAACCTACCTTGCTCTTTAAATTACATACCATAACCGTATTAGCAATTTTTAGAGCTTGACTGTAATAATTTTTTTATCCCTGTTGGGTTCTAGCCGCAAAAATGCTGTTTCTTGCCTAAATTCCTTCTTGTTGGATGATTACTTCTTCTATCCTTTGCTTTCGACTCTGCGGAACCCATGAGTAGGAAGGAAGTAGCTATTTTATACTTTCACCAGAGTATCAACTTAGGAGTCACAAAAATGCAGGTGCTATCTATGGTAGAACCGAGACAGTACGACCCAAAGATAAATATTGTAGATGTATAGTTAGGTTGATTAAAATAAATAACTATTCCGCAAATTTTCGGAACAAAAACAAACTAGTATTGGTTTACTGTCTGTACTGCTGACTAAAATCAAAGTTTATTTTATACCAGTAAAAAACTTACAGATCTGCGCTAACCGATAGTTTTTCTCTAATATACTGGGTAAAATTGAGCGTCAACGTATACAACTAAAGCTAATCTGGAATCACATTCGTTTAGTATGTCTCTATTACAATCTCGTTTATTTGGTAATAACAAACAAACACGCACAGTTGGACGGGGTTTACAGTCCATATTTTTAATTTTGTTTACTCTTTTAATGACAAATGGCATTCTAGCGCGGTTGGTGTATTTGCAAATTGTTCAAGGTTCAACTTATCGAGAACGAGCAGAGTCTAACCGGATTCGACTTTTACCCAAACAACCAGAACGAGGTAACATTTTTGACCGCAATGGCAAACTTTTAGCGACAACTCGCTATCCTCATTCTGTGTATTTGTGGCCGATGGCTCACACCAAGGCATCTTGGTCAGTTGTAGGGCGGCGTTTATCCAAAATTCTCGACATGTCACGAGAAGAAATTGAAAAGAAACTCGAAGAGGCCGGGCCTAATTCTTCTAAACTTGTGCGGATCAAGCGCGACTTGAGCTTAAATGAAATTACTGCTTTAAGAGAGTATGAAAGCGAACTTAAAAATGTGGAAATACATACGGACGCGGTTCGCTACTACCCGCATGGTAGGGAATTTGCTCATGTCTTAGGATATACTCGCGAACTAACAGCCGCACAGTTAAAACAAAAAGAGGGCGAAGGCTACCGTCTGGGAGATGTAATTGGTCAGATGGGAATCGAAAAAGCTTATGAGAAAGTACTGCGGGGTGAATGGGGCGGTCAGCAAGTGGAAGTAGATGGCAAGGGTCGTCCGCTGCGGATTTTGGGGGAGAAACAGGCAAAACCTGGTAAAGATATGCGCTTGACCATAGATTGGGATCTGCAAATGGCAGCAGAAAAAGCGTTGGGCGATCGCAACGGTACGATTATTGCTATGAACCCCCGTAACGGTGGCATCTTAGCAATGGTGTCTCACCCCACTTTTGACCCAAATGTGTTCTCCAAACAAAAACTCTCTCAAACAGAAGTACAAGAAATCTTGCAAGGTACTGACCATCCTTTGCTCAATCGCGCTTTGAGAGCCTATCCCCCAGCGAGTACATTCAAAATTGTTACCACAACCGCTGCACTAGAATCAGGTAAATTTTCTCCCGGTACAATCTTGCCTACCTACGGTTACTTGAGCTTTGGCAATTACCGCTTTAATGAGTGGAACCACGCCGGATTTGGCCCGTTAGGGTTTGCAGGAGCGATCGCCATGAGCAGCGATACTTTCTTCTACCAAGTCGGTGCGAGAGTTGGTGGCCCCACCTTGATTGAATGGACTCGCAAGTATGGCCTTGGTAGGAAAACTGGGTTTGAATTCACTTACGAAGAATCCAAAGGTTTTGTTCCAGATGAAGCATGGAAACAGAAAGTTTGGAAAATGCCTTGGACTGTAGGCGATTCGGTGAATATGTCAATTGGCCAGGGAGCATTACTAGCCACACCTCTACAAGTCGCTATCATGTTTGCTGTACCCGCCAATGGTGGCTACCGAGTCCAGCCGCATTTACTCCAAGACAACGAGCAAGCAAAAACTTGGCACGAGTCGGTCGGTATGAAACCGTCTACCGTCAATGTTCTCCGCGAAGGATTGCGGAAGGTAGTGACTGAAGGTACAGCTAAAGCTTTAAATGTACCAACCCTTCCCCCAATAGCTGGTAAAACTGGAACTGCCGAAGCTTGGCAAAGTAAAGGTGTGAAAGCAAATCACGCCTGGTTTGCTGGTTATGCTCCCGCCGATAATCCAGAACTTGTGATTGTAGCTTTTGCAGAACATTCAGGTGGTGGCGGTGGTAGCGTTGCTAGCCCGATGGCGTTACAAGTTATGCAGGAGTATTTTCAAAAGTCAAAAATCAAAAGTCACAAGTAATCTGAAGCCCGGTAAGTCCTTCGAGATACCGTATAATATTTTTTGCAGGAGGTGAATTATGGCAATTCTACAACTAGAAGACGGCAAAACATACACCGAACTGAAAGATATTACCCGCGAACTAGCGTGCTTAAATATTCAACTCGATCGCTGGTCTGTGGGAGAAAATCCCCAGTTACATCAGCTGCTGGCAAAAGATAGCCTCGATGAAGACGAAAAAGAACAGGTGTTAAAAGCCTTGGATGGTTATTTTGAGCAATTGCAACAGACAGCAGGCTATCAGTCCCGCGATCTCATTGTTCTACATCCAGACATACCGAACCTAGATGGGCTGCTAGCAAAGTTTGACAAGATTCACACCCATGCAGATGATGAAGTACGCTACATCGTTGCGGGAGAAGGCATTTTTGGCTTTGTGCGTCCCGATGGCAGCCAAGTAGAATTGACAGTGCAACCACAAGAGTATATCAACGTGCCTGCCAGAACAGAACACTGGTTTTATCTCACACCAGCACGTCGAGTCAAAGCAGTACGTTATTTCACCACTACAGAAGGCTGGGTTCCTGAATACACGGGTACACCAATTCGCAGGCATCAGGCTGTGGCTTGAAAATGAAGCGAATCATTTTTTGCGACTTTGACGGCACTATTACGGTTTCCGAAACCTTTGTGGCGGTACTGAAGCATTTTGCACCGCAGCTTTCCGCCCAACTGATACCCCAAATGTACGCACGGCAACTGACGCTGCGCGAGGGAGTTCGGCGAATTTTGGAATCAATTCCATCCTCTCGCTACTCGGAAATTTTGGAGTTTACTCAACAAGAACCAATTCGTTTGGGGTTCACAGAACTGTTGGATTTCTTGGAAGCAAAGCAAGTACCTTTAGTGGTAGTTTCTGGTGGACTGCGGGGTATGGTAGAAGTTGTTTTGGGCGATCTAATACAGCGCCTTCATGCCGTTCATGCCGTCGATGCCGATACCAGCGGTGAGTACTTGCAGGTAAATTCAGAGTTTGAAGGTGGAACAGAACTAGTTGCCAAAGTGCAGGTGATGGAAAAGTATCTAGCAGATGAGACAATTGCTATTGGTGACTCGCTTACTGACCTGAATATGGCGTTGGCAACACCGATGGTATTTGCCCGCGATCGCTTAGCGCAATATTTGACAGAACATCAAAAACCTTACATTCCGTGGAACAATTTTTTAGAAATACGTGACTACCTAGCGAAATTGTGGAAGTGATCGCCCCAACCCTCCTTAAAAAGGGGGGCAATAATTAAAAAATCTCCCTTATCAAGGGGGATTTAGGGGGATCTCAAAAATATTGGTACAAGTCTAACCCTATGAACAGCCCAACCCTAACTGATGCCCGTCTTGAGTTAATAGCTGCTGCCCGTCACTTTTACCAACAGGGTTGGATGGTAGGAACCGCCGGTAATCTTTCGGTACGTTTACCTGATGGTAGCTTCTGGATTACAGCCAGTGGAAAGTCGAAAGGTGAATTAGCAACCAGCGATTTTGTTCGCATTCACCCTCATGGACGGGTAGAACAATCTAGCAGTGACTCAAAGCCCTCTGCTGAAACTGCCATTCACCAGAGTATCTATAATCTCTTTCCGGAAGCGATGAGTTGCTACCACGTACACTCAGTGGAAGCAAATTTGGTTTCTCGGTTCGTACAGGGAGATACCCTACCCTTACCACCACTAGAAATGCTCAAAGGACTGGGAGTGTGGGAAGAAAATCCCCGTTGTGTTATGCCTGTTTTCGCCAACCATTTACAAGTTCCGCGCATTGCAGCTGAGATAGAAGCAAAATTTAGTAAAATTCCTCCGCAAGTACCAGCCCTACTCATCCGCGATCACGGTGTTACTGTTTGGGCATCTTCCCCCACAAATGCTCGTAACTACATTGAGTTGGTAGAGTATATTTTCCGTTACATAGTTGCAGCCCGACGGGTAGGGCTGTTGGAGGAGGGAGAGAGTGGGGGAGGGGGAGAAAATAATTCAAAATTCAAAATTCAAAATTAAGAATCTTTTTGACTTTTGACCCTTCGCTGCGCTCGAGGGCATGCTTTTGACTTTTGACTTGTTAAGCCACTAACCACTAACTACTAACAAGTGACCAATGACCAATGACTAATGACTAAAACCATTCGAGAGAGCACTCAGTCACTGCAAGTATAGATAAGAAGAAGCTAGCAAACAACCGAGATACAATAGTTCCCATCGCGATCGACATCATGCGTATTTTTCATCTAAACACAGACGAGTGCCTTTTTTGATATCTTTTTCAACCCGTCAAACTCACGTTAATAACATGAAACCTTATGTAATCAAAACACTTAAAATCTCTATCAAAGCATTAATTTTAGGAGCATATATTACTGGCAGTAGCGTTCTTGCTCAGACTCTAACTTTGTCACCCAAATTGATTGGCTTTACCACACCTGAGGGTGAAAAGTTATTAGTTGAAAGTCGTTCTCGACAAGATTTTTTTCCTCTTAGCACCCAGTTTGTAACTCAAAATAATCAAGCTTATTGTGGGGTTGCCAGTATAGTAATGGTGCTGAATGGTCTAGGAATCCCTGCACCAGAAGCACCAGAGTATAAGCCCTACCACGTATTTACTCAAGAAAACTTTTTTAGTAACCCAGCAACGCGAAAAGTCATCACTCCTGAAGTTGTTTCTCGGATGGGAATGACGCTAGATCAGATGGGGCAGCTATTAGCAAGCTATGGTGTTAAAGTGCAAGTTTATCATGCTGCAAATACAAACTTAGAAAATTTTCGCAAACAAGTAGCGGAAAATTTAAAACAGCCTGGAAATTTTGTACTGGTTAACTATTTACGGAAAGAAATAGGACAAGAAAAAGGCGGGCACATTTCGCCGTTAGCTGCTTACAATGAACAAACAGATAGATTCTTGATTCTGGACGTTTCCCGTTACAAATATCCACCAGTTTGGGTAAAGACAACAGATTTATGGAAGGCTATGAACACTCATGATTCGGTATCTGGTAAAACACGGGGATTTGTTTTGGTAAGTAAAGGCTACTCATCGAAATAATCACCACCAGAACCATATTTCCAAGCATCAACCCAGCGATACCAATAGTATTTGGTAACACTGGGTAAATTTTTATCCCACGGTTCTAAAATTTTACTTAGCTGAAACAATGCAGAATAAATCCCTAAATTTCCGTAATGCATCATCCAATCTAATAAGGCTGCTAAACCTACTTGTGGAATTATTTTGATCGCTATCTCTGGATGTGCAAAATTTGTTTTTAGCAGTGTTTGTGTCAGTGCCGAAAACTGTACTACATCTTGCAAAAATGGCTTGAGTACTGGTTCTCCTAATTGTTGCATTTCTCCAAATACGGCTGATAGCAATTGGTTAATTTGATCGGGAGCAATATTTTGATTTACATCAACACTCATCGCTTTTTGAAATAGCCAAGTAACACTCAAGCTTGGTTGATATGGTTGCAGTAGTGCTAGCGCTTTGGCAGATAATTGATTTGTTTGCAGTGCTTCATAAATGCCTTGGGTTAAACGCTGCAAGTGACGCACCATTGCACCAAAACCTCCAAAACTGAGGGGAGATTGACTACCGCTACTATCTCCAATTGGCAAGATGCGATTCCAAGGAGTTTGCAGTGGACTTTGGCGATAGGAGGGAAAGAAACCAAATAGTGCTCGTTGAAATGTCAACTGACTCAATTCTACACTCTGATATGTTGGCATCAAGTGCAGATAATCCTCAAACAAAGCTTCTAAACCTGGACGTTGTGGATTTGCATCCATGTAGGTAAACATATAAGTTGTTCTGCCATCCCTGGCTGGAAATGCTTCCCAGAAATATTGGCACTGGTTTTGAATGGGTGTAAAAGATAATATTAAATCGCCAGTATGGTTTTCTGGAAAACCTTGAGCGCAAGTACCAACAACTAAGCACAGCGCATCTGGCTTTTTTCCTTGTCGTGCTTGCTGTGTGATGGGAGAAATGTGTCCCATTGCATCAATTAATAACCTGGCTTTGAATTGGTTGTTTACCACTACTCCATCTGGGTGAACTACCGCTTCTACAAAAGGTGTGTTTTCAAATAGCTTTCCGCCAGCAGCAAGAAATCGCTGTTTCAAAGTTTCCAGTAAATACACTGGATCTACACCAATATTCAATACATCTTCTACCCAAATTTCTGGCCCGTTGCCAAAGCTGACTCTGGCTGGATTATATTTTGTGGCGATCGCTTTTTCCAATTCTGCATCTGTTAATAAAGATAAATTTAAGAACACTTGTAATTCTCTGCGGGAAATATTCCACTCTTGTTCCCTTCCCCGCAAAGTACCCCGTTCCATTAACGCCACCCGGACTCCTTGCACTGCTAAGGCACAACCAATTAAAATACCCAAAGTTCCACCGCAGATTAAAACATCCCAATCTACAACACCATGATCGTGCTGGCTTTGTTTGACTACCGTCGGTATTGGTGCTTCACCTTCTCGAATGGATGCTAATATGCGATCGCTACGACGCAATCCCCCTAAAACATCCCCTGGTAATTGCGACAGAATTTCTTCAGTGAGAGTAGACATAGAGGTTCATTCCAGCAAAGTTACTGATCTCATCTAGATCGTAGCGATAGAACTGGCTTGTCTGGATGCAGACTCATACTAAGTTGCAGTCAAAGATAGTACTTCCCTCGCCCCCAGCCCCTCTCCCAATTTGGGAGAGGGGAAGGGGAGAGGGCACGAATTACTACTGCTATATCTGAACGCAACTTGTATCAAATCCAAAAATGCGATTGCCAAATCGAGCAATGTTTAGCGTCATTTACCGATAAAGTTGATGCTGAAAAAACAAGACGCTAAACCCAAACGTCGGGGTAATTTTTTTATCTACAATAAATTTTTAATTATTAATCGCTCCCCTCACCAAAATCACCGTACTATCCACACCAGATGCGATCGCCTCAGGTATATTGCCTTTCACTGCTTGTTGTAGCATACTCTCTCGGGAAGCACCGAGAACGACTACATCATAACGTTCGGTTTTTACCAGGTTAATCACTCCTTCGATCACTGAATCTGCTTGCACAGGCGCAGCTACAACAGTGCTGGACAAGTTGCGACGACGCATTAGCGTCCGGATCGCTTCTTGTAAAACTCTCATGTCTGGTTCTAATTCCGATGGTTTAAACACGCGAGTTAGGCGAATTTTGGGGTCATTTCCTAATGTCACCAAAGCAGGTAACAATTTTATCGCTGCTCTGGCATTGGGGCCACCAGCCATTAGTACTAGCCAGCGGTTAAATTGGGGAGGGGGGAGAGGAGTGGGGGAGTGAAGGAGTGGCGGAGTGAGGGAGTGGGAGAGTGGGGGAGTTGGAAAGAGAGGGAGTAGAGGAGACTTTTGACTATTGACTATTGACTCTTGACTATTACCTAATTTCACCAGCACCATTTCACAAGTAGCTTGGCGAATAACGGTGTCTACTACGTCACCAAAAATACGACCAGGGGTGGAAGTGTTTCCCTTCCACCCCATCAAAATCAGATCGATGTGTCTTTCTTTGATTGTCTCTAAAACTGCATGGGCGATATCGTGGGCAACTCGTATCTGTGTATGTACTGGTATTTTCCATTTTTTACCTAAAACTTCGGCATTTCGCAGTAACCGCCGACTTTTTGCCGTCCTGACTGGTGTTTCGGCAGGGGAACTCTGGCGAGAAACAATTATCACTTGCAAACACTCGATTTCGTAGTGGCGATCGCGGGCAATTGCTGCTGCCATTTGTAGCAGTATTGCCGCTGTTTCGGGGTTTGCCACCGGTACTAACAATCTACCTCTGCCAGTGCTGGGCGATCGCGTTTGATAAACCACGTAGGAAGGTTCCGGTTGTGGCCCGTGTTCTCTATTTTCGCAGTTAAGACGGTCTGCTTCTGCCCGGATAATATCAGCACGGGTAATTATCCCTATTAATCTTCGCCCTTCTACCACTGGCAAGCGGCTGATTTGATGACGATTCAATAAATACAGCACGTTAGCCAAGTTGTGTCTGGGTGTAACCGTCACTGGCTGGGGTGTCATGATTTCCCGTAGGGGAGTATCTTTAGCTAAATTGCGATCGTGAATTTTTAGTAAATCACTTTGTGTCACAATTCCTATTAGTTTATTTTCTTCTACTACGGGAAAACCCCGATGGTGGGAGCGAGAGAAAGCCTGTACAACTTCTTCCACAGACATCTCTGCATCCAGTGTTTCTACCCGTCGCTGCATTACGTCTCTTGCGGTTAACTGTGTCAATACACCTTCGACAGAGGCTGGTTTTTCCTTGATATCAATGCCATTTAATTGTAAAAGCTTGGTATACAACGATCCTGGCATGAGCTTGTCGGCAACCAAGTAAGATGTGACAGAGCCAATCATTAAAGGTAACACCAGATTGAAATCTGTTGTCATCTCAAATACAATCACTATCGCTGTAATTGGCACTTTCGAGACGGCGCTAAAAAATGCTCCCATACCTGCTAAAGCGTAGGTAGTGGTCGAACCGAATCCAAACAATTGGACTTCGCACACACCCACGATGTATCCTAAGCAGGAACCTAAAATCAAACTGGGAGCAAATAAACCTCCTGGCGCTCCTGAACCAAATGCTACTAAGGTGAGAATAAACTGAGCTAAAAAAGCAAGTGCAGCCAAGGATGCATCCGCCCCTCCTGCGATTACAGATTCCCGTAACCCCGTATTATTCCGGAAATCATTAGGTAAAATTGCAACTACAACACCAGAGATAAATCCTGCCAAAGCTACCCGCAGCGGCAAGCTGATGTGTAAACGACGATATAACTTGATACTTTTAATCAATCCTTGATTAAATAATGCCGCCAGTAACCCTGCTAAAACGCCCAAAACTAGGAAAAAGGGAATTTCCGGAATGGAGAAGCTGCTAGAGGATTTGGTCAATTCCAAGTTAAGTAGCAAACTGCGACCACCCAACAAACGCGAGACGACTCCACCAATAAACGAGGCGATAATGGCGGTTCCTAATGTCAGTTCTGATAAATCTTGAAGTAACTCTTCGACAACAAACAATACACCAGCAATGGGGGCATTAAAAGCTGCTGCCAAACCAGCACCCGCACCGGCTGCGATCATCTGGCGGCGATGGTCTGGGGAGGTAGGAACCAAGCGACTCATCCCCCCTGCTAAAGCTGCGCCGACTTGGACGGTAGGGCCTTGTCTCCCTAAAGTTATGCCTGAACCCAAGGCGATGATGGCACTGAATAACTTCACAACTGCCACTCGCCAGGAAAGTTTAACTGGTACATTTGCAAGAGAGGCTTTAACTTGGGGGATACCACTACCAGCTGCTTCTGGCGCTAACCTCTCCACCAATAACCCAGCTAGAAAACCAAAGCACAAACCAACTGTTGGTAGGAATAGCCACGCTGGTAAAACGTGGGAACTATGAACTCGCCATGTCCCTAGCCATCCCGACCCAAATTTCAAGAATACAGCAGAGAAGGCAGCGACTAGACCGATGATACAAGCTTCTGCGATCGCTAAACCTCTTCTCGGCTGCCAGACTGTGCGAATCCACGGAGTCAGCAAAGCGGGAGACATAATTAAAGTCAAAAGTCAAAAGCATGCCCTCGAGCGCAGCGAAGGGTCAAAAGTCAAAAAACACTTCGTCAGGAAACCAGTTTTTATCACTGGGAACCCTGATTTCTCAATTCATGACCAATATCAAAGCTGAAATAGGTTGACCGTCATACTGCTAACGAGTCAAGTACAGCATGCGATCGCTATCCTTTTGAAATTCCCAAGGAACCCTAACAATTTCGCTGCTAATTCCTGCTGCTTGTAAATACGTTCAAAAAATATCAATGTATCAAGTTGGATACCATCCTGACTTTTATTTGAATCGTCCATACTTAGTGAAAATTTTTAATTTTTAATTGTTTCTGCCAGTGGTAGATAATCCTTCCACAATTAGAGACGGAGTATAACATGAACCGTTCCAGTCAGCATCACTACCCAGTTTCACCAATTGTTTTAGCGCCGTATAAACATTACCTGCCACCATTGTATCCTTGACACGTCCGATGACTTGACCATTTTGGACACGGTAGCCTAGATCGACATTGATCGAAAAGTCACCAGAAATCCCACTTCCTCCACCTAGCATTTGATCCACAATTAAGCCATCATCTAGTAGTTGAATTAACTCTTGTAGGGTTCCAGAACCAGGTTGGATGAGGAAATTAAATAAACCGGGGGTGGGGTAACTACCCAAACCGGGGCGAAAAGCATTACCAGTAGAAGGAGTACCGAGTTGACCTCCAGTAGTGCGATCGCAGTAAAAATTCTGCAACTCCCCGTTTTGAATAAACACCAAAGGCTGAGTAGGGGTTCCTTCATCATCAAAGGGACAGCTATAAGGCCCTGCTTGCGGGTCTTGGTAAAGAGTCAGGAAAGGGGAAACTACTCGTTTGCCAATGCGTTCCGCCCAAGGAGAAGCCCCTTCCAAAACGCGCTTGGCATTTAAAGCAGCTTGGACAGTACCCCACAGCATATCAGCCGCTTTCGAGGTAAACAAAACTGGGACGCGACGATTAGGTGGTGAAACGTTTTCTTTTGCCCAATTCAAACGTTGTAAAATTTGATCGGCAAGTTTCTCGGGCTGGAGATTGCCACGTTCGGTTTCACCATCGGAAACACTCAAAAAATCCTCTCCCCGCACCCATTCGGCGGAAATATAGCAACTGAGAGTAGTGTCAGTATAGTAGCAATCTAGACCTTTACTATTCACTAATCTAGTAGTTTCCACATCACATTCCCAGTCACCGTTGCAAAGAACTTCTGGGTAAGCATCACGGATGAGGGCAATGGTTTGTTTGCCCCATTCCACTAACTTTTCTACCGGCACTTCTTCGCCGATATCTGGGTAGGAAGGCTGACAGTTACTGCCTAATTCTACAGTTTCGGGTTGGCTTAACCGACTCAAAGCTAAAGCACGTTCTACCAATGCCTGGGGTTCCACCATTCCATAAGCTACTGCCAGTCCTGGACGTCCCTGACACCATAGTCGCAACGCCGTTCCTTCCGCTTGACTCGTTTCTAACTGCTTGAGACGGTTTGCCTCAAAAAAGACTGGTCGAGAAAGCGATCGCGACTGATACACCTCAGCAACTTCTGCACCTGATTTTAAGGCAAATTCCAGCAGCTGTTCTGCTAGTGTATCTTGTGGCAACTTTTTAGACACCATGATGTTTCCTGGCTGTGGCATGAGGATTAGCGAATAGGGAAAGGGAGGAGTGGGAGAGTGGGGGAGGGGGAGAGTGGGGAATAAGGAAATAACCACTAACTACTAACCACTAACTACTAACCACTATCCACTAACTACCAACCACCAACAGTTCCCCAATTCACTTTACGGCAGATTGATCTCACACAATAGCCAAAAACCAGCAAAAGATTCTGCTTGGGGGTCGGACTGCACCCCCATGAAATGCACTCCGTTAGCTTTTTGCTTAGCTTCTTCAAAGCCTTTAGCTTCTGCCAGCATTTGCGGATTTCTAAGATTTGCTAGCACCCAGCTTTCTGTCGCACCTGTTTCTAAAAGCAATCTTGCCCCTTGCGGACTGCTGTTAAATTTCAACCAAGCTAAATCTAAACCAGACATCCAGCCAGCCAGCGGCAAGGCTCTGGGTGAGAAAATTAAAATACCAGGAATCTGAGTTTCTAGGGATACTTGTGCCAACTCCAAGGGAAACCCTTCACCAAAGTCAATTTCCCACTCTGGCATATCCATAAATTCTGAAGCTGGTAAAGTTACAAATCCCCATTGCTGCCCTTCTAAAGCATCAGGTAAGCGTTGGGGTAAAGGCGCTTCCAAACGTACCGAGGGATTAGTTCCCCCTTGATAACCTGGTTCATTTGGATACACTTGTTCCATCCGCTGTTGCAACCATTGGTTCAGTACCAAAGTTCGACGACTTGGCTGTGCTGGAATTCCCAAGTCATTGCAGGCTTTGGTAATCATATTGTTCATTTGGCGGCGGAAAAAGCGAATTTTAATTGGTGCTTCACCTGCTTTGTCAATTGCCTCCTGCAACGCCGTCCGTAACCATACGGAATTTACCTCAGTACTGGGGCAATACTCAGCATAGCGAAACAAAGAATCAACATTTGCGCGAGTATCCAAAGGACTCTCGCAAACCAGGACTTCCCAAACTTTTTTCTGATTTTCGTCCAGAATCGGACGGGAGTAAAAATCGAGTTCCCAAATACTGCCCATGTGATGCCGTTATGATTTGGCTACTTTTTTATATTCACTCTACCAAGTTAAGCTAACCTCATTTAAATAGTTCGTAGAAAATAGCGTCTATTTTTCTAACTTAAGTCTGTACAACAAATTCTTCTGGTGCAACTCCCCAATTTACCCAAGTGATGGCTTCTTGCGCTGATTTTAGATCAGATGGTACACGCAACACATGAATAAATCCCGTGCTGGGGCAAGTCATCTTTAACAAATAAATTGGTTCTACATCGATTTCATTCTCAATTTTTAATAATGTGTATTCTCGATAAGAATTTAATTCATTCGCTTGCAATTCTTCGAGCATACGCGTATAGCCAATACCCTGAATTAAGACTCGCCGTAGTTCGGCATTTTTTTCTTCTAACAACCATGAAGTTTGCCACTGATGGGGGTGGAGTTTACCGTATTTTTCCGGTAAGATGACACCACTATTGGCGTAGAGATTGTAACCATCAGTAAATTGGATGGCGGGTTCGCCTTCAGCGTGGAGGCGATTTTGGTCGTCTAAGGAAAGTTTGCTTGGGCGATCGCACACTACTGCTACCCTTTGATATGGAAAAATACACCCACTAGATTCTGCCAATAAATGAAGAACTTGCAATAGCTTTTGTTCGCCTGTGTAATTGAATACAGATTTCCAAAAATCTAACCAACTGCAATAACTGCAAAAGATAAAACCAGGTATGAAGTTACTATCATACTGTTTTTCTAATTGAAATTGTAGTTGGTGGTATAGTTCTGGGAGATTAGCGTCAATGTCTAACTCTAGAACATCCGCCATATCAATTTTTAATGTTTGTTCTAGAGTTTTCATATATGATATAAATCTATAATATAATGTAGTGTTAACGTGGATGTTTACATCACTGGGTCTTTGAATTTCCACATTCTTGGATTCACGTTTTGTTAAATTTGGAAATAACTTTAATATACCTAAGCCCAATTGTAAAAATTTCAAAGGTGTGGTTTGAATAATTCGAGCCTCTAACTGGGGTAAAGCCTTACTCATAGCCTGATAAGGGCTTTCACAAAAGATAATTTCAGGCTGTTCTATATGGCACAAACTATAAAGTTCTTTAACTCCTTCAATAGCCTTTTGTCTGTCGATTCGCTCAGTTGAAAGTGCTATATTTCTCCATTTCTCTCGGTAAAATTTAATCAAAGCTTCTTGTTCTGGAGTTAGCTTTGCAATTTTGTGTGACATACTAGGACAGGGTTACTGAATGAATATCTTCCCAAAATAACTCCAGCTATCAGAATGCGCCAGAGCATATATTACCGTCTCATTCTGTACTGGTTTCACTCACACCCTCAAAAATAAAGAATTTTTTTAGCAAGCAGATCGAGGGTTTGACCAGAATGGCCACCCTGATATTGTTTAAGTATAGTTCTTAAGGATAATCTGTATAAACAAAAAATAAAAAACTGCTATTAAGCAGTTAAAGTAAGGTCGTAACCAAATCCCTTGAGGTTAGTAAACCACATAGCGTTTCCGATCGCCTAATTGCCTGAACTTACCGCAACTTATGTATATTCTCTTCCCAATTGGCCCCATCGAAAGGCACAATTTCAAAATTCGACACCACATCACCATCTAGACAACGAATATTAACATCAATGCTGTCGGGATGACTGCGAGGAATATAAAAAGAATGTATTCCACAAACGCTGCAAAATTTATGCTGGGCAACTCCTGTGTTAAATCTGTAGGTTGTTAACAGATCTTCGCCTTGTAACAAAGTAAATTTATCTCGCGGCACAATTAAATGCAAAAAACCCTTTTTTCTACAGATTGAACAATTACAATCATCGGCTTTGTGTGTGTCAACTACTACCCGAAAGCGCACTGCGCCACAATGACATCCACCTTCGTAAGTAACGGGTTCTTTGATATTAGCTGTCATGTTAAGTTCTCTGAAAAATAACCCTCTATCATTTTTGTAAATTTGCTTGTTCTTGCAACCAAGGGTCTACTGGTTGTCCGTCTTTACGCCGCAATTCAATTTCCACTACCATTACTTGTTTGGAACCGGGAGGAGCGGGTTTTTGATTGAAAATAATCTCATAATCTGTGGGATTGTGACCGCGTTCTTTCAACCATTCTTGCACTTTGGTTGTGGCAAAAAAACCTTGCCCTTGTTCAAACATGCGAGTAATCTGCATCTGTAGTGAGTAAGGATTTAATCTACCCATTTTTTTGCTGTCTTCGTTAAGTAATATAAAGTAGGGCAATACCTAATTTTATGTTATCTCTGCTGTTAGCTTAATATCACTAAAAGCTGCCTGTCTCCTTTTTGCTTTAAAATAACCCAAAATTCTATATTTTTTCCGACTTAAGATAGATTGACTGTATTTTGAGCCACGGATACTCTAATATTGTGCCCTTCTATCCTTTTGCTGTTCAAACTGTTCAATACATTTTGTGTATAAAATTTAATTACAGAGTAGTCTTCTTTTGAATCTCAAATAGTGTTTCCTGGAGGCTGGAGCTTAAGTCTAGACTTTGTTCATTGTTTTCCAATGACGCAAACCCAAGATTTACAAGTGTGGTGTGATTGATGAACTCTAAGCGTTTTCTGGTGTCTGCGCTGACACTTTTCACCTTATTAGGGACAGTGCTAGCTGTAGAAGCACAGCAGATTAATCCCGGTCAACTGCTGCTGGCTCAAAGTGATGATGAGTTGAGCGAATACTATAACAGGGGTTATGAGGCTGGTTTATCAGATGCCTTGGCTGGAAAGACTTACAATCCCTTTGCAGGAAGCCGTAAATTATCTGTTACTTACTCCCGCGAGTACACGCGGGGTTACGCCGAGGGATACAAGGCAGGCGATCCTAATTTTGGTTCTAATTCTAGTTCTGATTCTGGTTCTGATTCCGGTGAACCTATTCAAGGACTTTGGTAAAAATCCGGTTTGATTTGAAGAATCAGTTACAGCAGATTTCAATTGAATTGACCACACTCGAACCTCACCCCCATCCCCTCTCCTTAGCAAGGAGAGGGGTGCGGTCGGCGGGGAGAGGTTGTGTTCTATTTAAATGAAAATAGCTGTAAGGCACAAGGATATCCGGGGGCTAAGAGTTTAGGATATCCTTGATAACACTCTTGAGGTTTTCTACTGTAGAGGTTCGGTAAACCTCATAACTTATAGTTGATGAGTAACAATCAAAGTTAATCTATTTCAGCGAAAAGCCTGAAAACTTTTTAAGTACGGGAACCTGCAATATTAAATCTATTCAGTGAGCTTTAAAATCGAAGCTAAAAGGCAAATTGAGGAGCCACCAGGATGCAAGTTACATACAATTCTGATAAGCGCAAATTGTTATCATCTCTGTGTCATGGGGCGATTTTCTTCAGTACAGCATTGTTTTCGATTGGGGTTCCAATTGCAATTTACTTAATTTCCGATGACCCAGTTGTTAAAAGCAACGCCAAAGAATCAATTAATTTTCACTTCAATGTTTGGTTCTGGGGAACTGTAATTGGAGTTCCAATTGCGATTCTATCTTGGCTTACCTTTGGTATTGGCGGAATTTTGTTTTTCCCCGTTCTTGCTTTTGGCTTTTTACTGCATTGGGGATTGACAATTTGGGCATTGTTGCAATGTTTCAGCAAACCAGATGAACCTGTCCGTTATCCGTTTATTTTTCGACTGTTCTAATCGTTCCGACTCAAGATAAAGTTTATTTTTGAAAAAGGGAGTGAGATAAACATCCCTTTTTTATTTGATTGTGCGATCGCATTTTGCGTTAGGTTGGGTGAAGCAACAGCCTAACCGAACATAATTTGACAATTTTGTTCGTTGATTGCAAGGCAGTGTTTGAATTAGGCGATTTAAAATAACAGATAAAAGCGGTCTAACTAGCTTCTCTAAAAGTAACCTCAAATGGTACAAATACCTGCTAAATCCTTAACACTAGAGGAGTTTCTGCAACTACCAGAAACAGAACCCGCTAGGGAGTATATTGAAGGGCAAATTATCCAAAAGCCAATGCCTCAAGGGAAGCACAGTACAATTGAGACAGAGTTAGCGGCTGCAATCAACACAGCACTTAAGTCAAAGCGCATCGCACGGGCTTTTTCGGAACTTCGCTGCACTTACCCTTCGGGAAGCCGTGCTACGCACGTCTATGGCGATCGCTCTATAGTACCAGATGTCTCAGTGTTTAGTTGGCAAAGAATTCCCCGTGATGCTAATGGAGAAATTGCTAATGTTTTCCTCGCTGCCCCTGATTGGACTATTGAAATTCTCTCACCTGACCAAAGTCAAACCAAATTAAGAAGTAAAAAGTAAAAAGTAAAAAGTAAAAAGTAAAAAGTAAAAAGTAAAAAGATAATCCCCATAAATAAATTGAGGGGCTTTAATAAGGATGTATTATTTCTGGCGCTGCGAGTCTCGATTGAGAATATTTTTATTTCATTCCATAAATAAATAATGGTGCTAGTAACCATTTTTTCTTATTCTTTATGAGTGCCTTTTAACTTTTTACTTTTGCCTTGTTCGGTCATAAAAAATATTCTTCACTGTCTGAAGTATGAGACTCAAATGGGGTGGCTAATCGATCCAGAAGAACGGTCGGTATTTGTTTATTTTCCAGATAAATCAACTGATGTTTTCGATCAACTAGAAGCACGTTTGCCGATTCCAGAATTTGCCAGAGATATCAGTCTTACTGTAGGAGATTTGTTTGGTTGGTTGATGGAGTAATTGATTGAGATTATCAGTGCGATCGCACTGGGGGATAAGTTGGATGACTGAGATCTTGCACCATACCCTGCACCGAAGGGCTACGCTCTACGATTGCGAGAGCCAGAGACTCTAGTTCTCGTTACCAGGTTGAACCTGGTAACGAGGATTTGGAGGCAGAGCCGGCTCTGCCTCCAGTGGTGCAAGATGTGAAATGAAGTAATAAAGTGTTTTGCCGAATTCAGACATCATGACTGTGCTCCTCTTGAGTTTGAGTCTTCGGTACCAACAGATATTTTTCGACCATTTGAACTGCGAGCAAACTCAAACCGCCAAACCCCATCCCCATTGCCATAATGGTTAATTCGGCGCTGTTGAAGACAATTGCCTCTGGATAAAATAACGCAATCCCTAAAGCTGACAGGGATGTCAAAGCACCTATGAAAAATGAGAGACGAACACTCGTATCAGAAAAGACATAGATTCTGGCATGAGCCAGTAGATAGGCAGCAAAGGGAATCCAAACGGTGGATAGATACGCAGCGTAGAAATAGAGAATTAAGCCGATAATTTCACCATCTTTGAGAGCGATTCCAAAGGCAAATAAGGCATTCAAAATTGAAATCAAAATCTGGTTTCGCTGAGTATTGGCAATGACCTCTAAATCTAAAACTGTTTTAGTTTGAATTCGCAAGATATTGCTGCCAATTCCTAGTGCCGGAACTGCCAGTGCCAGCATCAAGACAATCCCCCACGGCTGATTAGCACCACCCCCAATCCAGGATAGGATGTAGGGAATTGCTTCTTTGCCAGTCACATTTGCAGGCAAAATACCTGTGTTCTGTCCTGCGATCGCCACGGTAGTCGGCAGAAATGCCAGCCCAATCAGAGCGATCGCTGCTAGAATACATCCCCAATATGCTATGCGAACATCCTTTGCCTGTACTACAAATTGCTGGCATTTCATATCAATGAGCACTAGTAAAATAGTGGCAACAGAAACCCCGATCGCTTCTTGGACATCAACATGCCTGAGGGCGGCAATGAATGTCAGGGGAGCCTGCCATAGTTCCGGTAAACTTTGCAGCCGCCACAGCGCATATAAGAGTGCCAACATATTGAACAGCAGCAATCCCCGGAAGACCCAACTAGCACGCTCAACAGGCAACAATGATAGAATGCAGAATAGAATGGCGAGCGCGATCGTACTGGGTAATTTGGGAATACCCGCGACGCCCAAGATCGAAGCGGCTGAAATAATCTGAACGGCTTCAATGCCGATTAGGGATGTCCAGGACATCAGTCCAACGCCAACTTTAACAGGTTTGCCATAGCGGTTGCCTAACAGCGTCCAGATCTGTTCAACTTCGCTCCAATAGAACTTTGCCAGTGCCAGAAGAGTTAGAAAGCCCAACCCGATGGAAACGGCATAGAGGCTACCACCAGCACCTTTAGCCATCGCTTGCTCTGCCGTACCTAGAATGAATCCTAAACCATAGTGAGCTGACACCAATAAAGTTGCCAGTGAGAAAACTCCTAATCGTCGATTAGCCGCGATCATCATGGTGGTTCTCTGTTCTTTTGTGACACTGTAGATGTAGGGTTTTGGGGCAGCTGTCTGGATTTATGGATTACAGGGATCTTGGAACTAATACCATTTTAGATTTTAGATTTTGGATTGGGAATTACTGTCTCTGTCGGGGTTGCGTCAATCCATCTGTCGCAATGATTTTTTAAATTGGTATAAGATTTAGAACGTGCCAGGGCTACCCATGCGGCTTTCGCTGCATCGGCAAGGCGATCGCGTGGCAGAGTTAGAAGCGGGAGCCGACGACTATCTCACCAAACCCTACGATCCTTGTGAATTGCTGGCAACGCTCTTGCAGCAACTGAGATCCTGCACCACCACCCAGCCAGTACGAAGCATTGGGCGTGAAAGGGGTAATTGGTAAACCCTTTAACTCGCTCACCCTGCATCGGGGATTAAAAGGAGCCAGACCTGACCACACAACCGAGTTCACCATTGGCTAAGATACGTGTTACTGCGATATAATTTGCACATACGGGTTGCCTGTGGTAATCAACAAGTAGGCTCAACTTTTCGTCTTGAGCATCTCATTTTTTCAACAGTTCTATGAGCTAGAGATTTAGATCGGTGAAAGAATGATTTACTTTTATCCCAAGGTTTATGTTGATGGGAGGTTACTATGGCGCAACATTTTATATTTCATGACTGTCCATCTACAATCAAAGAGCAGATTCGCGACTATTGGGTAAAAAAGCAACGCCGAATAGATCGCCTATTGCAATCATTCCCACCAAACCAGCGTCACTTGCGATTAAGCATCGATCGTCAGCCCAATGGCTATCAGGTGCGAGCAGTGCTGGCCCTCCCAACCGGAACACTGGTTGCCCAATCCAAATCTCGGTTTGAAACATATCAAGCGGCGATTGATGAGGTTGCCGATACCCTGGCACAAGAGATTCGTCGTCATAAAGAACAAATTCGTCATGACGACTCCTATCGTCGTAAACGGCTACGGCAAAAGGATTTTGCAACAGCCAGTCAATTTTTAGAACAAGATATTCGGCAGCAAAATAAAGAATCCTTCTTTGAATTGCTGCGTCCTATTCTCCGCAACTTGCGAAATCATGCCCGACGTGAACTAATCTTTGCCCAGATTGAAGGCAAACTTTCCCCCAATGAAATGACGGTTTCCGATCTGCTGGATGAGGCGATCGTGCGTGCCTGGGAACGGTTCGATCGGCGGACGCCGCAACAACCCCTCGATCAATGGATCGGTGGACTCATGCACGAGATTTTGGACGAACTAGAAACCAAGGAAATTCTTACCATTTCCTTAGACGATCCGCGTTTTCAAGTGACGAGTGGTTGGATTTTAGAAAATGAGCCGTTCTGGGGCAGTTTAGACCTTTTGACCCTGGAAGATATTTTGCCTCAGCACGAAGTCGAGGAACCTTGGGATGCGCTCACCTTGATAGAAAAAGAACGTTGGCTATTTGCTCAGTTATCAAAATTGCCTAAACTTCAACGCCGTGCCTTGATGCTGTATCTTCTGGAAGGATGGGAGATTGAGGAGATCGCCATGCTCCAAAATCGTCCATTGGAGGATGTTCGCAAGGACATTGAAACGGCTCAAGACTTCTTGAAAAATCAGCTGAAGAATAGTCAGTAGGACATAGGACTTAAGCGATCGACAAACCCCAGTTCGCAATCACTTAATAACTTCAGATTTTACTTGGATTTGCTGACTATGATTTAGGTAAATACGCTATGACTGCAATCGCGTAGCGGCTCTTTAGGAGCATTGCTTAGTGTCTTCTGCTAGAACCTCCAGTTTCTTCTATCAATCATCAGCACTTTGGCTAAGAAAATTGCATAGCATCCGTGCAAGCAAACTGACTTTGACAATTGCAAAAGAGCATTATCAAACTCGAACCGAAAAATTGAACACCAAATTGGAACAATGCCTACTCAAGTCTTACGAGTCAAAGACCTTATGACTCCTGAGCCTGTTACCGTAACACCTCTAGACTCTGTGGAAACGGTACTCAACCGTTTAGAAGAACGACATATTAGCGGACTTCCAGTTGTAAATGATGAGGGTAAACTAGTTGGTATCATTTCAGAAGCAGACTTGTTGTTCAAAGAACGTCCGATTCGCCTACCGCTATATCTGTTGTTATTGGGCGGAATCATCTACCTAGAACCATTAGATCGATTTATACAAGAACTTAAGAAAAGTTTGGGCGTACTAGTTCAGGATGTGATGACTCCGAATCCTTTCACAATTACACCGGATGCCCCAATTTCTCAGGCTGCTGATTTAATGCTGGAAAAACGAATCAACCGTTTGCCGGTGGTTGATGAACAGGGAAAGCTTGTTGGCATTATTACACGGGACGATCTGCTGCGGGCATTGCAATCAGAACTTGTTGAGTCATAAATTGCGAGCCGGAGGTGCAAGGTTATGATTAGCAAAATAATAACACCCTTTCAGCTAGACCGTGATTCATTTGCATCCCCACAATCCTGGTTAAATCCTGTTTTTAGGAGTCTGGTAGCACTGTTGGTGCTGATTTTGTTGTTCGGTGGATTAGGATGGTTCGCTGGGTTGAATCATTCCTTTTCCCAAGTTGCTATAATAATGTCGATTCTAACAGTTGCTGCTGTTCGCATTTGTTGGCTTGCTGGATTCACTGTTTGGGCAGGCTTATGGTCTTTAACATTTGGCTCGGCGTTGATCTTGGTTGGGACATTGACGTCGAGTGGCTTATACGGTTGGGCTGTAGCGATCGCGCTCATGAGTATGGGTATATTCACCTTGGATTTAGCCCTATCAGACTCTGTTAAACAGTTGCTGAAAACTGGTTTAAGCCAAATGCAAGTATTCTGGTTACTCGTGATTGTTTGCACAAGTAGTGTGATGATGGGCTGGACGCTGCCAATTTGGTTCGCTGCTTAAATTTAGGAACACTTCGAGCAAAAACTATGCGCTATCGCCGATTCGGTTACCGCTATACAGGCATTGTTTCTGGTATTGCTTCCCCCTCACACGCAGACTTTTGGGGTAGTCGCATTCAAGCAAGTTTCGCCCATCACCAATGGCAACCTCCTGCCGATCTCTATGAAACGCCCGCAGCCCTAATTGTCAAAGCAGAAATTGCTGGGATGGCGGAAGAGGATTTTGATATTTCCCTCTACGAAAATGCCGTGGTAATTGAAGGGGTGCGATCCTGGGAGATGCCAGAGGGAGATGGGCAATATCATGCAGTCAACATTCTGTATGGATCGTTTTGCTTGCAAGTGCCCCTCAGACAGACGATAGATCGCGATCGCGTCCAAGCTCGCTACGATCGCGGTTTTCTCTACGTCATGCTACCAAAAGCGGAGGTGAAACCGTGACCAATGCAGTTTCAATTGATCTAGACAGCAATGCGGAAAATAATGCCGAAAATATCCCAGATATTCCCGATGTGCTGCCTGTTTTACCGTTGATCAATACTGTCGTGGTGCCGATGGCAGTTGCTCCGATTTTGGTGGGACAGGAGCGATCGGTCAAGCTAGTAGATGAAGTGATGCGTAGCAATCGTCTGGTGGCATTGGTAGCTCAGCGCAATCCAGAGGCACGTCCTGCTGGTTCTGATGATATTTACCGCTTGGGTACGGCAGCAATCATCCATCGGCTGCTACGCCTACCAGACGGGAATTTGCAACTAGTTGTTCAGGGATTAGAACGGATTCGTATCCTCGATTTCTTACAAACGCAACCATTTTTAGTGGCACGGGTTGAAAAAGCACCCGAAAAAACCACCGCAGACACGGAAACAGAAGCCCTGCGTCGCACCCTGGGCGAGCTGTTCCGCAAACTAGTTCCCTTAACGAACGATATTCCCGATGAACTGGCATCCGCAGGTGACAATATCAGCAACCCGTGTATGTTTGCCTATCTGGTGACAGCAATGACGCCGATGGAAACAGCTGTGCGACAGGAGGTGCTGGAACTGGATGCCATAGCAGACAAACTAAAGCGACTGATTAACTTGGTGCAACAAGAACTCGCAGTCCGGGAACTGCAACAGCAAATTGCCTCCGATGCCCAGGAAAAAATCTCGAAAACTCAGCGGGAATACATTTTACGAGAACAATTAAAATCCATTCAGCGGGAACTGGGCGAAGAAGATGCTGAACAAGCCGAAATCCGCGAATTGCGCCAACAGCTAGAAGCTGCTCATCTGCCCGAAGAAGCTAGCAAAGAAGCCTTCCGAGAATTATCGCGGTTGGAACGGTTGCCGGCGGTATCGCCGGAATATGGCATGATTCGCACCTATCTCGACTGGATGGTAAGTCTGCCTTGGAATATCACAACGGGAGAAGCGATCGACCTTGTCCATGCTCGTCAAATCCTTGATGAAGACCATTACGATTTGGAACGCATCAAAGACCGGATTTTGGAATACTTGGCGGTGAAAAAACTGAAAGCAGATCGTGCTTTGCACGGCACGGAGGGCGATCGCCAAGCTCAGCAACTCCAAGAAACCCCACAGGAGAACATCATCGACGATAGCCGCCAGGAACCGATTCTGTGTTTTGTGGGGCCACCCGGTGTGGGCAAAACCTCCCTCGGACAGTCGATTGCCCGTGCTATGGGACGTAAGTTTGTTCGCATCAGCCTCGGTGGCATTCACGACGAAGCAGAAATTCGCGGGCATCGCCGCACATATATTGGTGCTTTACCCGGTCGCCTGATTCAGGCATTGCGACGGGTAGAAACCTCCGATCCAGTGTTTATGCTCGATGAAGTAGATAAGCTGGGCAGGGGTTTCCAAGGCGATCCGTCTGCTGCTCTCTTAGAAGTCCTCGATCCGGCACAAAACCATGCTTTCGTGGATACCTATCTAGGCGTATCCTTTGATTTGTCCAAGGTGCTGTTCATTTGCACGGCAAACACGATTGAAACCATTCCCTCTCCCCTACTCGATCGCATGGAGATTTTGAGCCTCTCTGGCTACACGGAAATGGAAAAGCTGCATATTGCCCGGCGCTATCTGTTACCCAAACAGCGACGAGCCAATGGGTTGCAGCAGGATGAAGTCACGATTACTGATGCCGCCCTGCAACGCATTATTCGCGAATATACCCGGGAGGCGGGTGTGCGCAGTTTAGAGCGGGAAATTGGCACCGTAGTCCGCAAGGTGGCTCGCAAAATTGCAGAAGGTGCGATGACACCGATTACGGTTGAGGCAGAACAGATTCCAGATTACTTGCGGCGACCCCGATTTGTGAATGAAGTGGCGGAGCGGATCGATCGCCCCGGCATTGCCACTGGATTAGCCTGGACTCCGGTAGGCGGGGATGTGTTATTCGTCGAAGCCACGATGATGCCTGGACGGGAGGAACGGTTAGTGCTGACGGGAATGTTGGGGGATGTGATGCGCGAGTCGGCACAGGCTGCCCTGTTCTACGTGCGTTCCAATGCGGAAAAACTCAGTATTGACCCCAAAGCTTTTGTAGAGAAAGTTGTGCATGTGCATGTGTCAGCGGGGGCAACGCCTAAAGATGGCCCCTCGGCGGGGGTGACGATGGTAGCAGCGATCGCCTCCCTTGCCTCTGGTCGTCTAGTACGCAACGATGTCGCCATGACCGGTGAAATTACTCTGCGTGGGAAAGTGTTACCTGTGGGTGGCATCCGTGAGAAGGTGCTAGCTGCCTATCGGGCGGGGGTGAAAACCGTGATTTTGCCCCAGCGCAATCAACCTGACTTGGAGGATGTACCCGAAGAAGTGGAACGCGAACTTCAGTTTGTGTTTGTCAGTTCCGCTGAAGAAGTGTTGGCGGCTGCTCTGATGCCTGTAACTCAATCGGAGGCTGAATTAGTGGGTAGCTAGATTAGCTGTAAATTCCTGTCTAAGAGCATAAATTCAGGCTCAAATTTATATGCTTGCCTTCATCGCCAGAGCCTTTTTAACCCTATTTGTTGTCCTCGATCCGCTCGGGTTAGTGCCTATTTTCATCACCTTGGCAGGACATCATTCTCCCAAGGTGCAAATTCGGATTATCCGCCAGGCAATTTTAGTTGCTGCTGGAATTCTGTTTGCCTTTGCATTATTTGGCAATGTTTTATTGCGTTATCTGGGTATCAGTGTCGAGGCATTTCAAGTGGCAGCGGGTATTTTGCTATTAAAAATTGCAGTGGATATGGTGTTTGCCCAGCGCGAACGGGAAACCAAGGCGGAGGAAGCAGAAGCACAAGCACGGAACAGACATCAGTGTTTTTCCTCTAGGAACCCCTCTGATAGCTGGCCCTGGAGCCTTGGCTAGTATTTTGATTCTGCAAAATGAAGCTGTTGCGTATCCATTGGGAACAGGGGTGATTGTGGGAATCACAGCTTTTGTGTTGCTGCTGCTTTATGGCTCATTGGCGATCGCCAAGCATTTAACCCACTGGCTCGGTCAAACCGGAATTAATGTCATCTCTCGTGTGTTGGGCATTTTGCTGGCTGCACTGGCAGTGCAATATATTATAGATGGGCTCCTAGCTTTAATCAGAGCAAGTTTTTAGGATTTACGCAACAGTGCGATCGCAACCCAACCCATCAGTCCTACGCCAGCAACTAATAAGCCCTGACTGACAATACCTATTAGCTCAGGCGATGAACTGGCAACAAGCACCGTTTGCTGTAGGATTGCGCCTGCAATGAGTGCGCCCATTGCTAAAATTGCCAAACTCAAACGGTTCATTCCCTGTTGTTGAGCTTGCAAGAATTCTCGTTCCATTCGCCAACCCAGATTAATGCCTAATTCCGATCGCTCCAAGCGATCGAGTAAAATTTCAAACCGCTGCGGAAATTGGGTTGTGAGGCGGGAAAGATAGAGGCTCGATTGTGTAGCATCCTGCAAAAGTTCAGCCCCAAGCAGGCGTTGGCGAATCGCCCGTTCCACAATTGGACGGGCAACCTCAACAAAGGGAAACAACGGATCGAGTTGACGGGCAATGCCTTCGATGTTGGCGATGGTTTTCACAAATAGTCCAATCGTTCCCGGCATTTGAATATTATTTTCGCGGGGAATCCGCAGAGCTTCATTCAGCAGTTCTGCTAAATTAATTTCTTCCAAAGGGCGCGTGTAGAATCGTCTGAGCAGACGATCAAAGGCTGATTCAATTGCTCGCAGATCCACCTCTAGTCGAGTAAATCCTAGCTCCCGAATCGCTTGGGCAACAATTTTGGGGCGCTCGTAGACAATACCAACTAGCAAATCAGTGAGGATACTCTGAGTACGCGGATCGAGGAGCGCAACCATACCACAATCGAGCAATGCCAGACGGTC
The DNA here is from genome assembly GCF_000517105.1 of Fischerella sp. PCC 9605. Taxonomy (GTDB): domain Bacteria; phylum Cyanobacteriota; class Cyanobacteriia; order Cyanobacteriales; family Nostocaceae; genus PCC9605. Next base: position 451,364 of record NZ_KI912151.1, on the reverse strand, counting down.
TTGTGTTTCCTCACCAATATATAAAAAATTACCGGGATGCGGATCGGCATGAAAAAACCGATCCAGATAAATCTGCTGCATTACTACTTGTACGGCTAGGGCTGCCAATTGCTTTTTACGTGATTCTGGCAGGTTCACTTGGTTCAGTTTGATGCCTTCGATCCATTCCAGCGTCAGGACTTTGTCTGTTGTCCATTGCGAGTACACCTTGGGGATAACAACCTGTCCCCGTTGCCACAAACGGCTATTTTCCAGATTTTGTCGGAGTTTTTCGGTGTTGCGGGCTTCGCGACGAAAATCGAGTTCTCCTAGCAGGCTATATCTAAACTCTTCCACCAATCCTGGTAAGTCATACGCCTGTCCAAATTTATCGCGGCTAAACCAGTTAGCAAGTGACTCAAGAACTTCCAAATCTCGCTCTACAATTTCCCGAATGCCCGGACGCTGCACTTTTATGGCAACCATTTCTCCATTTTTCAGCGTTGCTCGATGAACTTGCGCCAGGGAACCCGCCGCGATCGCTACAGGTTCAATGATGAGAAAAGCATCTTTAAGAGATTGCCCAAAGGCTGTTTCTAAAATTGGTTCTATCTCACTCCAGGGCAAAGCAGGAACATTATTCTGCAAAGTTTCTAAAACTGCAATGTATTCAGGACTCAGCAAATCGGGGCGAGTACTGAGTAATTGTCCCAATTTAACAAAAGTTGGGCCTAATTCAATCAAAATCTGCCGGAGTACCTTGGGCAAGGGCAAGGAAGGTTGTTCTGGTTCCGCATCTTTAACGATGCGACTGCGGAAATAATTCCAGCCGTTGCGTAAGACGACTTCAATAATTTCAGCTTGGCGTTGGCTAACTGATGGCGATTTAGCAGCAAGTAGAAACATAATACATGCACATTTTCTCAGCTAATCCCTCTTTTGTTACTTTAGGGATAGAAAAAGAAACAAAAGAGGGATTAGTAATTTCCAGGTGGGTAGATTCCCGCCCTACCAATACAATTAAGCCAAACCGGACTTTAACTCACTCCGCGCTTTCTCCAACGCCTCTGGCAACTTACTCGCATCGCGTCCGCCTGCTTGTGCCAAGTTGGGGCGTCCACCGCCGCCACCGCCGCAAATTTTGGCGATCGCACCAATAAATTTTCCAGCTTGCAGTCCCTTCTTATTCACCTCTGGCGAAAAAGCTGCAACTAAACTAACTTTCCCAGGTTCAGGAACCGAACCCAGCACTACCGCCGCACCACTGCCAAGTTTTTGCAGCAAACGTTCCGCTGCGGTTTGCAAAGATTGTGCATCAACGTCTTCCAACTGGGCGACGAGAATCTTATAATCGCCGACAGTTTCGACTGTTTGCAGCAGGCTATCAGATTTGGCTATTGCTAGCTGTGACTTGAGAGTTTCTAGTTCTTTTTGGGTAGTTCTGAGTTCGTTTTGCAGAATGGTAATTCTGTCTGGTAGTTCTTCAGGTTTGACTTTGAATCTGTCACTCAAATCTTTGACTACTGTATCCCTAACATTTAAGTAATCTAGTATCGCCGGGCCGGAAACCGCTTCAATCCGCCGCACCCCAGAAGCTACACCACTTTCAGAGATAATTTTGAACACGCCAATTTCCGCTGTGTTGCTAACGTGAGTACCGCCGCACAGTTCCATCGACACGCTAGGGAAATCAATCACGCGCACTTGTTCGCCGTACTTTTCTCCGAACATGGCGATCGCACCTTTGGCTTTTGCTTCAGCTAAGGGCATAATTGCCACTTTCGCTGAGTGCGCTTCCGCAATCCAAGTGTTCACCTGTTCTTCAATTTGTTGTATCTCTTCTTGCGTGAGAGGACGCGGACAGTTGAAGTCAAAGCGCAACCGATCAAACGCCACCAAAGAACCCGCCTGCGATATCGAATCATCAACAATTTTCTTTAACGCCGCTTGTAGCAGGTGAGTTGCGGTGTGGTTAGCTTGGAGACGACGCCGACAAGCGCGATCGATTTGGGCGCTGACGGTATCGCCTACCCGCAGCGTACCGCGTTCAATGTGTCCGAAGTGGACATAGAAATCTGATTCTTTCTTGACATCGTTAATTGTGACGACGACACCAACGCCCGTGATATAACCTTTGTCGCCAATTTGTCCTCCAGATTCCGCATAGAATGGCGTTTTGTCGAGAACTATTTGTACATCAGTTCCTGCTTCCGCTTCTTCTTCGCAAACACCATCTACTAGTAACACTTCAACTTTCCCAGTCGCCGCCGATTGGGTGTAGCCTAAGAATTCCGTGGCGTGAATGTGTTCTGCTAGCTTGTCGAGAGAACCTTGCACAGTTAAATCGATGGTTGCGTGTGCTTCTCTGGCGCGTTGTCTCTGCTTCTCCATCTCAGCATCGAAACCACTAACATCAACTGTGAGGTTATTTTCCTCAGCAATTTCTTGAGTTAGTTCTAAGGGGAATCCGTAGGTATCAAACAAGGTAAACGCATCTTCACCGCTAATTTCGGTTTCGCCTTGTCGCTTCACCTTAGCAATAATTTCCTCAAGCAGTTTTTCGCCTCTTTCCAAAGTTTGGAGAAAGCGAGATTCTTCTCGTTGCAACTCTGCTTTGATGGAATTTTCCCGCTGGCGGAGGTTGGGATAAGCATCTTCAGCAAGGGAGATAGCAACCTCAGCAACTTGCGTGGTAAATTCACCCTGAATGCCAATTAAACGTCCGTGACGCACCACCCGCCTAATTAAGCGTCGCAACACATAACCCCGTCCGACGTTGGAGGCGCGGATTTCATCAGCAATCATATGGACGACAGCACGAACGTGATCGCCAATAACTTTCAGAGAGACTTTGGTTTTTTCGTCACTCTGGGTGTAGTCAATACCAGCAATTTCTGCTGCTTTTTTAATAATCGGGAAAATTAAATCAGTTTCGTAGTTATTGGGAACACCTTGGAGGATCTGCGCCATTCTCTCCAAACCCATGCCGGTATCGATGTTCTTGTTAGCAAGGGGTGTTAACTTGCCTTCTGCATCGCGGTTGTATTGCATGAAGACGAGGTTGTAGAACTCGATAAACCGAGTATCATCTTCTAAATCTATATTGTCGTCGCCCCTTTCTGGGTGAAAATCGTAGTAGATTTCAGAACAAGGGCCGCACGGGCCAGTAACACCCATAGCCCAAAAGTTATCATTTGCATCCATGCGCTTGATGCGCTTTTCTGGGACGCCAATTTTATCCCGCCAAATAGCGTAAGCTTCGTCATCTTCTTCGTAAACGCTGACAACAAGGCGTTCAGGGGGTAAGTTAAATACAGTTGTGGAGATTTCCCAACCCCAAGCGATCGCTTGTTCTTTGAAATAGTCGCCAAAGCTAAAGTTACCCAGCATTTCAAAGAACGTATGATGCCGTTTCGTGCGTCCGACATTTTCGATGTCGTTGGTGCGGATGCATTTTTGGGAGGTAGTGGCGCGTTTGAATTCTGATGTGCGCTGTCCCAAAAAGATGGGTTTAAATGGTACCATCCCCGCGATCGTCAGCAGCACTGTCGGATCTTCTGGCACGAGGGAGGCACTTGGGAGAATTTGGTGTCCCCGTTGGGCATAGAAGTCAAGGAATAGGGTGCGTATTTCGTTACCGCTGAGGTACTGGGGATGAAAAGACATGGGTTTCTACAAAGGACTAGGGGATAGGTAATACTTCTGAAGAAGGATTCACTTGCTCAGTGTAATTGCATAAGCGATCCTCATCTGAATTTATTTTTGCATTTTGTTTGAGTTTGCTGCCAGCCGAAAACCATATACCAGAAGTAATGATATGTGCAACTTTCTATAGTGGCACAATTTCCTAACTGTAGTAGGATGAGCGATTTAACTTGGTTCAATAAGATAAATCTTAATAAATCATGGTAATTTTACGTGCTGAGGTTACTTATGGCGCTGAAATTAAAAGTTCCAAATATAGCTTGTGAAGGCTGTGCTGAAACAATTACGGAATCTATCCACACAATGGAACCTGATGCCAAAGTTGAAGTAGATGTAAAAGCTAAAACTGTAACTGTAGAGTCCGCAGCTTCAGAAGAATCTATTAAACAAGCAATTGTTGCAGCTGGTTACAGTATTGAAGGCTATCAATAACCATTGAATGGGCGATCGCAATTCCATAGTAGGATACACAACTTACTCTCAAAACTAGCCCAAAAAATTCCCTACTGACTTTCGCCACTCAAGCGGAATTGCGTACACCAGAACGCATAAAAACCTTTTTTCTCTTCGTGTCTTGGTGTCTTGGTGGTTCAAGATTTTTTAACCACCAAGACACCAAGGCACTAAGTGTTTTAAAGCAAGTTAGTAAGCTGTCACGCCTTAAAATTGCACAATTGCTCGTGAGGGTCGTCATTAGTCATTGGTCATTAATAACCAAGGACAAATGACGGTCTTAACGAAAAAAAGTGCAATGTGTAAGCGCAACAGCTTAGACTTAGCCTTGTTAATACTGACGAGTTGGAAATAGTAAGAAACACTGAAGTAATTGTTATACAGATTTTTTCAAATATAAGTGCGTAAATGTTTTTACGGATAAAATAAAAATATTATCAATGCTTTTGATGTCAGTACAATAATACCTGGAACTTTTACTGAGAGGATAAAATTGACTAGTGAATTGAAGATTTAGTGTAAATATTTTATCGTCAAAAAATTTTAGAGCAATGGCTCCTGGAAATTACAGTCATACTTTTATACTTCCAAAGATTATTCAGTATTTCTACTGTTTTAAATCAAGGATATCAGGGCAGAAATTAGGTATCATAAATTTCAACTCTAACCAGTGTAGTCAACTAAGTATGATGAGGAGATAAAAATTGAAAATTGCTTGTGGATCGGTCAGTAAGACAATAAAATATGGGGTTATACCCCTCGCTAAAAAAGCAGGTATATATAGTATCTAAAGTAAGCCTTAACAGGTTTTACCTGAGTTATTCCCTTAAATTTGAAATAGGGCAAAAAGCAAAGCAATGAAGATTTCCATTCTGGTCTTTGGAAGTGATAACTTTCTTGCCACACTTCCAGATCAGATCCGTGATACAACCGCTTTTAGTGTAGAAGTTATTACTAATCTTAGTCAGGCGGTATCTCGTATTCAAATCACACCGCCCGATATTTTAATTGTGCAGGCTAGCCTGGATGACAGTATGGAACTCTGCTGTTGGCTGAAAGAGCAGACAAAATTATCTTGGATATACTGTATTCTTTTGGAGGATCGTCCCCAACTGCTTGTTGATAAAAGTAAGTATGGCTGGGAGTGGGAATTGGAGATGACTTCCATCGCACTCAGGCAAGGGGCCGATGCTTATATTTGGCATGAGACGTTGGATGCAACGTCTCTACAGCAGGAAAAAACAGATTTTAACTCAGCAGAGTTAACCGCCAGCCAGCGCTTACTATTAGCGCAATTGACAGTAGGCTTGCGAAAAGCGCAGAAATACCGCGATCTGATCCGGACAAATGATTTATTGTCAGCGATCGCTTTGGCTGATTCACTGACAGAGTTGAGTAATCGCCGGGCGCTAGAGTGGGACTTGCCTAGGCAAATTCAAAAAGCCCGTACCAATGGCACTCCCCTAAGTTTAATTATTTTAGATGTTGATTATTTTAAAAAAGTTAACGATTCTTACGGACATTTAGTAGGCGATCGCCTCTTGCAGTTACTATCAAATCGGCTGCGGCACAATCTGCGTTATCAAGATACTCCTTTCCGCTATGGTGGAGAGGAATTCGTGATCCTTTTGGGCAATACAACTTGCGACGAAGCATTTGTTGTCGCGCGTCGGCTTAATCGCCTAGTCGGCGAACAAGCATTTACAATCAACAGTCAATTGTCAATCAACGTCACCATTAGTCTCGGAACAGCTTGTCTGCGAACAGAAGATGATGCTAATGGAATTAGCCTGCTGCATCGTGCCGATCAAAATCTTTTGCAAGCTAAAGCTGCTGGACGTAACCGTGTTATGGGCTGCGAGAACTACTTTTCCCAGTCTACCTCCCATCTTCGAGTTGCTTCTTCATGATGATGAATTATGCATAATAAATAATTTCATAATTCATAATTTTTCATTCATCATTTTTATGCATTCTGCTACTGTAGCGCGTTGTCGCATGGCATCTACTAAAGCTTGATACACCGACCAATTTTCTTGCAAGAGGGTTTTGGCTTGCAAGGCGCAAAATCGCTGTTTTTGATCGCAAGCAAACGCAGAAAAACCCAAACTTTTCAAAACCCCTGCTAGTTTAGTTTGATCATCTGCCCCACCTTCGGCATTTTCATACACTAAAGTTTCAGCAGTAATACCTGCCATCCAAACAGTGCAGTAGCGATCTAGCATTTGGGCGCTGAGAGTACCCTTTTCTAGTTGGGATGCTAACTCCTCGTCATCAAAACTCACGCCACCTTGTCCTGGTTGCTTTTGTCTCCAAGCTTCCCAAGCACTGAGAGTGTAGCCGACAACAGGAATGCCTAACAAATAGGCGACAAGGAAGTGTCCAGCTTCGTGATGGATAATGCGTTCTCTGTGTTCGGGAGAAAATCCTGCTATCCAATCTAAAAGTATGTTTCCACCTTTGCCTTGCAAGCTGAAAGCGTCTAATGTCGCTATTCCCAAAATTGTGAAGGTGGCAAGTGCAGGTACAGTGGGCGATAAGTTAAACAATGGCCCCAGTAGGCTGGAAAGGGTCATCACAAAGACAGAAATTGCGATTAAATTCAGGGCAGTTTTGCTCATCCTGATTACAGTCATGCTGCTTAATATTTCTTAATTTCATTATGGAGCGATCGCAGCAAGCATGAAAACTGAAATTATTTACGTATTAATACCATATTAAATTATTTTTGCTATCTAAAAATACTATATAAAACAAATTTTTCGTTGGCTGTAGAGACGCGAAATTTCGCGTCTCTACGAACAAACGTGGTTTTTTAGCCTTTAGGTTGAATACTGAATCGGTGTTCTAGATCCATTCCACGAAATGATCCGCCCTTGATAATGAAAAGTTATTACGGAAATACTTAAAACAAAAGAACGACGACGATTATTACCGTTATGCTGATGAAAAGCGATGTAACCAAACACTCATTTGGAGAGTGCTTAGGATCATCCAGTTCTAAGGTTGATGGCACTTTGTTCCAAGTGCTGTTATGTTTTTATTCGCGAAATCAGCAAAATTTGTGGAATCGGCAAATTCAACAGTGATTTAAATAAGGGAAATCAACTAATTGAGGAGCAACAATGATACTCACCATTCACCAAGCTAACGTCTCAGCTAAACTCAACAAGCTTGTTCTCAAGCAAGGTGCTTCAGTTGATCTGCCCACTGTTAATGACGAGGTTGAATATTCAAAAGCGGGCTACTGTCCTGATGATGACTTACTCGACGACATAGTTGGCGAGAGTCGCTACCAGCAAGAGGGTAAAGCTTCTCGGGAGAATTACACTGCCGTTATTAGCCTGCTAGGAAGCTTTATCTTCATGGCAATAGTGGCCTTAGTTGCTTCCACTCTCTTCCCGACTCCAAGCACACAAAACCGTAACAGTACCAATACTACCGTGGATATGACACCAATGCTTACACCTATGCAGATGATGGGGCCTAACTGAATGGCACTTTGCTAGCCCAATTTGTGTCCGACTATCAACAGGATTCCGAATGTAGCGATCGCTATTGCGTAAAAGAGTAGCGATTTGAAACGCACGCCTGTAGCAAAGGAAAACGCAAAGGGGCGCAGAGTCTTGGTACAGAAATTCCGCGCGCAAACTTATGCAATGTTGTACTAATACCAATTCTCTATAACCTCGCAACGATCCATCTCCGCGTCCGGTGCATCATCATCTGTAGCCGTCTTTTGGAGAATTGATATTACTTACAACCTTGGATCTACAGGTTCACTCTCTAGTGCCAAAATCCCAAAAACGCATTCATGCACGCGGCGCAAAGGTGCATTAGCGACAAAACATTCTAGCGCTTCAATGCCTAAAGCAAACTCCCGCATTGCCAAAGAACGCTTGAGTGATAATCCCCTTCGGCGCAGACGTTCCAGGTTCTCAGGTACTGAGTACTCTAATCCGTAGATAATTCGCAAATATTCTCGTCCACGACACTTCACCGCAGGTTGTAGAATTCCCCGGCTACCTTTGACGATGAATTCCATCGGTTTAACTACCATGCCTTCACCTCCCATCGCGGTTAGTTCTTGCCACCATCGCACTGCCTCTTTTTGATTGCTAGGATCTGCTAAATCTATGACTTTGTATGCCGTCGCTAATAGGAGGTCTGGATCGTGTAGGGCAATTTTTGCCACTTCCTCCATATGCCAATAATGGTTTTTGTCAGTGTGTACGGCTTTTTCTGTTGCCAAGATATGGAAAGGCGCAAGCTTGTAGTCAGAAATATCATTAACTGGCCAGCAGTAGCGGCGGTAAGCAGTAACATACTGCTTTGCCATTTCTGCTCGTTGTTGATAATTGCCCAGTTGGGTACTGACATCAACGCCACGTCGGTCTGCCTTCTCCAGTAATGTTACAGCATTGCTAAGAGCAAAGCTTGAGGCTACGCCAACAGGTGCATATTGTTCTCGCAACAGCCCTTGAGCTTTGGCAGACCAAGGCATCAGTTCGCAGTCCAGACAAACCCATTCGGTATTAAATTTATCCCAAAAACCACTACCAGAAAGGGCGCTATTTAACCGCGCCAGCAGTTCTGCTTCTAGGGCTGGGTTATCAAAAAATCTTCTGCCAGTACGGGTGTAGCAGATACCAATACCTTCATTCACAACGCCAAAACGCTTTCTGGCTGCTGTTTCATCCCGGCAAACAATCACCACAGCCCGCGAACCCATGTGCTTTTCTTCGCATAATACTTCCGCAATTCCCTGGTTGTGGTAGTAAGCAAAAGCTTGTTGGGGATGTTCTAGATATCCTGGTTCTTGGGATGTTTCCACTGGAGACATAGTGGGCGGCAGATAGATTAGCCATTTAGGGTTGGCAGCAAAACGGCTCATCACTTCTAAAGCTGCGATCGCATTTTCTTCTCGAATTTTGATATTTGGTACTAGGCGGGTATTAACGATCCGCTTTCCCAGTACGTCGTCAATGTGCAGTACGTCATCTAGTTGCTGCTGGGCTGTCATTACCGTTTGTACAGCCGTGTCCTTATCTACTCCCCCAATCGGTTTCACCGGTTGGCTGTAAATACGGGCAGCAGGAACGCTTACCAGTTCCTTTTCTGGATAGCGTAGGGCAGTAAGTTTGCCTCCAAATACGCAACCTGTATCAATATTAATCGTGTTATTGAGCCATTCAGCAGTCGGTACAGGCGTGTGTCCGTAGACAACCATCGCCTCACCTCGATACTCTGCCGCCCAGTTGTAACGGATGGGTAAACCAAATTCATCAATTTCGCCCGTAGTTTCGCCATATAAGGCAAACTCCCGGACTTGAGCCGAACCTCGTCCCTGATACTCCTGCTTCATGCCAGCGTGGGCAACTACTAGCCGGCCATCATCAAGGACGTAGTGACTCACCAAAGTATCCAGAAATCCTTTCAATTGTTTGGTGAAATGTTCGCGTAGCTCTTCTGGCAAAGCTTCAATTTCTGCTAAAGTTTGCTCTAAGCCATGATTCACCTTGACATTTTTACCCCGTAATTTTCGCAACAGCTTGTTTTCGTGATTACCAGGAACGCAAATAGCTGTTCCCGCTGCGACCATGTTTCGCACCACTTTGACCGTATCGAGGATACGCGGTCCTCGGTCTACCAAATCACCGAGAAAAACGGCCTTGCGTCCCTGGGGATGGTAATAAGTGGGAGCATCCCAGAGGGAGGGAGTGGGAGAGGGGGGGAGTGGGGGAGTGGGGGCTAGGGGTCCCCTCTGGGGTTGGGGGCTGTGGGGGAGTAGGAAGAATCCTTCTCCTTGTCCCCTTGTCCCCTGTTCCCTGTTAAGAGTTAAGAGTTCCCTATCTTTGATATAGCCTAATTTTTTCAGTAGTTCTTCGAGTTCGTCGCAACAGCCGTGAATGTCGCCAATGATATCAAAGGGACCGTGTTCGTATTTGCGGTTATTCCAGAGGGGTTGACGCTCAATTTCTGCGGTGTCAATTTCTGCGACAGAGTTGAGAATGTAGACATACCGAAAGCCTTCTCTTTCCAATCCCCGCAGGGAACGCCGCAAAAACTGGGTGTGACGCCGCACCACATGGGGGCCAAACTGACGATCTGGGCGTTGTTGGTTGCGTTCGTGACATTGTTCTTCTGGTAAATTGAGAGCGATCGCTACGGGGAAAAAATGGTACTGTCGCGCTAGCTGAATAAATATTTTGCGGTCTTCTGGCAGAAGGTTCGTGGCATCGATAACAGTTAGTTTCCCTGCTGCTAAGCGTTTAGCAGTAATGAAGTGCAGCACATCAAAGGCATCCTTGGTGGCGGGCTGGCTATTTTCATCATCAGATACTAATCCCCGACAAAAATCTGAAGACAGCACCTCAAACGGATGAAAGTGTTTGCCCGCAAAAGTTGATTTCCCAGCACCAGAAGCACCGATAAGGACAACCAAAGAAAGTTCGGGAATAGTTAATTTCATCGTTAGTATTTAGTGGTTAGTGGTGAGCCAGCGCGGTCTTGGGGGTTCCCCCCATGAGCGACTGGCGAACCCAAAGGGTTAGTGGTTGTAGAGACGTGCCATGGCACGTCTCTACATTGGTTGTTAGTAGCTGTCCCAATCGATATGCCACTACTGTTTAAAAAGCCACTTTCTGTCTACGCATTCGTTACCTCCCACCTCTTTCAAATCAGTTATTTTTTCAAGAATTGACCTTCTAAATTATGAATGGGTGTAATTGCAACCGATTTATGCACTTAATCTGTGTTTGTTGAAGAAAAATAGCAATAAAATTAACTAAACTAAATTGCTAATTGATAGAACATCCCCATCTGTGTTGGAGAACCAACTTCTGGATCTTCTTCTCCTATAGATTGAAATTCCACGCTATAACCAAAGCGTTGTGCTACTCGTATTGCCCATGTTTGAAATTCTTGGCGCGTCCATTCAAAGCGGTGGTCTTTATGGCGCAGTTTTCCAGCGGGTAAATTCTCAAACTTGACGTTATACTCAATGTTCGGTGTGGTGACAATCGCATTTTTAGGACGGGCAAACTCGAATAATACGCGCTCAAACGCCTCCAAGCGCGGCAAGTCAAGATGCTCAATTACTTCAATCACGGTAGCTGCATCATAGCCATTGAAACGTTTATCTTGATAAGTGAGTGCGCCTTGAATTAGTTGCAGGCGATCCCATTGGTTTCGAGGTAAACGCAGGCGATCTAATCTCTCTTTGGCAACTTCTAACAAGCGATAAGAAACATCAACACCCGTAATTTGCTCAAAAAAACTGTCTTTAAGCAGTATTTTCAGCAGATTGCCCTGACCGCAGCCTAAATCAATTACTCGCTTTGCTGCGCGGTGCTTCAAAGCGGCGACTACGGCGTTTAACCTGTGCTGGTTAAGGCTAAGCGGCTTTTCTACCGCCGCTTCTTCTTGAGCATGTTTTTCTTGTACCCGATCCGGATCGAGATTGTCCTCCTCTGTGAGTTGTGCCAAAGCGACACGAGTCAGGTGGCTTTGGCGTTTGAGGTAGCGTTTGGTAATTTGTTCTCTGGCTGGATGCTTATTGAGCCAACCTTCACCATGACGCAGTAATTTTTCGACTTCTTCGTCACCTACCCAGTAGTGTTTATCATCATCTAGTACTGGTATAAGTACGTAGAGATGGCTTAACAAGTCAGAAAGCCGCAGGGTATGATGTAATTCGACTGTATAGTATTGACTGTGCCCCCAGTCTGGAAAATTCTCATCAAGAAGATGACCTTGAGCGCGGACTGAGTAGCCTAAAGGTTCAAACAGTTGCCGCAAAAACTCTTCGCCACCCCGACAAGGTATTACAGATACTCTTGCTACTAGGGGTATAGGAGTTTGTGCTAGTTCTGGTCTATCTTGGCAACGACCCGAAAGAGCAGTACTGAATACTTGTGCGATCGCCACACTTAAAAATGAAGAAGCAACATAAGGGCGATCGCTCACATATTGCTCAATCTTTGTACCGCGTCCCCGCACTAATTTCACCGAGTCAACTTCTAATAGCAGCGCCGCAGTACAGCGCGCTGTGTATTTGCTTCTGGATAAAAAACATGTGCCTGTCCGAAGGAAAGAGAAAAGGAATGGCAACGGTCAGGGTGTTTATGCAGTAGGTAGCCTAGGTCTGTTGCAGGTTGATATGTAGTTGAAATTGTCAGCAGCATTCACTTTTGAGAAGCTGAGAGTAAAAGAGTCTAATAATGACTACCGTTTTAAAGTCCTAAATTACGCAATTTTTTTATTAATGGCATATTTTGTATGAACAGCTAATTTTTCTATTTTTTTAAAAAACGTAAAATGTAGGGTGCGTTAGCGCTAGCTAACGCACCCCATAGGTTTTATGTTTAATTAAGTTCGCCTACTTAGCGATCGCAGTATAAATTTGGTAACAAAGATAATTTTAGTCATTAGTCCCCAGTCCTTAACCATGACTATTGACTAATGACCACAACCTAATCCAACTCTCGGCGTCCTTCCAAAGCTCGTGCCAGCGTCACCTCGTCAGCGTATTCTAAATCACCACCCACAGGCAAACCAAAGGCAATTCGCGTCACCTTCGTAAATGGCTTTAGTAGCTGACCAACATAAAGTGTTGTCGTCTCCCCTTCCACACTCGGACTAATTGCCAAGATAACTTCTTTGGGCTGTTGCTGACTCACTCGCCGCACCAAAGCTTGGATAGTCAACTGTTCTGGGCCTATGCCATCTATCGGAGAAATCACTCCACCCAGAACATGATACTTGCCTTTGTACTCTTTGGTTTTTTCCAAGGCGATGACATCACGAGAATCCGCCACTATACAAATAGTATTGTTATCACGGCTGGGGTTGCGGCAGATTTCACATACAGGTTCCGCAGAAAGGTGAAAGCACTCTTTGCACACGCCTATTTGTTTTTTGGCTTCTATCAGCGCTTGTGCCAAAGCTTCTACTTCTGCTTCTGGACGTTTCAAAATATGCAGCGCTAGTCTCTGGGCAGTTTTCGGGCCAACTCCCGGTAAGCGTTGCAGTTGCTCAATTAACCGTGCTAAAGGACGTGCGTAAACCGTGGCTTTATCTCCAGTATGTTCACCTTAACTATGATGGCATTCTTGCAGGATTTTGGGTTGGTCATGTGAACTATCCATATGAAGTGAGTTAGACCGCTTTATCCCTTGGTTTGGCAACAATTTCATGGTTATATATAAATGCGATCGCATTTTTATTAATGTGCAGATAAGATCCACTGCTAACCTTAGCCCAGCTAGTACTCAACCAAATTGATTTTGATAGGTTTGTCTTGGTGTCTTGGTGTCTTTGTGGTGAAAAAGATCATCTTGAAACCACCAAGACACTAAGAGTACTAGCACCAACTGTATTGCCCATTAACCTGTCAAAATCTTTATGGCAAACTACTAGAATAAGTTCAGGAAATAGGGCAGGAGAGCGAGATGAATACATCTATCCTTGACAAGGTGATTGAACAACTGAAAGTTATGCCCGAAGATTTGCAGTCGCAGGTGCTTGAATTTGCACGTACTTTGGCAGGTACAAAAATTCAAGGTGTTCCAGGTTGTCAACTGATACGTTTTGCGGGTGTTATACCACCAGACGACATACAATTGATACGCGAAGCAATTGAAAAAGACTGCGAACAGATTGACATCAATGAGTGGTAGATACTTGCTGGATACTAACATTAGTATTGCTCTATTCGCGGATGAGATAGCAGTCAAAAACAGCCTTGCACAAAAAGTGGAGAGTTGCGCAAGTTTCACGAAAGCTGCCGAAACATGTACTCAGCCCCAATTTGGAACCGTAAAGTAAACTAACAATAGAAGTACTTCCAGAAAAAACGTTATTTTCTCTATGTCTACCCTGACAGAAATCGAAGCAGCCATTAAAAAACTACCAGAAGGTGAAATTCGCCAACTTGCTGTATGGCTTCAGACATACCTGGATGAAACATGGGATCGGCAAATAGAAGCGGATTTAGAATCTGGTAAATTGGATCACTTGATTGCTAAAGCAGAGGCTGACATTGCAGCAAATAACGTGAGAGATCTTGATGAAGTCCTTTACGACACCTGATTTTTGGCAAGCTTATGCAGTTTTGTCTCCGGAAATAAAAGAACAGGCTCGAAAAGCATACCAGCTTTGGAAAGAAAACCAATCTCACCCATCCCTCCATTTTAAGAAAGTTGGTAAGAATCTTTGGTCTGCTCTAATTACGGGAGGCTACCGAGCATTGGCACTAAATAAGGGTGACGATTATTACTGGTTCTGGATTGGCTCTCACGATGACTATGATGCTTTACTTAATTAAGGATGCATCACAGCTCGATTGAGTTTGCTGGTGTGCGATCGCCCAGCATCCCAACCTCATGTAGTAAAAACTCGTGTTCGAGCTTGTGAGCGGGATTTAGAAGCATTTCATTAGAGTTAGCTAGACCTAAATCCGCGAATACATTACCGCTACTTGCTTATACTTTTATGCGATCGCCCACTATGTTTTCATTTGATGTGCAGGATTGATATAACCATCTCTGCAATATAGATATACCTATATGGCCAGCTGGGGTAAAGACTTATTCATAAATGTTTACAAAGTTTAGTAGAATGACTTTATGAACAAATAAGTATTTTTGCTCAGCATTATGAGAGTAGATCAATTTCCCTGGCTCACCGCGATCGTGGTGCTGCCACTCGTTGCAGCCCTGCTCATCCCCGTACTGCCCGATAAAGATGGTAAGCGCCTGCGGTGGTATGCCCTAGGCGTAGGAATCGCGGATTTTGTCTTGATGTGCTATGCCTTTTGGAAGCATTACGATGCGAGTAGCGCTACTTTTCAACTCGCGGAGAAATATGCCTGGATACCTCAGTTAGGTTTTAGCTGGGCAGTTTCAGTCGATGGACTATCAGCCCCGCTCGTGCTTCTAGCAGGATTGGTAACGACACTTTCGATATTTGCAGCTTGGCAAGTTAATATCAAGCCTCGACTGTTCTATTTTCTGATGCTGGTGCTTTATTCTGCACAGATAGGGGTGTTCGTAGCCCAAGACTTGCTGCTGTTTTTCATTATGTGGGAGCTAGAATTGGTTCCCGTCTACTTGCTTGTATCCATTTGGGGCGGGCAAAAGCGTCGCTACGCAGCAACTAAATTCTTATTATATACCGCAGCTGCTTCTATATTTATTCTGGTGGCAGGGCTGGCAATGGCTCTCTACGGCGACAACATGACCTTCGATATCGCCGCGCTCAGCATGAAGAACTTCCCCCTAGCGCTAGAACTGCCACTTTATGCAGGATTGCTGATTGCGTTTGGCGTCAAGCTGGCTATTTTCCCTCTGCACACCTGGCTACCTGACGCACATGGTGAGGCTTCTGCTCCCGTGTCGATGATTTTGGCTGGTGTGCTGTTGAAGATGGGCGGATACGGACTAATTCGCCTGAATCTAGAGATGCTCTCGGATGCACACATTTACTTTGCACCGGTTCTAGCCATTCTGGGCGTTGTCAACATTATCTATGGTGCGTTGAACTCCTTTGCCCAATCCAACATGAAGCGTCGCCTAGCATATTCGTCAGTTTCCCACATGGGTTTCGTATTGCTGGGTATTGCGTCTTTTACCGACTTGGGAGTCAGCGGTGCGATGTTGCAAATGATATCGCACGGTTTAATCGCAGCGGTACTGTTCTTCCTCGCAGGCGTAACTTACGATCGCACTCACACGATGGCAATGGACAATATGGGCGGTGTTGGTCAGGCGATGCCCAAAGTGTTTGCCCTGTTTACGGCAGGTGCAATGGCGTCACTGGCTCTCCCCGGTATGAGTGGCTTTGTCAGCGAACTCTCGGTCTTCGTTGGCGTGACGACCAGTGATATCTACAGTTCATCTTTCTGCACCGTGACAGTCTTCTTAGCCGCAGTGGGAGTCATCCTCACGCCGATTTATCTGCTCTCGATGTTGCGACAGGTATTTTACGGTTCTGGTATAGCACCTACGTGTGACATTAACAATGCAGGCTTGGAAAATCAGGAGGATGAGGGAACGGTTTGCTTTGGTACGGACTGTCTCCTGCCTACCGAGGCAGTCTATAGCGATGCCAAACCACGTGAGTTGTTTATTGCTGCCTGTTTTCTGCTGCCGATCGTTGGTATTGGGTTCTATCCCAAGCTGGCTACGCAGATGTATGACGTGAAAACTGTTGCGGTGAATGCTCAGGTTCGCCAATCCTACATTCAAATCGCACAAACGAATCCCCAGATTTATGCTAAGGGATTCTTGGCTCCAACAATTGCAGAGCCTGAAGTAGCGCCCGTTTTGGGAATTGTCAAGTAACCTTGTTGACCTCTATACATTATGTCGAAAATCGAGCGATCGCTTTTTCAGGGGCGATCGCTTTTTGATTTTGCTTATTCGATCGCAACATTTTCCGCGAAGTATTTCCCCCAGTTAGGCTGTCGGCCATCAATATCGGTGAATCCATACTCCTGTGCCAAATCCCACGAACTAAACACCCGACCTGACTTTTGCATAATGTTTGAGTCAGCAGACAGTGCTGCGATCGCCCGTCCAATATAAAAGGGGGTCTCTGAGGCGATGAAGTGCGGATCGCGCTTGGCTCCATCTTGCCAATTGCTCTCAGTCACGCCAAAATGCTCTAGCATTGCTTCAGATCGCAGAAACCCCGGCGTCACTGCAAGGGCGGTAACATTGTGTGAACGGAGTTCTTCAGCCATTGCATAGGCAAGCCGGATGACCGACAACTTCGCAAGGTCATAGAAGAGATTGCCACGGTAGCGATCGTTGTCCCCATCTGTAATCTCGACGATCAGTCCCTGTCTGCGTTCAATCATGAGAGGAACCGCATAGCGACTAGTAATGATGTGTGAGCGGACTGCTCGTTCCTGCATCAGCCACCCTTGGGAAAGCGAGAGTTTCCAGAACGGTTTGCCCCACTCCGTTAATTCGTCGCCCCCCCAGACATCGTTTACAAGGATATCGAGCCGCCCCTGTTCTGCCGTAACCTGTGCAAAGAGCACCTTGACCTGCTCCTCAACCGTATGATCGACACGTACTGAAATGCCAACTCCACCGTATCTATCTACTAATTCGGCTGTCTGTTCAATGGTCTCCGGTCTGTGCTCCAAATCGAAGGGAGAATCGGACTTTCTGCCATGCGATCGCATTGCTCGGGTGCTGCGACCTGTACAATACACAGTTGCCCCAGCTTCACCCAGCATACAAGCAATGCCACGTCCTGCTCCACGAGTTGCACCAGCAACCACAGCAACCTTACCTTTCAGCGATGGCATAGATGTTGCTCCTTGTATTTTTAAACGGCACGCACAACTTTACCTCAAGTAAGTTCTGAGATCCTACTTAGCATTATCACTGCTGGAGGGGCGATCGCGGGCTTCAAACCCTGCGATCGCTGTATGGAGTGTGAAATAAACGTGTTCAGATCCCATCTTCTGTAAAAGCCCCGATTGCTTCAGTTGTCTGTAGAGATCTTGTTTCACACGCGCCATCGTAAAGGTAATGCCTCTAGCGGCTAGTTCGCTTTGCAATTCTGCCAATGTGTCGATCGCAGTAATGTCAACTTCGACGATCGCTTCTGTGTTCAGCACAAACCACTCCACGGGAGTTGCTTCTGCCTCAATCGCCTCTAATACCCGTCGCTTGAAGTTTTCTACATTGGCAAAGCAAAGAGGAGCATCATACCGATAAATCACCAATCCTGGAATAGTTTTAGCTCCCTCCCAGTCTTCCTCCCAGTCTTCAATGTCGTGCAATCCCGGCAACCCTGGCACCTCTCCCAAAACTGCATCGTGCGGTCGCGCCATCCGAGCAAACAAATCTATGACAGATAAGCTCACTGCCACAGCAACGCCAACACCTGTTCTTACGCCTGACGCGCCAGATATGGAAAATACCGTCGGGATTGATATGGGCTTGAAGTCGTTTCTGGTAACAGATGCGGGTGCAGGGGTGAAAATTCCGCAGCACTATCGGAAAGCAGAGAAACGCCTGAAACGGTTGCAGCGTTCACTGTCTCGTAAACACAGAGGCTCCTTACGCCGACGGAGCGCGATTAAACGAGTGTCTAAGGCACACCTGAAAGTCTCAAATCAACGGAAAGACTTTCACTACAAAACCGCTAATAAGCTTTTATCTCAAGGCAAGCACGTTGCACATGAAAAGCTGAACATCAAAGGGATTGCTAGAACGAGACTGGCAAAATCGACACATGACGCTGGATGGGGTCAATTCCTGCAAATTCTTTCAATCAAGGCTGAAAGAGCCGGATTGCTTGCCATTGCGGTGAATCCAAACGGCACAAGTCAGAGCTGCTCTAGATGCGGTGCAAAAGTTCCGAAAACCCTCTTGGACAGGCTTCACGTCTGTCCTGAGTGTGGGCTGACGCTCTTACGTGACCACAATGCAGCAATCAATATCAAATATTTGGCGGTAGGGCATTCCGTCAATAAAGCTCAGGTAACGTCCGATGCAGTAGCAGGAGTCACTGAGAAGCCTACACTGATGCTGACGCATACAGTGTAGGAGTATGTCACTAAAGTCAAGCAAATAATATATTTTTTATGTAAACCAAGTATTTAAGTTTTTATTTTTACCCATAGTTGATTACAGTGATAGCACCTATATTATAATAAACAGGGCAAATACTTATAGCTAATTGACAAGGAAAATCAATTGGCAAGCTTGAGTCATCTCTAGCAGTATTCGTTGTATTGATTTTAAGATCGCTGACGTTTTTTGCTAGAGTCGCTTCTACCAAATATATTGACGAATCTTGACTTATTCACCCGTAGTGGGAGCTATTATCCACTATTGTTCAACTGCGTCCTAAAGACCAATCATTTCTTCAAGGTAGGCCTAATACAAGATAAATTTTTGAGTGCTTGAGGCAGATCCTTGATTATGAAACGGGCGATCGCATACATAATTTGCGATCGTGCTGACTAAGTGTTTTTGCAGTAAACCTTGAGCTTTTTGAAGTGTAGGAGAAAAATACATGCGTCGTATAGGGATGCTTTTTTTGAGTGTTTTTTCTGTAGTTTTGGGTACAGCTCAATCCTCCTTAGCATTTAGCGTTGCTGTTTTTGGCGACAATTCGATAGACGACTTTGTAAACACTCAATCAGGATTCAGTGCCACACTCGTTACTGATGCCCAATTAGCAACCGCAGGATTCCTAGATGCCTTCGATGCTTTTATTTACACACGCGATGGTGCGTCATTTGGCACTGGTCTTTCTGCTCCTGCTGCTGCCAACGTCAAATCCTTCGTTACCGGAAATGTCGTGCTATTTATGACTGACTTGGCAGACAAAATCGGAGCGGGTGCACCACAAGGAGAAGACCCATTAGCTAACAAAGCACTTTTGAACTCTTTATCTTTTGCAACGAAGAACGGCAAAGGTTTCATAGGAGAATTCAATGGAGCTGGATTTGCCTTAAGTCAAAACACATCAGGTTTTAGCGGTCAGTCATTGGAGCTAGTACCAGGGACATTTACAGGTTTAGGTAACAATATTACACAACCATTTAACATTGTCCAATCCACTCATCCAGTCACCGCAGGACTACCCAACCCTTGGACATCGAGTGGTGGTCAAGATTTCTTAGCCAGTTCTACAGGGGTTCCTTCCGAACTCATCGTTGCAAAAGGCCCAGCAGGGGCAGCAGATCAATTTCCTACAATTGTGGCGAGTCGCAGTGAACCCGTTCCCGAACCCCTAACCATGAGCGGCACAGCCCTTGCTGCTGGTATGGGCTGGCTGATGAAGAGAAAGCTAACACAGTCGCAAAAAGCTAAAGTTTAATATTGCCAATGCAAATATCAAGCTGAATGCCTCAATAAGGGAGAGGGGGAAAGGGGGAGTGGGAGAGTATATAAAACTGGACTTTCCCCATCCCCCCATCCCCCCATCTCTCCTTGTCCTCCTTCCCAATTCGTTTGCTAAAAAGCGATCTCATTTCAAACTTGCCTCTACAAGCAATCGCGCCAGTTCGCAAAATCCTTCCCCTTCCGCAGCAGCTGTCACATAAACAGGCTGATGGTGCAACCTTTGTGCATACTCCAACACGTTCGCTACACCAACAGACATAGGAAAACAACTCTCATCAAATAAACTTTCATCATTAGGACTATCACCAACAGTAACAACTTCCTGTGGGGCGTAGCGGGGAAAGTATTTCTGCAATACCTGCAATAACCCAACTGCCTTATCTTGCTGCAAAGGTTTGATGTGACACTGCACGCTACTGTAAGTAAATCCCCAACCCATTTGCTGACAGAGATTTGCTAGGGTTTGGATCTCATTTGTACTCAATCCGGTAACATCAAAAGTCCAGTCGGTGATCCGAAAGCGATTGTCAGTTGATTCTTGGAGATGGGGAAATTTTCGGCGTAATTGCTCAAAAAATACAGCTAGTTGTTGGCGATGGTTAACGATATTAGCAATGGGCGTTAAGGCTACTGATTTCTCACTATTGTAGTGATAGAATAAACCACCATTTTCGGCGATCGCCCCAACGATCGGTAGGTAACTTGCGATTCCACTTACCCATCCCGCACTCCGTCCAGTCACAATCAGCACCTTTATACCAGCAGTTGCTAAATCTTCAAAAGCTTGCAACAGTTGGCTAGTAAACTTGCCTGCCACAGTCAAAGTTCCATCCATATCTGTAGCAATCAGACGAATATTGCCAAAGCGATCGCCAGCTTGAATCTGAGATAGAGGCAGGAGTTTGGGCATACGAGGGGGTGGGTGTGTAGAGGCAGGGGTAAAGGTTAAAGGGGAAAGGGAAAAGGCATTTATATTCCCTTTCACCCTTACCCTTTGCCCTTTCCCCAATCAAAAATATCACCAATACCGCAAAATGACATCCAGGATTTGGGCATCCTATACATCAGGAGTCAAGTTTTCCATTTGCTCACTATGTCAACTTCAATGTTTATTACCCAATCGGCTGGGACAAAAACTAAAAAGGTATCTCAACAAGTTCCCGCTAGCGAACCGCAAGCACCGCCATTGTTGTTGGTGGCAACCAGTGGAGGATTAGCTTTAGCTGTGATTGCTTTAATTGTCTATGGCAAAATCCAGCTGAATCAGCTACAGAAAAAACTCAAGTTTGAAAAATTTCGGACACGAGAACTAGATAAAAAGTTTAAACTCGCCTTAGACACGATTCGCAAAATGGAAACTAACCCCGACTTGATTAACTCACGGGAATTTAACCTGGATTATCTGCGAATGCGAATGTCAGAGGAAGTTTTTCATTTTGCCATAGTTAATCAAGTTAAAATTAAGGTTAAAGATAAAATTTCTCAAGCACTGCGTCCCAATCAAGCCCAACAAGGAGTAGTGGGAATTGCTAGTAATGCCGGGCGACAGGTAGATGAAATATTCGATGTCGAACATGAGACTGGCAATCCGCCTAACATTACCAAGCGAGTGTTATTTCGCATTCAAATCCGGTTAATGAAGTTACCGACACAGGCGACTTCAGCCACGATTAGCCAGATTATAGATTGTATTGAAACTTACCTTAGTCCCGCAGACGATGAGGATAATTGGCAACCTACGATTCAAGGGCGGATTGCCTATATGCATTGGGATCAAAAAGCTAAGCCTACTCCTCTGTTAGTTCTAGAGCAATCCAATGAAGGTGTGAATGTGACTTTCCGCACTAATCGCCAACCAAACGCTCCAAAGTAGCAGAAACCGCGCTGGACAAAAGGTAAAAATCAGGCTTTGGCAAGTAAAGATCGCGCCTCTAGGAAAATAAGGAAGAGTGCAGGAGGCAGAACAGATAGAAATTTTCATCACTTTGTTGTGTGATGAAATTACGTGGGCGTCTACCTATAATATTATGTCTGCTTGAACACTTATATTATCCGCCCGTGTCGCTAATAGGTGATTGGTAATTGCTAATGGGAAGCAAACCTACTAGCCGCACTCACAGTCGAATATAAACTAATTAAACGGACACGATATCAAATATGAGTGATGTTGGGTAAATAGATAAAATCGAGCTTAGAACAGAAAAGTGGTTCGGAGCGTTCCTACATAAATAGTGTCATTGTCGGTATTGTGCTCCGGATTCGTAACTACAAAAAAGCCAGGAGTGATGTAAAATCTGTCTGTAATTTGGTAGCGATAGAAAGCTTCAAAATGTAAAGAAGTGTCCGGATCTTCGCGTCCGGCAATGTCATTCGCAATCACTTTCGGTGGTTGACCAAAAATAACCCCCAATAAGTCGCCTCCTCGACCTAAAAAGTCAGTAAAAGCTAAGCCTACAGCCCAAGTCAAAATAGTCGCATCGCTGCCTTTATTTGGATCGGATTCAGCATGAGCGTCTATTAAACCTAACCAACCCGAAAGGTTAAAAGAAGGGCTGATCCGATAAGAAGTTTCTAAACCATAAGCATTTACGCTTGTGGCAGCATCATCAAAGGGGTTTTCGGCATTAGCGCTGCCAGCACCAGCACCTGGACTGACGTTATAGGCATGAACATAAGTCAAAGCCGCAGCAAAATCTATCGTTGGCTGTAGGGTTAATTGGGCGATCGCTCCATAAGCATCACCGCCAATTCCCACATCAGGATCGTTAGCTTCTGCCGATAAATATCCTACAGATAACCTCGCTACTCTACCGAATAGATATTGAAACCCAATCCCAGTACCGCCACCATTCAGGCCGTAAATCCGAGATTCAACGCCAAAGTTAGAAACCGCACCAATACTGCTACTGCTAAGGGGGGCATTGAGTGAAGGAGTAAAGCCAGTGAAGCCACCCCCCGCAGCTGCAAGGTAAACCAACGCCTCCGGACTGAGATTGAACTCATACAGAAGCGCACTTATTTCAAAATTGTTGTCGTTGTCTCCTGCAAAGCTCAATTTAGACATATTGGTGTCGGTGACATCAGCAAAATCGGGAGTATTTCTTGCTTCTATGCCGACTCTCAGACGATCTTGCCCGATGAAACTGGTGTCGAAGTTTAAGGTGGCGCGATTGCTCAGGATAAAATTATCATCGACATCGCTGCCCCCAAATCCACTCACAGCAATTATCGCTTCTGCGTTAAATAGGCTCGTTGTAGAGAATGAAGGCGACGCTTCCAACTGGGCTGTACGTACCTCCAGATTGTCTATCTGATTTTGTAAACTGACTAATTCTGCTGCAAACTCATTTTGCAATCGCTGCAAAATGTTCATATCTTCTTCAGTGAAGGTTTTGTCTGTCGCTGCCTGAATCAACTGATTGATGCGCTCTAGACAGGCATTCAATCCAGCTGCAAACTCGTAGCGAGTCAGAGTTCTGTCACCTCTATAAGTGCGATCGGGATAGCCAGCAATACAACCATAGCGCTCTACCAGCGATTGCAAAGCTTGAAATGCCCAGTCGGTTGGCTGTACATCCGCAAGCTGAGAGACGGAAGTTAGCTGAGCCATCCTTTCGTCGGGTTCTTTGCTACCCTTAGGCTGAGCAGGAACTAGTTGATTTGAAGTTGTCTCACTTGCAGGAGCCTCATTGGCAAGAGTGCTATTGCTGAGAATAAAAATGAGACTCAAAATAGCTGAACAAATTTGAAGGCAATTCCAAAAACTTTTTGACATACTTCCTCATCACACCTAAATAAAAAAATCGCTGATAAATAGCGTTTTTAGTATCAACGGTCAAAAAGTAAAATTTTTTCTTTTGCAAACAAGCGAAAATTTATAGCAATGGCTAGTCTAGGCAAGCTATAGTTGCAAAGAATGCCAATGCTGAAGGTAGCCTCTCATTACGTCTCATTATCCCCGGAAACAGGAAGTAAGTACAGCATTATTCATCAGAAGAAACATTTTTCCTAAAGGAAAGGCAGTTTTTCCGGCATTGTATAAATCATTTGATTGGTCAAGTAGATATCATGTGATTAATGTGGGTATCTGAGTGGAACAGATTCCGAGCGATCGCCAACACCAGTCACAGATAAATTGTGTACATGAAAGGCTATAATATGCAGCTTCTCAAGTGGTTACAAGCCGGTTTGCTCACAGGCACGCTAGCAGTTTCGTTAGGCTCTGTGGGAGTTTTAAGCGAGTCTGTACAAGCACAAGAATCTCAAGTTAGCATAACCTCCACTGCTGGTTCTACTTTTCGTTTACTTGATGCCAAAGCTAGCGAACAAAGTGTTGACACTCGCAACACAATGTACTATTTCACGCTCAGCCTACCAAAAGACGCCTCACCCTTAGAAAGGGTAACAATTCTCCAAGTAGGAGGCAGAAATCTGGTTGAATACAACAAAGACAGAATCGGGGCATTTGTGAATCGCCAACGCGGACAACAAGTTCCTCTCAGAGAAATCAAGATCAATCCGAAGTCACAAGAAGTCACAGTAGTGTTTGCGCGTCCACTTCAGCCTGGTCAAATAGTAACTGTCAATATCGGTCCGTTTGAGAATCCTCAAACTGATGGAAATTATTTGTTTAGTGTCAAAGCTTTTCCTGAAGGCGATACTAGTGGGCAATTAGTTGGTTACGCACGCTTGCGCTTTGTTAGATAAACTTTTGCGATCAAATCCGGTTCATCATTGATCGTAAAAGTCCTCACTCCCTACCCTGCTTCCAATTGTCTAGAGGGCGTCTAGGTTTAGCCCCAGGCATTTATTTCTGTGGGCTAAATTTATATTGAGTTTCTTTGCAGAAATTCATCAGCCCTAGTAGCCACCAGTGGTCTAGCTATTCGGAAATAGAATAATTGAGTATTTTAGCTTTAAAACTTTAGCTAAAATAGTAAACTTTTAAGCATTGGAAAGCATTTCTATAAAAACTAAAAATCTTCTACTAGTCTGCTACAAAGATTATGACAGGCTAAGAAAGTTTGTAGTAAGTACTTTAGTACTTAAATGAGGGCTAAAGCCCTCACTACAAATCTATCAAAATTAGTGTGGTGGAGTACTACCACTTGAGGAAGTGATTTCTTTTAGCTACCTCTATCTTTAGAAAGTTGCTGAGTTAATTAAGAAGAAATTAATTTACATCTATAACAGTAGCTTTCAACTGTATGAGTAAATAGTTTATTCCTTCTTGAAGGGGCTGCTGTATGTTTGCAAGTTGTTAGCAAAATTTTACGCTTATTTACAATGAAGCGGCTTTGCGTAATTTTTAAGCCAGATTAATTTTAAGTTTTTTGAAATTTTTGTTCATTGTTTAAGCATATTTGCTACAAGTTAACACAAAATCATCCTTTTTAAGGTATTCCATGTTTTCATTTCCCAATAATGATTACCACTAGCGATCGCTACATTGATAATGTTGTACCGAAAGCCAATCAACAAGCTGCAAAAATTCATACAAAAACAAAGTTTTTTGCATATAGGGGTTTTTCTGGCAACTCTGTTGGGTATCATATTGTTCAGTTGGGTAGCACTCTCGCAGCGACCAGTTACCCTCAATATGTTAATTACTGCCCCTGATGCCCAACCTTGGAGACAGGGTTTGATTAGAGACTTCGAGGCTAAGAACCCAGGCATTCGCATTAACCTTGTTGAAGGGCCCAATGCCACAAATTTGCTCGAAGACCTGTATACTTCATCTTTTATCTTGGGTGAATCCCCTTATGACCTGGTCAATATGGACGTCATCTGGACACCCAAGTTTGCTGCTGCTAGATGGTTGCTACCCCTAGACGATCGCATTTCCAAAGAGGAGTTGGCAGCATTTTCACCTAAGGATGTAGAGGGGGGACGCTATCAGGACAAGCTGTACCGAATCCCCATGCGTTCCGACGTGGGAATGCTCTACTACCGGGAAGATTTAATCAAAGAAGCAGGATTGAAACCGCCAGAAACCTTTGAGGACTTGATGCGAATCTCCCAAACCTTGCAAAAGAAAGACGAGGTGAATTGGGGCTATGTTTGGCAGGGTCGCCAATATGAAGGACTCGTGGCGATGTTTGTGGAAGTCCTCGATGGCTTTGGTGGCTTCTGGGTTAATCCCGACACGCTCGAAGTAGGACTAGATCGACCAGAAACCTTACGAGCTATTGAGTTTCTGCGTAGTACCGTCAGGGAAGGTGTTTCTCCTCCTGGAGTTACGACCTACCAAGAAGAAGACACCCGGCGCTTGTTCCAAAGTGGTCAAGTGGCGTTTTTACGGAGCTGGCCCTATGCATGGCCTTTAGCCCAGGCAAAAGGTTCGCCAATCCAAGGCAAAATTGCGATTAAACCGATGGTTCATGCTCCTGGTAAGACTGGGGCAGCTTGCCTAGGGGGCTGGGGTTTAGGGATTGCTAAAACTTCTAGACATCCCGAAGAGGCTTGGAAAGCAATTCAGTATTTTACCAGTAAAGAGGCACAGCGCCGATTCATTTTGACTGCGGGCTTTGTACCAAGTCGCCGGGATTTGTTTACAGACCCAGAGATTGTTGCCAAATACCCCCACTATCCACAGTTACTGGAGGTCGTGGACAATGCAGTTTTACGTCCGCCGATCGCCCAATACGCTCAGACCTCAGATATTTTGCAGCGTTATCTCAGTGCCGCGCTAGCCGGCCGGATGAATCCTGAACGAGCAATGCAAGCTGCTGCTGCTGAAACGCGCCGACTGCTAGGTACTAGGGGCTAGGGAGCGGGAACAGGGAACTCTTAACAGGGAATAGAAAAATCCAATGCCCAATGCCCAATGACAAATGACCAATGACAAATGACCAATGACTAATTTACATACACTCCGAGGTCGGGAACAACGGACAGCATGGATCTTACTTACACCCGCATTACTGCTGCTGTTGTTTGTATTTGCCTACCCGATTTTACGAGCATTCTGGTTAAGTGTATTTACTAGGAACCTGGGAACGGAGTTACAACCCGTATTCTCTGGTTTGGACAATTATGTGCGGATGGCGGGGGATGGTCGTTTCTGGCAGAGTTTATGGGCAACGACCGTGTTCACAACAGCATCCGTTGTCTCAGAACTACTGCTAGGACTCTTGATTGCCCTAGTTCTCAATCAGGCGTTTTTTGGACGGGGCGTAGTGCGTACGATCGCCATTTTACCTTGGGCTTTGCCTACCGCTCTGATTGGTCTGGCATGGGCTTGGATTTTTAACGACCAGTTTGGGGTTGTGAACGATATTCTGCGGCGGCTGGGACTGATTGAGACTGGGATTAACTGGTTGGGAGATCCAACGCTAGCAATGATCGCAGTGATTTTTGCTGATGTTTGGAAAACTACGCCCTTTATCAGTATCCTGCTGTTGGCTGGCTTGCAGTCGATACCAAAAGACCTCTATGAAGCCTACTCGGTCGATGGGGCAAACGCTTGGCAAAACTTCCGCAATATTACCTTGCCGCTGCTGTTGCCACAAATTCTCATCGCAGTGCTATTTCGCTTTGCTCAAGCTTTCGGGATTTTCGACTTGATTGCTGTGATGACCGGGGGTGGCCCTGGTGGTGCTACAGAAGTCGTGTCATTGTACATCTACTCTACAGTGATGCGCTACTTAGATTTTGGTTATGGAGCAGCCCTCGTAGTGGTGACATTTTTGATCTTGATTGCTGCGGTGGCGATCGCTAGTTTCTTGCTTAACAAATACCGTGCCAGAACAGGAGCCATTTAACCCATGAGTGTAACTCCACAAGCACCTCCGGCGACCCCAAAACGAACAGAGGGAACCAGGTTTTCTTGGAAGAAAATCTTGCTGCCAATAGCAATTGCATTAGTAGTGCTATTCAGCTTAGCGCCAGCCCTATGGCAATTGCTGACCTCGTTTAAAGTGAATGAAGATATTGCCGCCGTTCCTACTGTCTATTTCCCGACGCGATTCACTTTCAATCACTACATTGAGTTATTCACCCGTCGCCCATTTTGGCGCTACATCTTCAACAGCGCCTTTGTGTCGATTACTTCTACAGCTTTAGCTTTAGCGATCGGAGCACCGGCTGCTTATGCCCTCGCACGCTTACGCCCTTGGGGTGGACGAGTTATCCTCGCCAGCGTTCTAATCGTGACCTTATTTCCTGGAATTCTGTTGTTCTTGGGGCTTTTGGAAGTTATCCAAGCGCTCAGACTGGGCAACAACTATCTGGCGCTGATTATACCCTACACTGCCATCAATTTACCGCTGACAATTCTAGTACTCAGAAGCTTTTTCCAACAATTGCCAAAAGATTTGGAAGATTCTGCTAGGGTCGATGGCTACAACACCTTTCAACTACTATGGCAAATCGTGTTGCCTATGACCCTTCCCGCCTTGGTGACTACTGGAATTCTCACCTTTATTTTTGCCTGGAACGAGTTTATCTTCGCTCTCACGTTTATGACTCGTGAAGAATTGAAGACAATTCCCGTTGCTGCTGCTCAGTTGGGTGGTGCCACAGTATATGAAATTCCCTACGGTCCCATCGCCGCTGCTACTGTCGTGGGGACGTTACCCCTGGTTTTACTAGTTTTGTTTTTCCAGCGCAGGATTGTTCAAGGTCTTACCGCTGGTGCTGTCAAAGGATAAAAATAAAAATGGCTAAACTCGAACTCACAAACTTGAATAAAACCTATAGTCCCAAAATCGTCCCTGTCAAAGACGTTAGCTTAACTGTAGATAACGATGAGTTTCTGACTTTACTTGGCCCTTCAGGCTGTGGCAAATCTACCGTCCTACGCATGATCGCGGGTCTTGAGGAACCTACTCGCGGTCAGATCAAGATCGGGGATGTGGATGTCACCCATAAGCGAGCAGCCGATCGCAACATCGCGATGGTATTCCAAAGCTATGCACTCTATCCCCACATGACGGTGTACGAAAACCTCGCTTCTGGACTCAGGCTGAAAAAAGTACCATCAGCAGAAATTAAACGGCGAGTGGCAGAAGTGGCAGAAGTTTTAGGATTAGAAGAGTTAATGAACCGTAAGCCTGGTCAGATGTCTGGAGGTCAACGGCAGAGGGTTGCAGTCGGTCGGGCCTTAGTGCGTAATGCTAATGTGTACCTGCTGGATGAACCTTTAAGTAACCTGGATGCACTGCTGCGCGAACGAGTCCGAGCCGATCTCAAGCAAATTTTTGCAGCACAAAAAGTGCCAGTTGTCTACGTCACCCACGACCAAACAGAAGCGATGACGCTCTCCACGAAAGTGGCTTTGCTCAACAATGGCTACGTACAGCAACTTGACCCGCCCGAGCGCATCTATAATCATCCAGCTAATCTATTTGTGGCTGGATTTGTTGGCAGTCCGCAAATGAATTTACTGACTCTACCTTGTAAAGGAAGATACGCGATACTGGGCAACTTCCAAGTGCTTCTCCCAGATATACCAACTGTACCACCCGAGATTATCCTGGGAATCCGTCCAGAAAACGTCCGCATTGCCCAACCAGGTGATACCCAGACTATCCGAGGGCGAGTGTATCTAGTGGAAAACTTGGGTATGCATTATTTGGTCAGTGTCAGAGTTGAGGGTTCACAAACCGGAGCGATTACGGTACGTGCTTTGTTACCAACAGACCAAAATTGGAGTGGCGAGGATATTACACTGGCATTGCCCCCTGAAGATATTCACTGGTTTGATGTTCAATCTGGCCATGCTCTTGTTAGAAGGCAAATGTTAGGTGTGAGAAGTTAGGGCATATAAGTTAGTTTTTGTTTCTCGCTCCTGGCTCGGAACTTACAAATGCAGTTTGAGACTGACGGACTAGAACACCGTCTTCCATTTCCACAATGCGATCGGCTATGTCTAAAATACGGTTATCGTGAGTCACCAACAAAATAGAAGTTCCCTGTTCCTTGGCAAGACGCTGCATCAATTCCACAACATCCCGTCCTGATTGTTTGTCTAAAGCTGCTGTGGGTTCGTCTGCTAACACTAGTGCGGGACTATTTACCAAGGCGCGGGCGATCGCTATTCTTTGTTTTTGTCCCCCAGAAAGACTATCTGGGTAATAGTTAATTCGTGGCCCTAAACCAACAGCCCTCAATATTCTTTCTGATTTCGCAATAGCTTCTTGCTGAGAAATATACTTATTCAGTTCTACCGCCATTTGCACATTTTGCCTTGCGGTTAAGAACTCCAATAAGTTGTGAGCTTGAAAAATATAACCAATCTTACGCCGAAGATTGACTAATTTTGTTTGGCTAGCTCTATATAATTCTTCACCTAAAAACCTTAAACTTCCTTCTTGAACAGACCGCAAACCACCGATCAAACTTAGTAACGTTGTTTTACCCGATCCTGATGGACCAGTCATGAGTACAATTTCTCCTGGATAAATTTCCAAACTAATATCAAATAAAATTTGTCTCCTCAGTGCACCTTTGCCGTAATAGTGGTTGAGATGTTGAATAGAAATTACAGGTTCTTTTATCATGGTTAGTGGTTGGTTGTTGGTTGTTAGTGGTTAGTGGGTAGGGGCGAAGCATTTGTATGGGTATCTTTCCATCAAAACGAAATATCTTCGTACAAATGCTTCGCCCGTACAGTGGTTAGTGGTTAGTAGTTAGTAGCTGGAATATATATATATTGTTATTATTAATCATTAATTATTTCTCATTTAATTCATAATTCATAATTCATAATTCATAATTTAAAAAATGTCCGCTGGGTCAGCATATCGCAATTTACGTACGGCGATCGCACCAGAAATAAAACACATTAAAATCGTCAAAATTAGCACTTGTAGAGCGCGTGTAAAGGTCATAAATACTGGTAATAGTGTTGCTTCTCTCGCTCTTTGATACAAAAATAAAGAAAAAGCAAATCCTGGTATATATCCTAAAAGAGCCAAAATCAAAGCTTCTTGCAGAATCACAATCAGTAAATATTTTTGTGCATAACCTATTGCTTTGAGAGTGGCATATTCAACTAAATGATCTGCCACTTCGGTATAAAGTATTTGATAAACAATCACAGTTCCGACAATGAAGCCCATGATTGTTCCTAAAGTGAAGATAAAGCCAATTGCCGTACTACTTGCCCAGAAATTTCTTTCTTGGTCAATAAATTCTTGTTTGGTTAAAACTTTCACATCTGGAGGTAAATAATTCCTCAAGTCTTTAGCAACAACTGTTGCATCTGCTCCCGGTTTTAATCTAATCAGACCGATATCAATTAATCCCCGCTGGCGATTATTGAATATTCGTAAAAAGTTAAGATCGCTAGTCACTAAATTACCGTCTGCGCCAAATGATGCACCTAGAGTAAATAATCCTCCTACTTTGATTAGCCTTCTCCTGACTTCTGCTGTTACAAGATTACCTTGGTCAAATGTAGTAGCAATTGGTCCGTATTCCTGTCGAGAAGACCTATCGTATAAAACCACATCTGGTAATTTAAGTTTATCTAAATTTTCCTCAATACCTGGCATTTTTAAGATATTAGATGCTGGATTTATACCAATTACAAGTAGGTTGCGAGGGATGCCAGTGACGGGATTTTTCCAACTCGTGTAGTCCAAATATATAGGATGTACGGATTTGACTGCTTGTAAATCTAAAGCCTTATAAAGCCGTCGCTGAGAAAAACTTTTCATAGACAGTAAGGCGCTAGATTTAGGATTGGTTAAAACTATGTCACCCTGCAAACTGTTATGAAAACGAACATTACTGTAATACAAAGAATCTCGAAAACCGAGTTGCATAAACATCAAAATGTCAGCAAAGGCAATTCCTGCAAGTGCCACAGCGAGGCGTGTTTTTTCTCGCTTTAGTTGTAGCCATGCTAAAGGTAATTTATCGCCAAACATGCCAAACATTATGTCTGTCTCCAAATGTTTTTCTGGAACGGAGATGATTTGAATGAATTTAAGATTGAAAAAATCTCAACCTCGAAGAAATTTCATCATTCATAAATTCTTATATTTTTATGGCAGTACGTACCTTGGCATAAGTTAAGGCTGCAACTTTGGCACTATCTTCTGGAGACAGGGCAATTTTGACTTCCACTACTCTTGCATCTACATCTGCGGCTGGATCTGTATTCAATACGTCTTTCTTGCCAACTTTTCTGCCAATTTCAGCGACAGTTCCCTTTAATTCCCCGTTAAAAGCTCCATTATCGCTGGTGATCGTTGCTTCTTGACCAAGACGCACTCTACCAATACTATCTTCGGAAACTTCAGCAACAACAATCATCTGATCGGTTCGTCCAATCTCAGCAATGCCATTTATACCCATAGTTTCTCCAGCCTTAGTATAAATTTTTAAAATTTCTCCGGCCATGGGTGCTTCTACATAGCTCAACCGCAGTTGTGCTTCTGCCCTTTTCAGAGCCGCGATCGCATTTAAATATTGAGCTTGGACTATTTCTAAATTACTGGGGCGAACTTCTAAAAGTCTTTGCAGTCTGGCTTTTTCTTCATCGATTTGCTGTCGCAAAATAGCTATGGTTTTGTCCCGGTTAACTCTGGCTTCTGCTAGTTGCTGTTGCAAAGTTGCGATCGTTTGTCTGCGTGTAGCTTGGCTTTCAGCTAGTTGCTCAGTAGTTGTTACTGCACCCAGACGTCTCCTGTCACGTTCCTGTTGAGAAATCGCACCTTCTCTGTATAACATCTCATAGCGTCGAGCATCGACTAAAGCATTGCGTTGCTCAGCTTGGATACGCGCAATAGTTGCTCCTAATACATCTTGCTGCCCTTGTAATTCAGCTTCTAGGCGATTAATCATGGCTCGCAGAGCAATGCTTTCACCACGCAACTGTGCTGCTAGGCGAGCAATAACTGCTTTTTGGGCTTGAATGTCTTTTGGCAAACCAACTCTGACTTGAGTCCAATTGGCACGAGCCTCTTGCACTTTCGCTCTTGCTTCTTCCAATGCTGCTTTGTTGCTGGTGAAATTATCCAAAACAGCAACTACTTGACCTTTTCTAACACGCTCTCCCTCTTTGACAAGAAGTTGCTCAACTCGTGATGTTCCTTGCACTCCTGCCGGTGCAGAAAGTTTGATCACTTCTCCGCGTGGTTCCAAACGACCGATCGCATTAATGCTAGTCACAACTGGCGTAGCGACTGTAGGCTCGTTGATCTGTTTTAATTGCTCGACTTTCGCCATTGTCAGTACTCCAGCAGCAACTGTTAATGGTAAAGCTATAGCGATCGCCCATAAAGCTTGAGGTTGCTCTCTGAAAGTTGACTGTTCTGTTGCTCTTGACATCGTATGTTACCTACCCTTTTGTTTGAAATTTGCTAATGGAAGCAAAAAGTAGTGAATTAGGCATAGTTATATTTATCAAAAAGAGTTTTTAGCCAACAGATAGACACTAAAAATCAACAACAGCTACTTAATGCAAATTCTCGCTGCAAAATCTTTGTATTAATAAAATTCAATGCCAATTTTTTGCAATATGGCGCTCTCTATCTGCTGGCTATTAAATAGCTCTCTCCTATGATTTAATCTTGAGTTTAACGGAGGGTTAGAAAAATTAAGAACTAACTAAGCTACTTTCTTGTAAGTCTACAAAGTTTTGAAATTTTAATTGTTCATTTTGAATTATTTTGCCCCTTTATCCAGATAATATTTTTGTTGTTATTAATACTAGGTTGCAGTCAAAGATAGTACTTCCTTCACCCCGCCTGTCGGCACCCCTCTCCCAAATTGGGAGAGGGGAGAGGGAGAGGGCACGGATTGCTATATCTGAACACAATTTGGTATAAACCTTGATTAAAGTTGCAAAGGGAAAAAATACGGCGTACATATAGATAAAGTTAGTTAAAACGAACTCAATCAATATCGAATCAGCTCATCACATACATGAGTTATGAGCCAATAAATTTATTTATTGATAGACAATCAAACAGGTAAAATCTACCTATTAAAACTAATTAAACTTTAGTGGAATATGTCATTAATTTTAGTTTTTTGTAGCAAGTACTTTAAATATATAGAGGTTTTTCGTAAAGGTAGCACTTCACTACGAACTAAATTAGATACACCTGGCTGGTTGAAGAGATGCAGTGGAGTTTAAAGGCAATGTTACGTTACTGCGATACTTAACTTATTGCCACGGCGAAGCTACTGATATCTAGTTAAGTTATTTGAGTTGAATGGGAGTCAATCGCGACTGTGTGCTTTTCTCCTATCAACAATTAATTACAGTTCCTAACATTAGTCTTTACATATCTACTGCTAAAATGTTGCTCCTCTGCCTAATGTTGTTATCTTACTCCATTTTATTAATCTCGTTAGATGAATTCTACATTAACAAGTTTCCGTGAAAGGTAACACAGCCTACAGATGATAAGTAATCAGCAATTAAACCTTAAAAACTTAGAAATTACGCCCAACGTCAATTAAAATATAAAGAGAGTATCAAAGGAAAAAAAGATGAAGGATAAAGAATAAAGATTAGTTAATTTGTTCACTCTTTAACACTTCATCTTCACAATATCACTAGCAACTCATCACTAAAGATGAATTTCTGGAGAAATGATTAATTTGGCAGGTCAAATAAAACAGTATTCATATAATTATTAGCCCATTCTGAACCAAAAGCTTTTTCTAGTACGCGACGGGTTTTGTCGTTTTGCTGCTGTTTGGTGCAGTAGTTATGTTGTCCAGCAATAACTTCTGTTATCTTTTCAGGAGAAACAGGTTTAGAGGCGATCGCATTTTGGCAATGAATTTCTAAAAATGCTTGTACGCGTTTTAAAAACATCGTTTCTTCTGCGGAAGAACTCGGACGCACGAATATGCAAAACTCAGAAAAAATATCTCCCCATTCTGGCAATTCACGTGGTTGAGAAAAATTGAGCGCAGGCAACGCCACTAGTGCGGAAGTATAAGATTGTGGTAAGGAGTGGTCAGAACTGACTGGTGAAAGATCGGCGATCGCTGCACTAATTTGACCCCTACCTCCAACTAAGTCACAACCAAACATCGGCAGGTCGTATTCCGGACGTGGAAACATCACACAATGCAGAATATCTAGCATGTTTCCCACCTTTGCCAGTTCTAGGTGCATTTTCCGGAACTGAGGGGTTTGATAACAGCGATTTTCAATAGTCAGCTTCTCACCCTCCAGCCTACCTTCCACATACCCTAACTCCGCAGGCAAATGGTAGGGCGAAAGGTCTAAGTGCTGATGCCAAACTGCTTCAATACAATCGGCCAGCTGACGAATTAGAGGATGTTGTTGTTCGCGCAGTGAGGGGATAGAAGTAGTTGACATCTTTAAACCCAGGAATCTTATCTAGTGGCTAGTGTACAGCCCACTAGGTACGACCCAATCCAGCTTGCAACATAATCAAACACTTTCTCGTGGTTGGTGGTTAGTAGTTAGTGGTTGTTTGGGAATTTTCCAACCAACCAACAACTACCAACAAACAACAAAACCTAAAAAGTTAAGTTATTAAACAACCTCTTTCCCAAAGCATTACTTATTTTGTAGTCTTAGTTACAGAAATATTTTTAAACTTGTTTATCGAGTAAGGCTAAAACAAAGCCATGAAAGTAGATTTTGGTAGACTAGATTTCCCCATACAAGCCAAAAGGCAAGATTTAGATCTGAAAACAAAACAGCAGCATTTTCAAACGGGTAGTTGGGTAAAGCTTTTGGAACTTCCCAACCCCTACAGCTTCGACGAAGCACTGCTACTATGTCCGATCTCAGAAAATGAGTGGGTAGCCTGGATACCAGATCATGGAGAAGCATTACTGCATACCAGGCAATTCAGAAAAATTTAGTCAAGAGTTAGTAGTTAGTAGTTAGTGGTTAGTGGTTGTAGAGACGTGCCATGGCACGTCTGTACATTAGTGGTTAGTGGTTAGTGGTTGTTAACTATGCCCAATGCCCAATGCCTACTCTCCCACTCTCCCACTCTCGATATCACGCTACCGAAAGAGGTTCTTCAACCTTGCTTCTCAGTGTCAAAGGGTCAATTGCTTCGAGTTCACCATGCTTGATACTCCAGCAACGATCGGCGACTGCTAACATATCCCCAGCATCGTGGGTTACTACCAATAGCGTCCAATCTTTTTTTAGTTTCGCCAATAAACTCACCAGTTGCCGACGCATCGACCAATCCAAGCCAGCTGTGGGTTCATCCAACAATAATAAATTTGGCTGGCGAATTAACTGCACAGCCAAAGCCAAACGTCGCTGCTGACCCCCACTTAAAGCATGGGGTGGTGTGCTTAATGATAAATGCTCTAATCCCACTTCTTGCAACGCCAGCTTGACTCTTTCTGTTCCCAATTCTGGATGTCCCAAGCGCAGTTCTTCCAAAATCGTACCGCCACAAAAATGCCGTTCGGGAAACTGAAACACCAATCCCGCTAATTGCTGTAGCTGTTCGGCAGTAAGCATTTGTTCGTGCCAAAAAACAGAACCAGATGTGGGTTCGGCTAATCCAGACAAAATTTCGAGTAACGTACTTTTCCCAGAACCACTAGGTCCAATAATCAGACCCAGCTGTTGGGGTGCCAAGTCCAGATTAGTTGATTTGAGAATCGCTGTTGGACAAGCTGTGGGATGATAAACTACATTTCTAAGATAGAGCATTTGTTAAGATTACCAAAAAGTCAGCAACTTATTTGTTAACTACACTGCGAGCAGCTGCAAAGTCCCGAAAAAAAATTTATAGCGCATTCGCTATGTTCATACCTTAATATGTAACAGCTATAAACATACTGCTTTTGTCGAAAGCAAAGAACAAATGAAGACGCCACTCCTACTCATCTCAATTGTGGCAAACTTAACTTGGAACGACAGCTATAACAAACATGGGAACCTACTAACATTGCCACAGTCACAATATATACAGAATTTTGCCTGACACAGCCGCAAGTCTTGGTTTATTTTTTGAATTTTAAGTACCACACAAAACAATTTCAACAGTAATCCTTCTGAAGGAAACGTAAAAATGAGTGAAAGGTTCCCATTTGGGCAAGCAATTGTGTCTGCTAGGCTTGCAACTCTTGCTAAAATTGCTTTTGCAGCGACTTTAGTGCTGAATGTGTGGATTGCTCCCTCTGTTGCTGCCGATCCTTTTCGTGCGAAAGAAGCACGCAAAATTGGTGACAAAACCGAAGCCGCATTCAATGCTATTTTTCAACAAGGCGACTATAAGGCGGCAGAGGCTTACCTACAACAAGCATTGTCTAGCGAGTCAAATGAACCTCTAGCCTACGCAATGAAGGCATCATTAGCATATGCCAATCAGGATTGGGCAGCGCTAGAGACTTACAGTAAGAAAACTCTCGAAATTGCCCAAAAGCTGATTTCTAGCGACCCTTTACGTGGAAATATTTATACCGCAGTTGGTCATTTTTTAGAGGGAGCAGCTTTTGTTCGTCGTGAAGGAACAGTCAACGGTGCACCACAGGCATTAACTAAGCTGCGGGAAGTTTATAAATATTTAGACCAAGCTGAAGCTATTTCTGCCAACGATCCAGAACTGAATTTACTCAAAGGCTATATGGATTTGATGCTAGCCGTGAATTTGCCTTTTGCTAATCCCCAACAGGCAATAGCACGGTTAGAACAAAGTGCTGGCCCTGAGTATTTAGCAGTTCGAGGTATTGCCTATGGCTACAGGGATTTAAAGCAATACAATAAGGCACTGGAATATGCAGAACGTGCTTTGAAGAAGACATCCAATAACCCAGAAGTGTATTATCTCAAAGCCCAAATCTTGCGAGAGATGGCGAAGAAAGACAAAAATCCAAAACTCCTACAGGAAGCGATAAATAATTTTGACCAAGCGCTGACGAGAAAAGCTCAGCTCCCAGCTGATTTAGTGCGACAGATTCAACGCGAACGCCGTAAAGCTGCCGAGGATGTTGCTCAAGCTCGAAGGTAGACAGTAGTTGTTGGTGGTTGGTGGTTAGTGGTTATTAGTTAGTGGTTAGTGGTTAGTAGTTGGTGGTTGGCCGTCTCCCACTCTCCCACTCTTCCACTCCCCCATCTCCCTTACAATTAATTTGGTGGTTTTGAGCAAGAGTTAAGTTAAGAAATTTTAAGTAATGAAAATACAGTTTCGCGAAGTAGATCCTTTTGATGTGTGGATTTGGCTGAAGTTCAGCACCGTACCTTCCCAACGTGAAAAGGAGTATGTAGAAGAGCTTTTTGACTCCTGGTTTTACCTCGGCAAATTGGGTGCATTTAATGCCGAAAATTTACAGGTACAAGAAACAGGATTAGATATCAGCTACATGAATTATGACTCAGAAGCATATGATCGCAGTTTGCTGGCGCTGATGCATAACAAGGGTGACTTTGAGTATCAAGGTGAATGGGCACGCTGCTGGTTTGACTTGGGAACTTCAGATGCGATCGCCCTAGATATTCTCGTCAATGCCCTTCAGCAGTTGGGTGTGGAATACGTCACTATCGATGAAGTTTACATTGGTGGTGAAAATGAAGATTGGCCTGTTGAAGAAAGTGACAGTCGTCCTTCATTCATATACGATAACTACGATAACTAGCGGCAGCGATTAGTTATTATGCATAAACCCAACGAGATTCGTATGCTTGCCTTGGGGCTTATTCGGGATGGCGAACGCATTTTCTTGTCCCAAGGCTACGATCCACACAAGCAGGAAACTTTTTACCGGGCAATGGGTGGTGGAATTGATTTTGGCGAAACCAGTCTCACAGCGCTACAACGCGAGTTTCAAGAAGAAATTCAAGCTGAATTAACAAATATTCATTACTTGGGTTGTATAGAAAGTATATTTACTTACAACTGTCTACCTGGTCATGAAATCATTCAACTTTATCAATGCGATTTTGTTGACCCCAAGTTTTATCAATTGGAAAAGATAGTATTTGCTGAAGGTAAGCGGCAAAAAACAGCGCTATGGGTAGATATTAGTCGCTTCAAATCTGGAGAATTGAAATTAGTACCTGAGCAGTTTTTAGGATTTCTATAAAAATAGTTCTTTGTTAGTAGTTCTTTGTTGTTGGGATTTTATTGGTTGCTTCCATAGAGGCGCGTTGGTACAACAAACAACAATCAACTAACAACCAACAACTAACAACCAATTAATATTTGCTCGTATGCTTGGATTGTTTGACGGGCGATCGCATCCCAACTGTAATGCTGCAATGCATATTCTTGGGCACGTAATCCCCGTCGTTGGCATTCGGAAGGATTTTGCAAAGCGCTGCGAAGTAACTCAGTCAGTGCTGGCACATCTGTTGTAGTCACCCAACCCGACTCACTTTCATGCACTTGTTGACAAATATGCACCTGATCTGAAATCAATACAGGCGTTCCTGCTGCCATTGCTTCAGCTACAGCAATACCAAAGTTTTCATAGTACGAAGGTAAGACGAATAAATCAGCCGCTTGCAGGAGATTAGATTTCAAATCACCAGTAACAAAACCAGTGATAGAAGTGTGCGATCGCAAAGGAGAATTGTGTATTTGCGACTTGATTTTTGCTTCATAATCTGGGTCTTGGGGATTTGTTCCAGCTAAAATAAAGTGAAAATTCAACCCTCCAGCTAAAAGCTTCTCCAAAGCTGGAATTAGCAGATTCAACCCCTTTTTTGGATCAATCCGCGACATAAACAAAACTAGCGGCACATCATCATGAATACCAAAGTACTGACAAACCAAACTTCTCCCCTTTTTAAGAAAGGGTTGAGGGGGATTGACACCCAAGGAAATGACTAAATCTCGTGTCAATATTCCAAATCTTTCAGATACTTTCGCTTCTTGAGTGCTAGTAAAATGAATCGCTGCTGCACCAGCTATATTTGCACGTTCTAACATTGCCGCATAAAGCTGTTTTAATTGCCTTTTCTTGCGTAAATCTGCGGGGTCAAGAGTACCCAAAGGACGCAAAATATAGGGAAGCTTTTGCCGACGACAAATCGCCGCAGCGCCGCTACTGACAGGAGAGAATAAAGCATGAATATGGGCTAAATCAAACTCATGGGCGTGACGATCTAACCACTGGAGTAAACCGAGAGAAAATTTGTAGCGTCGGAAAGGGGCACAACGAAAATAAATTATTTCATAGCCGTCTTGTTGAATCGGGCAATTTAGGGGAACATCCAAGGGCTTTTGATTGATATCGCCATTACTGTCAGTTGTCAGAACTGTAACTTGCACACCTTCTCGTGCTAAAGCTGGAGATAATCCCAGTACCATTTGACTGGGGCCACCATAAATGAGGGAAATTGAAGGGACGATTTGGAGAATACGCATATTTGTTAGTAGTTAGTAGTTAGTAGTTAGTAGGAGCGAATTTGAATTGATATCCCGTTAATCATGCCCCAAATATCATGGCTAAACCCGCCTTTACAGTAGTTACTAGTTAGTTTTTACCACTAACCACTATCTACTAACTCTTGACCAATTCTTTATAAAATTCTAGTTGCTGTTTTGCCAAAGCTTTATTTGTATATCGAGCAATTGCTTTTTGATAACCCATTTCACCTAAATTTTCAGCGAAATATGGTTTTTCTATTAATTGCAACATGCAATTAGCAAGCGCTTGAACATTTCCTTCAGGAAATACCAAACCAGCATTACCAATTACATGAGGGATTTCACCAGAGTCAGAACCAATTACAGGTACTTGACAAGCCATCGCTTCGATGAGGACATGACCAAATTGTTCTTTCCAACCAATGGCAGTTAAGGTTTTAAATTTGTAAGTTGTTTCTGATGGTAGTACTAAAGTATTCATTAAATTGATATATTTAGCAACTTCATCGTGAGCAACACTTTCTACTAAAATTATTCTGTCTTTAATATTATTTTCTGCTGCTTTGCTGATTAATTCTGGCTGTAATTCTCCGCGTCCAAGTAGCAGTAATTTCCAAGGATTATCTTTTGGTAATAATGTTAAAGCACTTATTAAAGTTAGTAATCCCTTCTCCTTAACGAAGCGCCCAACAAACCCTATAACAAATTCCCCTGATTGAATACCTAATTTTTTGGCTAACTCCGGTTGGGGTTGGGGTGTAAATATATTTTCATCAACACCTAATTGTGGCATCACTTTAATGAGACCTTGGTATCCGCGTTGCCGTAAAATCTGGGCACCATCCTGATTACCAGAAATGATCCCGTGGCTATTTTGCAGATTATATTTTTCTAACAGTGAAACCGGAAATTTTAATTCATATGGTAGATTCCACCAGGTAAAAAATAAATTCTTAGCTTTTAAACCCAGTAACTTATTTAATGTAATTGTTTGAGCATAAGCAAGACTTCTAGACGCTTGTTCTACTTGGATAACTTGGGGGCGAAACTGCTGTAACAAAGATACTAAATCTGCACCAAAAGTTAGCAGCCCCTGATGATTTTGACTGAAATTAGAAACAGGTACTATGCGAAACTTACCTTCATCTAGGTATTGCGTTTCAATAATTCTGTTTTGTACACCACCTGGCCGCCAGCGCTTTGGCACTACAACCGTTACTTCAATATCCGCTTCTAGTTGAGATAAAATACGTAATTTATCGCAATTAAGATCTACGGTATAGGTATGACTAGCTACTAAAATTTTCATGAAAATGAGGAATTGGAGATGGGGAGATGGGGAGATGGGGAGAATAATTACTAACCACTAACTACTAACTCTTGGCTTCACAAACTTTCGATTTGTTTATCGAGACGAGTGTAAATTTGACCATCATTCCAAGGTGATTGAATGATAGTACCCAAGGCTTTGACAAAGCCCAAAGTGTAAAAAATGGTGCGCGTAAAAATTTTGATCGGGGAACCACTCTTATGACAAGGGGGGCGTCCGAGGACGTGACAGTCAAATAAACGAACGTAGAGGTGTAAAGCTTGACTGAAGGTAAGATTTTTCAACCCCATTAGGAAATGATTGTGGTAAAAGGTAAGTTGATACTGGAGCGATCGCATACTAATATCATGGCAACCGCCTGTCTCTTCCCCTAAATGCACTAAACAAGCTTCTGGGTCGTACCAAATCTTATATCCGGTCTGTCGCAAGCGCAAACAAAAATCAGATTCTTCTCGTACTGCACTACCGCGAAATCTCTCATCAAAGTGCAGTCCATGTTTAGTAAAAATCTCGCGGCGAAACGACATATTGCAACCCCTTGCTGTTAATACTTCTTGGGGTTTGACTGTATGCACTAAATCAATGTAATACCAAGCAATGCCTGGGTCCATCGCCTGGGGAGGTAGATATTCGATACTCCTATAGGGTGCATCTCCCTGCGTTCTCCCTTGGGCGGTATCAGCTATTTTCATCCGGTCAAAAACTCGACCAGCAACAGCCCCTATCTCTGGTTTTTCCAGATAGTTTTTCACATGAGCTGTTAGAAATCCAGGCTCTAGTTTAACATCATCATCAATAAATAAAACTATGTCACCTTTGGCGCGCCGTACCGCATAATTACGTGCCCCTGGCAAACTCGCCCAATTCAGACGGAACCATTGAATTTTACCTGCTGCGGCTTGTTCTGTTAAAAAAGCTTCTATTTCTGTCTGATGTTTGAGAGTTTGATCTACTACCAAAACTTCAAAATTTGGGTAGTCCTGCTTGAGTATATCCACTAGGCTATCCTGGAGTGGTTCTTCACGACCATAGGTCGGAATAATTACAGAAATTAAAGGCTTCTCATTCATTGTCTATTTAACCTATTCCAGGAAAATATTAATTTTTTATACGTGATTTTTTGGTATTTGTTTTTTCCTCAATATTCTCCTCATTATTCTTTTCTTGTTTATCGAGTATTGGCAATTTGAAAATAATTCCTGCACAAAACCAGTAATAAACAGCTACCGGATCTACATCCAGAGGGTAGTAGTAAGTGTTGTAGCTAATAAAAAGTATAAACACCCACATAGCAGCGCCGTAACTGCGGAAATTACGGTTTTTTACCGAACGATAAGTCCGAAAGGCAGTAATTGTTAGGGTAGTGACTAAAGCTACGAATCCTAGTAACCCAAATATTCCTACTTCGTAGAGGACTTT
This sequence comes from Fischerella sp. PCC 9605, assembly GCF_000517105.1. Lineage (GTDB taxonomy): Bacteria > Cyanobacteriota > Cyanobacteriia > Cyanobacteriales > Nostocaceae > PCC9605. The sequence goes on along the minus strand of NZ_KI912151.1, from coordinate 408,312 downwards.
GGGATAATAGGTTTCTACTAGTTTGGCTTGACCTAGGGCACGGGCGGAGTTAGTGGCGCGACCTAAACCACTTCCGAAAGGCCCGTCTACATTTTTCCAATTCTCCTCAAATTGCTGGAGGATAAAGTCGTAGGGAGGTGAAGCATTCCAGCGACCAACAAAGCTATCGATTCTCTCTTGTACTACAGTGGGATTAGTGGCGATCGCAATTCCCAGAATGAGGGCGAGTCCTCCAAATATCGGGATAAAGCGTTTGAGGTTGCCGATTTGACCAGTTAACACCAGCAACATTACAAAGCAGACTGGCACTAAGGCTAAGGCTATTCTCTGTCCAGATATAACTGCATTGACAAATACCAATGCTGTTGAAACTAAACCGACAATCCGCCAAATTATCGAGGGGTCGCTGAAGCCAGTAGCAAAAGTAAAAAAGGTGCTAGAAATTATAAACCATGCCCACTGCCAAGGAGCAACAAAAGTTCCTGGCAAGCGAATCATTCCCTGACTAGGACTATAAACTAGCGATCCACCAAAAAAACACCGCGCTTCCAGTGAGGCTTTAAATAAGGCTGACCCTACAGCATTTCTGGTACCTTCACATACCCCAGTTAGCAGCAGCAGATATTGAATAAGTCCCAGTACACAGGCAAGGAATATCAAGACAATCTGTAAGCGCGAAATCAATAGGAAATCCCGCTTACTGCGAATCAGATAGTAAGTACAAGCAATTAGTGGTAAATAGCCTAAAAATACTTTCAAACCCAGAATTCCCATTCCGATAGGGAATTCTTTCGGTGCTTCTTTAAACAGGGCAGGTGGAGGTGGGTTAAACTGCTGCGAACCATTTACAAACAGCAATGTTAGGATGCATGAGCCTAATAAAATATACAGTGGTGTTTTGATTTGTTTGGGAATAATTAGGGATAACCCCTGTTTGCGGCAACTCTGCCAAATTGAAATTAGTGCCGGAACATAGAAAGAGTCTTTTGCTAGTTGCAGTATGGGACTATTACCGATGTAGTAAGTGATAGTACCCCCAAATGGCACGTAAATCATAAAGGCAATAATAGCTGGGCGGGGATATTTGTAAGCAAGGGACATGATAATGATTCCCAACACAGCCGGGGCTGCTGCCTTTATTCCACCTACTAAAAAAAGAAGAAAGCCGATAAATAAACCACCACCAAAAGCAGCACTGAGTAAGTTAGTAAGTTCTTTGCGTGCTTGTGCAGCTTTGCGCTTTTTGGCTAAACGTTCTTTAAGGGTAAGAGTTGGAGTTTCCTGACTTTGCTGCTTTTTTGTTTTTTTATTTTTCTGAGATTTTGATTTCGATTTCGGCATGGTGGTGGTACAAATACGCCCTTGGGAAGAAGGCATGGGGCAAAGGGCATGGGGCAAAGGGCAAGGGGCATAGGAAAAATCAGTACTTCAATTCCCAATGCCCAATTCCCAATTCCCGATGCCCAATTCCCCATTCCCCACTCCTTTTCATCTGTCCTAGTATACGTAGTCGAACATAACTACTTATTATTCACACCAATATAGCGGTTATCACTGAGAAAAACCGCCATAAATAGCAGAGGTCGCAGGTTAGACAAATAGCCAAAGTAGGCTTATTTACTACCTGCGACCAAAAATTTGGTATGTGAAAGTGATTAAAAAGCTATGAAGAGAAATTAACTTACACTGCTAAATGTTGCTGGACTTGCAGTACTAACTCATTAGTCCAGTAGTTGGCTAGTTCAGCTGCTTCTGCTTCCACCATGACTCGGATCACTGGTTCTGTACCAGAGGCACGGACTAAAATTCTGCCAGCATCACCCATTGCGGCTTCAGCGCGGGCGATCGCTTCTTGCAGGGGTTGGCATTCTTTCCACCCGACGCGCTTAGTACGGTCTTCTACACGTACGTTCCGCAATAATTGCGGATAGGTATGAAAGCTTTCATTCACCATTTCCATGAGAGGAACACCAGCTTGCTGCACTAAAGCTGCTAAATGTAAGGCTGTGAGTAAACCATCTCCAGTAATGCCATAGTGACGGCACAAAATATGACCGGATTGTTCTCCACCTAGCATCCCCCCAGTCCGGTGCATTTCCGCTTGCACGTACTGATCGCCTACTGCTGTGCGAATTAGCTTGCCACCGCTTTGTTTCCACGCCCTCTCAAAGCCTAAGTTTGCCATGACGGTAGACACGATTAAGTTATCCGGCAGTTCTTGCTTTTGCTGCAAGTACCGTCCCCAGAGGTAGAGGATGTAATCACCATTGACTTGCCGTCCGCTATTGTCTACCGCTAACACGCGATCGGCGTCGCCATCAAAAGCAAAGCCCAAGTCGGCATTGTGTTCACGAACAGCCGCTTGCAGAATATCTAGGTGAGTCGAACCGCAGTTAACGTTGATGCGATCGCCATCCGGTTGATGATGCAAGCAGATGACTTCTGCCCCCATTGACTCAAACACCGATGGTGCTAACCCAACTGCTGCTCCCCAAGCCAAATCCAAAACAATCTTCATACCCTGAAGATTGACAGCTTGCAAAGGCTGTTTCAATGCCTGTGTGTAATTGACCACCAATTCCGGACGCGAGTAATGTCTGCCGCAATTGTTAATATCAACACCATGTGATGCCACACCCCGCAATCCCGCTTCAATGTCTGTTTGCAAGGCTTGGGATAACTTCAAACCGTCAGCACCAAAAAATTTAATGCCGTTGTCTTCTGGCGGATTGTGGCTAGCAGAAATCATCACTCCGCCGATGGCATCACTATTGCTGGTAAGATAAGCAACACAAGGAGTAGGGCATAAGCCCAAATACCAAACCTCTAGTCCCGCTGCTGTTAACCCTGCACTCAAGGCCATCGCCAGCATATCGCTGGAGTTTCTAGAGTCCTGTCCGACAATCACCGATCCTGGGTAGGAAGACCCAGACCGCAACACAATACCCGCCCAATAACCTATTTGCAACGCTAGAGGTGCACTTAGCAATTCCCCCACTCGTCCGCGAATGCCATCTGTGCCAAACAAGGGAGTAGCGGGTAATGAGATGCTATGAAACCCAAAACCACTTTCAATAGCTTTTTGCGATCCACCAGGTTCGGAAGCAGAACTGCCACCAAGGCCCTGAGTCCGAGTTATAGATGAGACCATAAGTTTAAACACTCCACACAGACACACAGGAGAATAACACTTTAAATTTTTTTCAACAATTCCCCTATGAATAGGTTTTATCACGAGATTTTGTTTATTTTTATTTTGAGAAATTTATTTCAAAATAAGCTTTTTAAGTATAAATGCTTAAGTTTTTCTCAAGTGATTGTAAAAATGACATTAAGTATTTATTTTGACGAGAATTCTACGTGTTCATGAGAAGATGTAACTATCAGTTCGGGTGATAATTACAATCAATTTAGACTTGAGAAACCCATGTTAGCTAAAAAACCTGTTAAAACGGTCACTTTTCCATAAAAAAAGCAATTCCATCAAAAATGTAAATAAAAATTAGTGCTGCGTAATAGAAGTTAATGTTGAGCAAATATAACTCTATTGCTTGAGTAGACTTGCTGTGTCAAATTTTATTTAAGTATCGTAACTTAAAAAATATTAATAGAAATTCTCATCAAATAGCTCTACTGTAACGTTTTAGTGGCTTTTTATGAAGGGACTAGGGACTGTGGGGCAAAGGGCATAGGGCATGGAGCATAGGGCAAAGATAATCGTTGAAATCCCAATTCCCAATTCCCAATGCCCGATTCCCAATCCCCAATGCCCAATTCCCAATCCCCAATTCCCAGTAAATCAAAAATTCTGGCAGTTAACCTTTTAAAGCAGAGAAATTTAGCATGAGCAGTAATTTAGCAACCAAATTGCGTGTCGGGACAAAAAAAGCTCACACTATGGCAGAAAACGTTGGTTTTGTCAAGTGTTTTTTAAAAGGAGTAGTTGAGAAAAACTCCTATCGCAAGCTAGTAGCCAACCTCTACTTCGTGTATTCAGCGATGGAAGAGGAGATGGAAAAGCACAAAAATCACCCCATCGTTTCTAAAATAAATTTTCAACAGCTATACAGACAGCGCAGCTTAGAAAAAGACCTCAGTTATTACTACGGTGGCAACTGGCGGGAACAAATCGAACTATCGGCCGCCGGAGAAGCTTATGTACAACGCATCCGGGAAGTCTCTGAAAAAGAACCGGAATTGTTGGTTGCTCATTCTTACACCCGCTACCTTGGCGACTTATCTGGCGGGCAAATTCTCAAAGGTATTGCCAAAACAGCAATGAACTTGAATGGGGATGGCACTGCTTTTTATGAGTTTGAAGACATTGACGATGAAAAAGCATTTAAAAACAAATATCGTCAGGCTTTAGACGAACTACCCATTGATGATGCTACAGGCGATCGCATTGTTGAGGAAGCCAATGCCGCCTTTGGTATGAACATGAAGATGTTCAGCGAATTAGAAGGCAATTTGATTAAAGCGATCGGCGTAATGGTGTTCAACAGCCTCACCCGTCGTCGTACTCGCGGTAGCACCGAAACCGGACTGGCAACCGCTGAGTAATTACCATTAAATCTGAAATAAACAAGTTTTAGGGGTAGTACCCTTGAGATTTCCCGTAGAAAATACGGGCAACCGCAAGGAGACTGCCCCTGATTTAATGAAGGGTGTGGGGATGAGGGAGTGGTAAGATTGGCATCTTCCATTATTCTCCATAAACCATTACAGTTCAGATAAGCCCATAATCCTTTGTAGAGACGCGAAATTTCGCGTCTCTACAGATTAATTTTTTGTACCAACAATCCTTAACTGAACTGTATTGCTCCATAAACACGAAATTATGCCCTGAATTAAAATTCGGTCGCTCAAGCTGAAATGAATGATTAAACTCGTTGGAAACGGGTTTAAGCTAAAGTGTGGAAATTTATTTCACGGCGTTATTGCAACTGATGCAACCAGCAGCAACAGCCAATGCAGCATCCTCAAGTGACACAAATTAACCAGTATTGGGCAAATCGTTTGCAGTGTTCACCAACTGTTTTTGAACGCTCAGGGACAATCGCGATCGCAACTGAGCAGCCAGAAACATACTCGCGTATTATTGTGACTCGGATAACTCAAAGCGCGATCGTGCAAGTTCCTCCAAACTGGGTTGATGCAATCGTAGAAGAACTAGATTTAGATCAAATTGTCACGGCAGAACAAATTTTAGCCACATTTGCTGATGACAAACTTGAATTCGGTTGGCGTGATTTCATTTGGTACTTTCCACCCGATGCGCTTGCGTCTTCACTGGATCAGCGAGTGCGATCGCTCAATGAGAACGATCAAAAAGCTTTAGAGCAGTTGCTAGAAGCTTGTTCTGAGGAAGAACGCGAATTAGGAAACGTCAACTTAAATCAAGCGCTTCCAGTGGGATTATTTGACCAAAGCATTCTTATTTCCGTTGCTTCTTTTATTTTCGATGGTGATAGCGTAGCGGATGTTGGTGTTATTACTCATCCGAATCATCGTGGTCAAGGACTAGGGAGATTAGTTGTATCAGAACTCATTCGTCAGGGTATTGAATGTAAACGAATCATTCAATACACAACACAAGAGAAAAACCTTAGCTCTAAACGTTTAGCAGAATCACTTGGCTTCTGGCTATACGCTGTTGAAGAAGGAATTTATGTGGAGTAGATGAGTCGGGAGGACAAAGTATTGAAACTGCGGAACTAAAGCCAAAGAAAAACCCAGCAACAGGCTGAATATTTTCGAGTTTCACATAGATTTTCAGCTTAAAATAGCAAAGGCTATTTTCCACGCCAGTCTCACCTCAGTATTTATATAATTAAATTATACATAGTAAATACTGTAGTGTCTCTATAAAAAGTAAGTTTACAAAACATTTCTCAGCATGACCGCAAAAATACCTGTCACCGTAATTACCGGATTTTTAGGAAGTGGTAAAACCACTCTGATTCGCCACTTGCTACAAAACAACCAAGGACGACGGATTGCCGTTTTAGTCAATGAATTTGGTGAACTTGGTATAGATGGCGAACTGTTGAAATCCTGTCAAATTTGCCCAGAAGATAGCGATAGTGAGAATAATATATTTGAATTAACCAACGGCTGCTTGTGCTGCACAGTGCAAGAAGAATTTTTGCCGACAATGCAACAATTACTCAAGCGGCGAGATAGTATTGATTGCATTTTGATCGAAACCTCTGGTTTAGCCTTACCGAAACCACTGGTGAAAGCTTTTCGCTGGCCAGAAATTCGTTCTGGTGCAACAGTGGATGCTGTAATTACTGTGGTAGATTGTGCAGCAGTAGCAGCTGGAACATTTGCCAGCAATCCGGAAGCAGTGGAAGCACAAAGGCAAGCAGATGATAGTTTAGAACACGAAACACCACTGCAAGAATTGTTTGAAGACCAACTTGCTTGTGCAGATTTAGTGATTTTGAATAAAACTGATTTAATCGATAAAGGAACAAAAGCGAAAGTAGAGGATTTAGTTAAACAAGAGTTACCTAGAGTGGTGAAGATAGTAGAGAGTAGTGAAGGTAAACTTGACCCATCTATATTATTAGGATTCCAAGCTGCAGTTGAAGAAAATTTAGATAGCCGTCCCAGTCATCACGACAGTGAAGAAGACCACGATCACGACGAAGAGATAACCGCAACTCACCTGATTTTAAACCGAGACTTTGACCCGCAAACATTGCAAAAACAATTGCAAACACTCACCCAACAGCAAGAAATTTACAGAATTAAAGGCTTTGTTGCAGTGCCTAACAAACCTATGCGTTTAGTCATGCAAGGAGTGGGAAGCCGTTTTGAACAATTTTACGATCGCCCTTGGCAATTAGATGAACCAAAGCAAACTCGTTTAGTTTTTATTGGTCGTAAGTTGAATCCACAGGAAATTGAGGTGCAATTGCAAGCAAGCCTATGCTAGTAGGATCGCTCTAGGCAAATGGTACACATGATAGATTATGGTTTGTCAGGTAAAGTTGCTCTTGTAACCGGAGTCAGCAGACACATAGGGATTGGTAGTGCGATCGCCCATTCATTGGCGAAAGCAGGGGCGAGTGTTTTCACGACTTACTATAGACCGTATGATGAGCTGATGCCCTGGCGTAGTCAAGCAACCGAGGCAGAAGAAATAATCGAATCACTGAAATTGGTAGGTGTCAAGGCAGAAGGCTTTGAGGCAAACCTGGCTGAACCTGATATACCCAAGCAAATATTTAACCGAGTCGAGCAATCTTTCGGTTTTGTGGATATTCTGGTTAACAACGCCACCCATGACCAACAGGCAAATATCTACTCATTATCAGCAGATTTACTTGATGCTCATTATGCCGTCAATGTGAGAGCCACTACGCTGCTTTGTGCTGAGTTTGCCAAGCGCCATGATGGACGACCTGGAGGACGAATCATTAATCTGACTTCTGGTCAAAATCTAGCACCAATGCCCGAAAATTTAGCATATGCGATTACTAAAGGAGGAATAGAGGCACTCACCTTAAGCCTCAGCGCTAATCTCGCCAATAAAGCAATAACTGTAAATGCTGTAGATCCAGGCCCGACAAATACAGGTTGGATGAGTGATGAACTAATTTCAGAACTTGAGTTAAAAGCACCCTTCGGTCGTGTTGGTACACCGGAAGACACTACACGTATAGTGTTATTTCTTGCCTCATCACAAGCCCAGTGGATTACAGGACAGATTATTCGTTCCAGAGGTGGACAGTAATTTTTCACTACCTCATATTTAGGATATTCTTCTTACTTATCTACTATTTGTGACAGCTATGACAATTACTCAACTGTTTAATATTGCCAATCTTTTCGTTTTACCATTTTGGGTATTAATGATTTTCTTACCCAAATGGAAAGTTACACAACGGGTAATGGCATCATATATTCCCTTTGTACCGTTGGCAGGAGCATATTTATATTTATTCATCAGCAGCATCACACCAGAAAACGCCCAAGCATTATCAAATCCCCAACTAGCAGACATTGCCCGATTTTTTGCTGATGAAAAAGCTGCTGCTACAGGTTGGATTCATTTTTTAGTCATGGATTTATTTGTGGGACGCTACATTTACTTGCAAGGTCAAAAAACAGGAATTTGGACAATACATTCCCTAGCACTGTGTTTATTTGCTGGGCCGTTAGGATTACTTTCTCACATCTTGACTTACTGGATAGCTAAGAAATTTTTCTTAGATTCAGAAACTGAAACAACAGAAGTAGGAGAAAAAACTGCATCGTCTAGTAGCACATAACTAAATTATCTTCAACTACAGATGATGAGAATTATCATTAGTACAACATTGCATAAGTTAGCGCGAAATTCCTATACAAAACTCTGCGCCCCTTTGCGTTTTCCTTTGCGAGCCTCTGCGTTTCAAAACACCACTCTTTCACGCAAAAAAAGCACAAATTTAAAAACTTAAGAAAATTCATCTATAAACGGCGATATTGCTGTTACAAATTTAGCCGTAGATTCGTATGGTAAAACATTCCGACCGGGAACTTTTATCCCACGCCCTTGAGGCAAAGCTTTCAGGTAGTCAGCTAACCATTCATCCGGCGTGATTTTTTTACCTTCTTTGGCAATACTTGATGTGTTTTCACCCACAACAACTAGTGTCGGTTTGTTTATGGAAACAACCGCGCTACTATAATCGTTCAACCAAAACCCAGCTAAAAAAGAGAAAACTGCATAGCGACTATCGGTATTTTCTGCCCCCGCACGCAAAGTATTTAACCATTCAGCATCAACATTATTACTTGATTCAAAAAGTTGCTTAGTCGAGAAATCACGCAAAAATTTTTCTCTGCGGGCATAGCGATAAAAAATATTTCCCAAAGGCGAATCTAAAAGATTCCAAATCAGTTTTTGTTGCCGTTGTGGTAATTGTTTTTTAATTAAAGGCCAAGCTGGAGGGGCTGCTAGTATCAATCCAGCTATCAAACTTGGTTCCTTTTGAAATAATTCAATGGCAACTGCAAATAAAGCGCCTTGAACTACCACAACTACAGGTTTTTGTACTACTTCTTTTAAAAAGTATTGTAACTGTTGCGCCCAATCACTTGGAGTATAAGCAACATGAGGCTGATCGCTCTCGCCGCAACCAAGTAAATCAGGATTATAAATTGGATTGCGATGTTCTTGGTGATACCATTCACGACAAAACCGCTGCCAAAATTGCCGTGATAACCCAACGCCAATCGGATGAATTAATAGTAGAGGAATACCTACAGGTGCGGAATTTATTGGTTGATACACTTCGTAAGCGCAACGATAATTTTGCCAAGTGTAAAATTGTGTGGGTGATACTATTTTTTCTTGAGTAATCATGGGAACGTATTGCTTTATTTATCAGCTAAAAATCATCTGGGGATAAATGAGCTTATAGCCTGCATCTTTTATCTTTTTATTTGATATCTTGGCATTGTATGCACGCTTGCTGCTAAGGGAAGAATCCCATGTAACTTTGGGTAGATTGTGCATTTCACACACGCGATCGCTCACTTCTCCATTTGTAAGGTTGTCATCATCGACAAGGTTATAAATGCCTTGCAAGCGATGGTGACGGGCAAACTCTATAGCAGCAGTAATATCATCAAGATGAATCCAATTGGCTGGTTCTTTACCATTACCTGGACGAGTTGTACCAGCAATCCGGCTATATATTTTCACTAATTCTCGATTAGGCCCATAAATTCCCCCCAAACGCAAGATACACACGCGGAGGATTTCACTGGTTGCGGAAAGTAATTCTTGCTCAGTCTCATTGAGAATTTTGCCACTAGGAGTTGTTGGTGCAACTGGTGTTTCTTCATCTACCAATGCGCCATTTTGTTCACCGTATACAGAATTGCTACTTGTATATATCAGTTGTTGAACACTGGGCGTTTGCTTTAAAACCGAAACTAAATTACGAGCAGTCTGTAAATAAGTTTCTTCATAGGTATTGACACCTTTTGCGCCAACACTCAAAAGCACCACATCTTGATTTTTTAAGATTGTTTTTAGCCCTTCAAGGTCATTTCCTTGTAATACTACAACTCGTTGGGCTATTGTTTGCAGAGCTGTCACTCGTTCAGGAGTAGTTGTAGTTGCAGTGACAATAAAAGCTTGATTTTGTTGCCAAGATTGGGCAACTACTGAACCCACATAACCACAACCAATTATTGCTACATTCATGAAATTGTTGTTAATTGTTAATTGCGATTAGCCATTAACCATTATCCCCTAGGCATGAACTGTGCCATCAGGCATAATTGCACCGCTGAGATTAGCACCAATCAGTTTCACGAGTAGGCGATCGCCAGAACGAACACGCGCGCCTGTTAAGTCAGCACCCCGCAAATCAGCGCCACTCAAATCGGCTCCAATCAAGTTGGCATTACGCAGGTTAGCTTCTCTCAAGTCCGCTAACAGCAGGTTGGCTCTAAACATATTGGCTTCAGACAAATTCGCACCTCTAAGAATAACTTTGTGCATAAAGGTATCGCTGAGATTAGCGCCAGTCAGGTTGGCGTAACTCATGTTTCTGCCAGATAAATCTTTATTGCTCAAGTTGGCGTGACTGAAGTCTTTACCACTCAAATCTGGGTTAGTCTTTGGTGGTGGTGGTGGCTGATGTTGGTAGGTGGTTCTGGTTTGCGGTTTTTTCGGTGAGGGTGGTGGTGAATTTTTCGGTGCAGGTGATGGGGAGTAATGAGGGATTTGGCGCTTGGTTTTGAGAGAGCGCAATTTTTCCCGAGCTTCATTAATTTCTTGTAACTTTTTTTGCGCCTTCTCTTTGAGGCGCTGGTTATCGTGGGGGATGCGATCGGGATGCCAAATAAAAGCTAAATCTTTATAAGCCTGGTTCACTTCCTCCAGTGTTGCTCCAGGCTCCAAGTCTAACACCCAATAATACCGCTCCAGCTCTCTCATAAGACATTTTGGTGATAATCAACTTAATTATGAGTGATGCATCCAACTATCAGCTTAATTCTTTGTCAATTATTCTTGCTCTGCTGTTGGGTGATTTGTGCTGAAAGCGGGATTTTCCGGTGCATCTAGAACCCAGCTGCGATCGCGCGGTTACGATTCTCTTCCTTAGTATAGACACTCAGAGCGATCGCTGATACATTCCTCCTAAAGCTATTGACGAGCACTACCGCAAACGCTGGACTTATTTAGTACCGACAGACAAAGACCAACTACAGCAACATACCTTATGTGAGCAGGTGCTGAGGTTCGAGAAACACTTTCTAGCCCAATACAAAGAGTATGTGCTTACCCAGATACCACAGGAGGAGCCTTTTGCACAGCTTTTTTATCTGAGAAGGGCAATTGCTCTATCCCGAGCAAGCGATCGCAACTGCTTTAAAAAGGCTTCAGAATAGTAGCAATGTGCAGATACGTCTTGTCGTCGCCGAGACATTATAACGCTATGCAAAAGTTTGAGTTGTTTGCAAAATTCAGAGATCAGCGACCGATTAAACGCTGTCGCATAGCTCTAAAATATGCCCTAACTGGAATTTGATAAATTTCAATAAAAAGCCAAACAATAATTGCTAAATGCGAGAAAAAAGTTAATATTGTCCATATATATGGCACCCAAGATAAGGGGGCATCTGAATGTGGAGGAAAAATGTAAGCTACTATCCCAATCAAAGCAGTAGGGAGGAATATAAAAGCAACTGCTGCTAACACATAACTCCAACCAAATTCCACTCCTTCTAAATGAGCTTCTGTCCAATTAAAGCCATTCCAACGCCAAATTAAAGGAGGTTGCCTAGAAGGCATAACTAGTTGTTGTTGTTCTAAATTAACGGTAAAAATCTGATGGCAGAAGTCACAAGCCATTGCCTCCATCAAAGGCATATGAGCAATTTTACCAACATGACAAACTGGGCAGGGATAAACTCCTTTATAGTCAAAAGATGTGGCTAAAATTTTGGATTTGGAGCTATGCATAATACAAAAACTTGGAATCTGTCGAAAGTTAATCAATGCGATTGGTAATTGTTGGTGCTTGGTGGTAGATAGTTAGTAGTTAGTAGTTAGTAGTCCTACTAACTACTAACCACTAATCATTAACTAATATCTGCTAATCATTCACCACCCAAAAGGTTGTTTACTACAGTTATCTCACTCTCACTACTATGTCTGGCGACAAGCTGCTACGCATCTACACAAGTAAGCTACTCAGTCTCGAACACCAGATTTGTACTGAGTTTATCGTTTTTTGAGGGGTTGTGGGCAAGTCTGCTTGATTATCGAAATAGTACATAACAAGCAAATCGAACATTTTATACTTCATACTTGCACTTTCCCATATCTCTATTTCTCCTGCTTTCTCCGGAAAAGGGTATTGACGCAGTTCAAACCGTCTGTTATTGTCTTTGAGTATAGGTCTAAATTAACTTTTCCAGAAAAACCCCTCGCAGATGCTCAACTATAGTTCCTATTTCTATTTTTGGTTTAGGGTGGTTCACCGGGAGTGAATCTAGTTTCCTAATGGAAACCGCCCGGTGAACCGCAGAGCGAACTCTGCGGTTTTTGTTTTTTAAGGAGAATCTCATCGTCATGATCTATTTCAGTAGCTGGTTTTATGGCTTTTACTTTTGGCCCAGAATAAGTTCCGGGTAAATAGTGTTATGTCGATGAAACATCAACCACCCGGAACTTAACCAAGGTTCTGGGTTTTTTATTTTAAAGGAGAACAAATCATGATCAATGCCAAATTAGCCGCTAAATCTCATCTCCATCACCAAACCATTGTTAAACTTTCCGAACAAGTTTCCTTTGGTGGTATACAATTAGTGATAATCGGCGGGCCTTGCGCGGTTGAAAGCAAGGAACAAATGGAGACAGTCGCGCAGAAGCTATCTACTGCACCCGTGCAAGCGTTGCGTGGAGGTGTCTACAAACCCCGCACTTCTCCCTACGCCTTTCAGGGAATGGGAGAAGAAGGACTGAAAATTTTGGCAGGAGTACGATCGCGTTACAATATGCCAGTTGTAACTGAGGTAATGTCAATTTCTCAAATAGAAGCGATCGCCGCCCATGCTGATATGCTTCAAGTAGGTAGCCGCAACATGCAAAACTTCGATTTGCTCAAAGCTTTAGGACAAGCGGGTAAACCCATACTCCTCAAACGTGGTTTAGCGGCGACAATCGAAGAATTCATCATGGCAGCCGAATATATTTTAAGTAACGGTAATCCCGATGTGGTGCTGTGCGAACGGGGTATCCGCAGTTTCGATAACTATACCCGCAATGTGCTGGATTTAGGAGCAGTAGCAGCGCTTAAGCAAATTACTCACCTACCCGTGATTGTAGATCCTTCCCATGCAGTCGGTAAGCGGGAGTTAGTGGCACCTGTGGCTAAGGCTGCAATCGCCTGTGGTGCAGATGGTTTAATTATTGAGTGTCACCCAGAACCAGAACAATCTGTATCTGATGCACGTCAAGCACTGTCTTTAGAAGATATGGTTAGTTTAGTTAATAGCTTAAAACCAGTAGCAGCAGCAGTTGAGCGGAATATATCGGAAGAATTAGGGGTGGGTTTAGAACCTGCCCCTCTTTGTTTGTCTGCGGCTTAGAATTTATGCTTTTTTTAGCTGAGTAGCTGAAGTTTTTAGCTACTCGGCTGTTAGATCAAATAGGAAATCAAAAAATTTAACAAATGAGTTAGTCAACACGCCTAACTTCAAATCTTCTCAACCCTTCCGGTTCCTCAAACTCCACCACCACTTCTTTAACCATGGCTGCGGGTGGACCTTGATGACACCAGCGAATCATCTCTTCTACAACCTCCCGCACACCTTCAAACACTGCTTCAACGCGACCATCAGGGAGATTTCGCACCCAACCACTTAATCCTAACTGACTAGCTGTATCAACAGTGGCAAAGCGATAGCCTACGCCTTGGACTCTGCCAGAAATAAATACGTGGGCGCGGATTGACTGCGACATCTGTGTGAGACTCTGCATTGACAGGCATATTCTCTACGATTTCCAGTCTACCTGCTTTATGGACATACAACCCGGCTTTTAATTTAAACTCTGGATTTTAATCCCGGTCGTCATCCTCATCATCATCATCATCTTCGTCATCGCGATCGCGGTATCTGTATTCTCGATCTTCATCATCGCGATCGCGGTATCTGTATTCTCGATCTTCATCATCGCGATCGCGGTATCTGTACTCTCGATCTTCGTCGTCGCGATCGCGGTATCTGTATTCTCGATCTTCATCATCGCGATCGCGGTATCTGTATTCTCGATCTTCGTCATCGCGATCGCGATAGTCCCGGTCTTCATCACGTCGTCTCTGTTTGCCACCGATTATATTGCCGAACAAATCACCTAGTCCCATAATTTTTCTCCCTGTTGATTTGATAATCAGCTCAAAAAAAATGATTATTCTAGTAGTTTGTTTGATAGTTTTGGTGGATAACTCTTCCTATAGATGTAAATAGAAATATTTGAATTTTGAATGGCTTTTGAATTGCTTATGTCTAATTTGCCACCACTCAATACAGAAACCCTTTGGGCTATTCTCAACGAAGAAATTGATGACGCCACAGTTAATCAATTAGTATGGCACTGCTTAGGTTATCGCTACGACCCTGCAACGGCAAAATGGGACAATCAACAAGTGCCCTCCGATTGGCGAGATGAGTACCCAGAACCACCAGATTTTATTGATAGTCGCCCTGCAACAGTTAAGCTGACTCGTTCGATTCCTACAGAGAACAAACAAATACTAAAAGAAAAACTAGGTTTTAAAGGTTACAAAATTGGAGAATTTGGCCCTCGGCAAACTCGGAGAGCAACGGCAGCAAATTGGTTATTAAGTTATATGGAACAAAAAGAGTAGTTAGTAGGGGCGGGTTTGAATAGATATCTCGTCTTTTGAAGCTCAAAAGTTTGATAGCTAAACCCGCCCGTACGGTGGTTGGTGGTTGATTGCTAACTAAATTTTGGACTCAGCCAAAAACTGAACCCTCGTTATTGGCGATCGCACCACACGCAGTTGACTTTAGTTGCGATCGCCCTCAAATCGGATTTTAAATCTTACTGTCATCACTTCCCTAAACTTGCACAATGTCTAGGGATTTTCTTTTTTGTCTTTATCTAATGCTTCCTGAATCGCACGACGGCAGAATTCAGGAGGGTTATCTTTTTGCTGTACTTCATCTTTCATTTCTTTGGTAACACGCAAATGTATGTATTCACTTAATGGTTTATCTCTATCAGATTGAATTGGCTTAAGATTTTGCGGATTCCCTTTTGGATTAGGCATTGTGTATAAATATAAATTTAGTTTGATTCTTTGATATACAAAAGAATAGATTATTTTTATTGGTGGGTACTCTGACTCACAATCTGGATACCCACCAAGTCCCATTCAATGATGAGACAACTATATGATGACACGAGAGGATTTAGAAAATAAGACTCTAGCTGAACTTAAGCGGATAGCTTCGTTTTATGGTGTCATGCCAATTGGAGATATAGGAAGTAAAGATAGTTGGATGAAAGCATTAACCACTTTCCCACGTGCTGCTGTTGAGCAATTGCGTGATGGTAATGGATTAAAGTTCCCACAAGCACATCGACTTTACGATCTAGTATCACAAGCTTCTGATTTACTGGGTAGTCCAACTGATAGCCAGCTTGCACTCATACGCGCTACGGTACGCGGCGAGAAAATGAAAGATACAGTTGACCAATACTACCAGGAAAGATTATTTACCCTGTGGTTAGCTAAAAAGCTAACTTCTGGATGCAATTAGATTGCTGTAATAGACTGCGATTAGTCATCAGGTAGATACCTGATGACTTTTTATTTATAAGAGGTTAGATGATTCAACCAATTCAACCACTACTTACTACTGACAAAGTTAAAAACAATGGTTGAAATGCTTATGATATAAGCAAGAACGGAGAGAGAGGGATTCGAACCCTCGTTGAAGTTGCCCCCAAACAGCATTTCCAGTGCTGCGCCTTCAACCACTCGGCCATCTCTCCAGGCGTCACGATCTGCAATTGTACAATACAATTCAAGAAACTGCAATTAGATTCTATCAAAAAATTCCAAATCCAAAATAAACATGTCTCGGACATACACCATTACAGTTCACGATCGCGCTAAAGGTATAAAACACACCTTGGAAGTTCCTGATGACCGCTACATCCTGCATAGTTGTGAGAAACAAGGGAAAGAACTGCCATTTTCTTGCCGCAATGGTGCTTGCACCACTTGTGCAGTCAGGGTTCTCAAAGGAGAAATTTACCAACCAGAAGCAGTGGGACTATCGCTGGAGTTGCGTCAGCAAGGTTACGCGCTGTTGTGCGTAAGTTACGCCCGTTCTGACTTAGAAGTGGAGACACAAGACGAGGATGAAGTCTATGAACTTCAGTTTGGACGCTATTTTGGCAAGGGAAAAGTGCGGGCAGGTTTGCCGTTAGATGAAGAGTAAAGTTGTTAGTGGTTAGTAGTTAGTGGTTAGTGGTTAGTGGAAAATACAACTAATTACTAACTACTAACAAATGACTAATGACTAATGACTAAAATCGCAATTTTATTATCCTGCCTATTACTGCTGTTGGTTGGTTGTCAAACCCAAACAAAGTCCCCAGCAAACCCGCAGGTGCAGGTCAAAGTAGCACAGGTAGTGAGTGGGCAAACCCTAGAAGTCTTTGGGATGGGCGATCAATCCAATTTGATTTCTCAGGTGCGCTTGCTGGGGATTGACGCACCAGATTTACAGCAGCGTCCTTGGGGAAGTGCAGCAAAAGAACGCTTGCAAGCGCTGATTGAGGAACAACCAGTCATGTTGGAGTTTGATGTGGAAGGAAAAGATAAATTTGGGCGAATTCTGGCTTACGTGTGGAAAGATAAAGTGTTGTTGAATGAACAGTTAGTCAAAGAAGGTCAGGCGCTGTTTGTGGGGCGATCGCCCAACCACAAATATGACCAACGCTTAGAACGCGCCCAACAGTGGGCTAGACTTATGGAACTGGGCATTTGGAACCCAGAAAAACCCATGCGTTTAACTCCTTCTGAATTTCGCCGTCAAAATCGATAATTAGTTAACCGAAAGAGTTGTAAAAATACCTAAAATCCTTACCAATGACAAATGACAAATGACAAATAACGATCCTCACGAGTTAACTTGATTTATGCCAACTTAACTTATTAGCAATAAAGTGTTACATCTTCACCACACTCATCTGCTAAATAAGTTAAAGCTTTGAAACGCAGTTCAACTAATTGTTCGTAGAGAGGATTTAATTTACAAAGAGGTGGAATATAGAGAATAGTACGATTAAGGAATTTAATTTCTCGTTCAAAAGGACAACTGGCAGGAATAATTGTGCAGACCAATCGTGCGAATTCGTAATCTTCTATTTTTAGGGATTCAAGCCATTGACGGATTGGTCGTAATAGAACATTTACAACAGAGATTAAAGTTAAGGTAGTAATGGACATCATATTGTTAGTGAATGAATTTGTTGGGGAATTAGCAAGACTTTTTCAAGTAGGAGACTATCTGATTTGGAAGCATCTGCCATTAAAACGGCTCTCGCACATTCATTGAGCAAAATTTTTCCTTGTGAAGTAGTGCTGAAATCCTGACCCATCAAAAATCCTTTTTTGATGAGTTTTTTAATAGCAAATCTAGTCACTGATTCTAGCAAGTTCGTGTAAGGTTCCAAATTAGAGAAGTTTTCTAAAGTCCAGTGGAAAGTATCAGTATCTGTAGCAGATAATTCAAATATTGCTGCCGTTAAAAGAGATTCTGCATATTGAGTATCTAGAGTAATTTCTAGCTGTTCCACCCAATACTCTACTAGCTTTTTATCTTGAATCTTCAAAACATAGATGGTTCTTTCGAGGTGAAAATAGAATATTTCTAAATAATTCATGTTAGACATAATTACTATTCCTCGGGCAGAATATCTTTTACGGCAACGGCAACTTGTGTTACTTTACGAACAAAAGTTTTATCTTTTATTTAATTACGTTTCCCCTTTCTTCAGAGAAGAGGGATTAGGGTAGAGGTGAGTTTATACTCTACCCTAGAGTAAGTGCTATCAAGTTGGTGGTCTCTCAGTTGTCTTTAACTTTAAAACTGAAAAATGCAGATATTGTGGAGATGGAAAAAAGTTAGAAAAATTTTTTCAACTCTACCAGTCTAGAGCCGCCGCAATTTGAGCAGGCAATTTCATGGCTTTGAAAGGTTTGGTAATAATTGCTCGCACTCCCAGTTCGGCAAATCGCCGCTGTTCGGCAGCTTGCGTCTTTGCTGTCAGTAAAATTACGGGGATTGACTTGGTGTCTGGATTCGCTTGTAACGCTTTAAAGGTAGCGATTCCGTCCATATCGGGCATCATCACATCCAAGAGGATAACATCTGGCTGTTCGGCGGCCGCCTTAGCCACTCCCTCACTACCTGAAGCAGCAGTCGAGACTTGCCAAGCACCTACTGCTTTTAAGGAGAGTTCAGCCACCGCACGAATGTCATATTCATCATCAATGATGAGAATGTGTCTCGTGGTCATATCTGGTCTACCTGTAGACTAGTATTTTGTGTTGAGTTTTGAATAAAAACTCCTAACTCTCTTCACTCTTACCGTGAATCATCCGGTTGAGTAAGTTAATTACCCGCTGTTCAAATTCCTGCGGGGTAATGCGTCCTTTGGTGAGAAATAGGGTTTGCCCCAATCTTAATCGTTCGCGATCGCTCTCATCTAGGTCGCGCGCCGTGTACACAACTAACGGCACTTGGCACAGGCGGTTATGCTGCCGCAGCCAATCCACGACGGCAAAACCATCACATTCTGGCAGTCCTAAATCCAGTACCAACAAATCAGGAATGACATTCTGGCTTACTTGTATAGCTTTCCGTCCAGTTTGGGCATAAAAGGTGACAATGCCGTGGCTATTGAACATAGCAATCAGTACCTGTGCCAAATCTTGGTCGTCTTCTATAATCAGTACTTTGATAGTTTGATTTTGTTTAGCAGTAGCTTTTTCCAAAGCTTGGCACAATAGCTTGAAGTCTGGAGGCTTGATAATCCAGTCACTCACACCCTCCGGAAGACTTTGAATGGTATCGGGTAACAAACCACTAAGGATAATCACTGGGATGTTTTGAGTCTGTGGCTGCTGTTTGAGAATTGCCAGAGTTTCCCAACCATCCATACCGGGCATCCTCAAATTGAGAATAATTGCATCAGGCTGGTTTGCCGTTGCTTGTTCTACTGCCTCTTGTCCCGATGCCACTGTTAGAACTCGGTAGCCCTGCCTTTCTAGCGTGGCTTGCACCACAACCCGAACAGAGGGATCGTCATCACACTCTAGTATTAGGGGAGGGAGTGGGGGAGTGGAGGAGTGGGAGAGTGGGGGAGTAATTTTGAATTTTGAATTTTGAATTTTGAATTGTTCATTTCCCCCCTCTCCCTCTCTCCCTCTCTCCCCCTCCTCTTCTGAGAGGATTGGCAAAGTAAAAAAGAAAGTACTGCCTTCTCCCAATGTGCTTTCAGCCCAGATTTGCCCGCCATGATGCTGCAAGATGCTGCGACAAATAGCTAGACCCAAACCCGTTCCCCCTTTCTGACGGGAGTCGGAGGCATCAACTTGTCCAAAACGCTCAAAGATAGATTCTAGCTTGTCAGCTGGGATGCCGCGTCCTTGATCGCGAACTGTGAATAATACGGTGGGGGAGTGGAGGAGTGGGGGAGTGGAGGAGTGGGGGAGTGGAGGAGTGGGGTAAGTAAGTGAAAAATTGCTCTTTCCCTCCCTCTCCCCCTCTCCCCCTCTCCCTCTCTCCCTCTCCTGAATTTCTGCGCTCAACCAAACCGTAGAACCGATCGGCGAAAATTTAATGGCATTGCTGAGTAAGTTGGTGAGTACCTGGATAATGCGATCGGGGTCAGCCCAGAGGCGAGTTGATACGGGAGAAACTGATAATGTCACCTCTGCTTGTTCTGCTATTTCCTCCACAACCTCTGCTGACTGGATCATCAAGTCGGCTGCATCACAGGTTTGCTTAGTCATTTGTACCTTCCCCGACTCGATGCGTTCGATATCGAGGATGTCATTGATCAGACGCACCAGCCGATCCGTGTTATTGGCAGCAATATTTAACATCCGTTGAGCATCTTCAGGCTCGTTTTGCAAGATTCCACTTGCCAGCAAATCCAAGGCACCAGAAATGGAAGTCAGAGGTGTTCGCAATTCGTGGCTGACTACTGAAATAAATTCATCCTTAAGGCGTTCAACTTCCCGGCGATCGCTAATATCCTTCATGAAGCAATAATGCCCGATGAATTGTTCCTGGTCGTAGGCTTTGACCATCACCACTTGTTTATCAAAAACCGAACCGTCTTTCCGCACAGCCCTAGCTTCCACTTCCGCCTTGCCGTTGCTGAGCATTTGTTGGTAGGCAGAGCTCAACTTCTCCTTGTCCTCTGGATGAACTGTCAGCTGCCATTCCATACCAATCAATTCTTCGCTTTGATAACCAACCATGCTGGCATATGCTGGGTTCACCTTGAGATAACGTCCCTGTCTATCTAACTGTGAAATCCCCTCTACTGCACTTTCCAGCGCCTTGCTAAGGTGGCGAAGTTCTTCTTCTGCTCGCTTGCGTGCTGTAATATCCTCGAAAAGATAAAGACGCCCAAAGTATCTATCGTCCTCGTCGCGGATTTGGGAGGAAAAACGCCGGACGATTCGCCCATCGACAAAGGGAATTTCATCTTCAATAATTCCACGATTTTCCTCGCTTTGTAGGGGTTTGCACGATTCAGCAAACGCTGGCACATCTGCCACAACAGACAGACAATCAGGAATAATATCGTTATTTTTGAGTTCGCCACGCTGCATTCGTTCTTCCAGATGTTCAAGACCCCAAATTTCGCAGAAGCGGTGGTTGAAGTAGAGTATGGCGTCGGTGCGGTTGTCTACAACATAAAACGCCAATGGTGAAGCATTAGCCATTGAGCGCAACAAAGCCTCTTTCCAACGCAGTTCTTGTTCTGACTGCTTGCGATCGCTGATGTCCTCAACTATGTAGGAAAATCGCGGACGGCTACTACTGCTATCGCTGCTAATTGCCGCAACCGTGGCTGAAAGCCATCTGTTCCCCGTAGAAGTCTCGTGAGCATATTCAAAGCGAACCGGAGAGTGGGTGTGTTCGGCTTGGTGGTAATGCTCAATCCACAGGCTTATATACTTTTGGGGCAAACCCATTTCGCTTGCTAGTTGATTCTGCATTGCTTCTGGCGTTCGTCTAAAAAGCTTCCCAGTGGCAACGTTATCAGAAATATGCAGGATGTCATCATCCACCACTTCAACCACTCCCATCATCATCGGTGCGCTATCAAAGAAACTGCGGAGGGTGGCTTCACTCTGTCGCAGTGCTTCTTCTGCTCGTTTGCGATCGGTAATGTCGCTGCCAATGCCAAGAAACCCCGTGATATTATTTTCTGCGTCACGCAAAGCCGTGACTGATAGTAGTACGGGGAAGTGGGAACCATCTTTGCGAATGTAAGACCATTCGCGCTCGTCTACTTGCCCACGTCGTGCTCTAGCAACAAACGCCTCAAACCCAGGCTTAATCGTCACACCCAGTTCCTGGGATAATTCTTGCGCCGCTTTCACAACTTCATCCGAGTCGTGGATAAGCACCGGAGTTGTTTTCCCAACCACCTCTTGGGCAGAATATCCTAAGCATCGTTCCGCAGCTGCATTAAATGTGAGGATGATGCCGTCTTCTGTAGTGGAAATAATCGTGTAGTTGGCACTATCCAAAATCGCCCGTTGCAGTGTTGTAGTATCCCGCAATGCTGCCTCTGCTCGCTGGCGATCGGCAATTTCCGCCTGCAATGCTGTATTAGCTGTTAATAGCTCTGCTGTTCGTTCTTGAACTCGGATTTCTAACTCATCATGTGCTTTGCGTAATGCTGCCTCTGCTTGTTGGCGAGCGGTGATTTCCTGTTGCAGTTTTTGATTAGCTGCTTCTAACTGCGCTGTACTGGGTATTTGCAGTGCTGTAGGCACTAACTCTACCAGTACGAGCGCTGTGTACACTGAAACTATCGCTGTAATGGCTTTTATTGACCCGGATAGCCAATAGGTTGGATACCAAAGTGTCCAAACTGCCATCAGATGAGTCGTGCCACAAGCAATGATAAAGGCTCCAAACAAAAGAAAGATGCTTTTGAAGGGAACATCTTTGCGCTTGTGGACGAAATAGAGCAATGTCACGGGAATTGAGTAATATGACAGGGCAATTAAGGAATCTGACAACAGATGCAACCACACCAACCCTGGATTCCAGAGATAACAATGCCCGTGGGGGATAAAGGGGCTTGAGGTTAAAAAGGCGTGTAATAATTCAAACATATAGGCTCCGAATGAATTATGAATTATGAATTATGAATTATGAAATTTTTTAGGATTCAGCATTCATCATTCATAATTTTCACCAATCCCCAATCCCCAATTTTGGTGTATGTAGTTCATGTTTAATTACTCAGCACCCGGTTTCTTCCCGCTGCCTTTGCCTGGCCAAGGACTGCATCAGCAGCCTGGTAGAGTGCCTGGAGATTGGCTCCATCTTGAGGATACTCGACAACTGCCGCACTGAAGGTAGCGTGAAACTTCGGGTCGTTGGTAGCCGTAAACTCAATCTGACACAATCTCTTGAGAACTTCCAAAACCCGCCGCACCCCATCACTTTTGCTCATTCCCGCCATCCCCACCACAAATTCCGTACCTCCCCAGCGACCGACTACATCTTGGCTGTGGAAATTCTGCCGCAACAGTTCCCCCAGTTGGGATAACACGCGATCGCCAACAGTATGACCGTACTGGTGGTTAATTTGCTTCAGGTTGTCCAGATCGGCAATGGCGAAGCAGAAGGGTTGATGGTGGCGATCGCTCCACTCAAGACACCGATTGAGTTCTTGGGTGGACTTGCGGCGATTGGCAACGAAGGTGAGGGGATCGATTTCTGCCAGATTCCGCAACCAGCGCGATCGCTCTAGGCGATTAAAGATCCGAGTAATTAGTTCTGGTTCGACAATTGGCTTGCTGATGTAGTCATCAGCACCTGCTGCAAAGATCTGTTGTCTGGTCGCAGTATCGCTGTGAGCAGTGAGAAACAAGATGGGCAGTCCGCTCCACTGCGGCTCGTTGCGAGCAACTTGGCATAATTCTATACCGCTTATCACCGGCATTTCCACATCTAAAATCAGCAGTTCCGGTTGAGCAACTGCTATTGCCTCCAAGAATCGGAGGGGATTCTCTAGCGTGTAAACCTTCAGCCCCCAAGGCGGGAGTAAAGTCTGGAGAGCGTTCAATATCTCTGGGTCGTCATCTACAACCATCACCTTTGCCTCAGTTGAGCGGGTGCGTTGTAAGATTTGATTCACGGTTTCCAGTACTGCGATTGGGGAAACAGGCTTCTGTAAAACTGCCCGTCCACCCAAACGAGCGACTTTTACCCGATCGAGCAAATTGTCTTGTTCTGTAAGAACTATAACTGGTACTGGGGGAGTACGAGCGCTGAGTTCTGCTAGCAAAGCTAGAGCATTTTCCGTGCTGTCACTAGCACAAAGGTCAAGTAGCACGACATCAGGGTCATTGTCAGCAATCAACTCCTTAGCGGCGATCGCATCTGGGGCAATTTGCGTTCTCATTCCCCAGCTATTCGTCTCTCTCACCAACGCCTCAACTAATTCCCGATCCTGGTTAACAATCAACAGCAACGGATTTTCATTCGCCAGTTGATTAACTGACAGCAGTCCCGGCTTATACTTAGAGTTCAACAGTTGCAGTTCTTGGTCTAATGCCACAACTAATTGCGAGAGATCCTGTTTTGCTGTTGGCTCCAACTTAGTACCATTTTCCAATAGAGATTCTATTTCTTGAGCCAGATGAGAACCTTCATCCGAGCCAAACATCCCTAGAGAACCAACTAATTTGTGAGCCTCTTGCTTTGCTTTTGACCGTATTTCCTCACTTAACTTACTTTCTAGCAGCATAGTAGAGGCTTGCTTAATTGCAGCAACTCGTTCTTCGAGTTTCTGTACTACCTCCTCCCAGACTTTATTGACTCCACTCGCAACCTGATTTTGGATTTTGGATTTTGGATTTTGGATTTTGGATTGGGATTTTTCCTCTGTGCGCCTCCCCCTCTCCCCCTCTCCCCCTCTCCCCTTCTTCTTCTCTCCCTCTCCTTTTTGGGTTGGCTTGAGTCGATATCCTATACCATAAACTGTCTCAATTGGATCGTCTGCAATTCTCGCCGCTTTCAGTTTCTGCCGTAACCCTTTCATGTGGGATCTAACTGTATCTTCTGTGGGTGGTTCTTCAAATGACCACAGATGGTCTATTAACGCACTACAGCTAAAGATCCGGTGAGTGTTGCGGAGAAAAAGTTCGAGTAAACCGTATTCTTTGGGAGTCAAATGCAGGAGTTTTCCATCGCAGGTGACTTCGCAAGTGCTGGGGTCAAGTCGCAGGTTTTTCCACTCCAACAGAGGTGGCAAAGCTGATCCACCCCGACGTAATAAAGCACGGATGCGCGCCAACAACTCCTGAAAATCAAAAGGCTTGGCAAGATAATCATCCGCACCAGCATCTAAACCCATGACCTTATTCGTGCTGGTGTCTTGGGCAGTTAACAACAGAATTGGCGTTTGATTGCCACTCGTTCGCAAACGCCGACAGAGGCTAATCCCGTCAAGCTTGGGCAGCATTATATCCAGCAGAATCAAGCTATAGGAAAATAACTCTGCCAAATCCCAACCTTCTTGACCATCTTTAGCAACATCAACGGTATAGTGATTGTTTGTCAGTGATTTGGCAAGCGATTCAGCAATAACTTCATCATCTTCAACTAATAAAATTCTCATAGCGGCTGTTGACCGCAAATGATTAAAAATTAACTCCTAAATAATCTAGTATACAACGTTTCGTGTCTCATACTTGCCAACGACAAACCCCAACTGCAACAACTCAGATCATCATCCTCCAAACTGAGAATTTGGACTGACGTAGCACTCAGTAAAGGTTGTATTTCTAACAACAACCGCTGTCCTGAAGTTTGGCCAAGGGGAATAAGTTTGACTCCAGCAGTAATCAAATTGCTTGCCCAACTATGCAGATACCCCAGCACAGCCGCTTGGATATTTATTTGCCAATAGGCAGCAGCAATACCAAAAGCGATCGCATAATTGCAAGAATTACCAACAGCATTGACAATGGGCGCGATTTGTGGTTTTAACTCTACCAGCAGTTTTGCTAGCGATCGCCCCATCCCCAAGCTAGAAGCGCGTAGTTCTTCTGTTTCCCTAGCCGCCGACAACCAACTATTCCAAGCAGATAAAGTCTGGAAATCCCCCGCCAGAACCGATCGATATGCGCGTACCATCACAGCTGCTTCTAAGCGAATAGCCCCATAGCGCAGTTCCATTTCTAGCCAATGCTTGAGGTTTTCTGGATGAGCGATCGCCTCATCCTCAACCAAAGTTTCTAAACCTTCAGAATAGCTATATCCTCCCACAGGTAAAGCCGGGCTAGCCAGTTGCAAAAGACACAAAAGATTGCTATCAGTGAGCATGATTGTGTCCATAGGCACCTGTTTCTGGCTGAAAAGGTAAAATTTCCTCTTTAACTTCTAGCCCCAATTGTTCCAGCATTGTGCGTAAAACAGGATCGGGAGATAATCGTAAATAAGTAGCTGTAATTTCTATTGGTACATGACGATTTCCCAAATGATATGCCGCCCTAAGTAAATCTAGATGTGTTTGGGCAGTTACAGTTAAAACTGGTTCTGGTTTAGCAATAATTCTGACTACATTACCAGTCGTTTCATCTTCGAGAATATCCCCATCCCGCAGCACCGTACCTCTGGGTAAACGCAAAAACACAACTTGCCCATCTTCCGTTTCAAAACGATAACGACTGCGGGTGCGTTCTTCTGCTGTGAGAGCCAAAGTTAATGTTATTGCTGCATTAGCATTTGGTGGTTTTCTCTGGGTGAATGTCAGCATCAACAATTAAAGATTGTAAGTAGATCAACCAAATTAAATGTAAAATCCACCCTGTAATAACCACGACTTCTGGTAAGAAGTCGGGGATCTGTCTTTTTAATTTAGATCAAGATAATTAAACGTGAAATATCTTGTATTTTATACGGGCGGGCAGGATGCTCACCCCACAATATTATTAAAGTTCTTGTGGGGTGGGCTTCTTCTAGCCCGCCCCGTTTTTAGTTTATTTATGCCTTTCTACTTATTTGATGAATTTTAAACTCCTGCGCTTGTGTTTTGAACACTTCGCGGCAATCCCCTCCCTCAGCTTCAGCTCTTAGGGGTATCACCCTCGACTGTGGGATTGGATGTATTCCTCAAGAATCTTAAGAGGTGCGCCTCCAGCGGAGCGAATATAAAGTTGGTCGCCCCACAGTCCCTTGCTCNAATTTTTAAAGTGAGGTCTTAACTCAGATTCAAATTCTTTGCGAAGAATACGGCTTGTTGCAGATTTGATTGACCCCAATAACGTTGAGATGTTGTTGCTTGGGTGGATGTCTAACAGCAAGTGGATGTGATTACTCTCACCCTTGCATTCCAGCAAAATACACTTGTTCTTTACCAACACATTGGCTGCAACCTCTTNGAAGCGTTCAGCCATTTTTTGTGTCAGGCATTCTCGACGGTAAGCCGTGACAAAGTAGGTGTGCAACTGGATAGAGAAAACGCAGTGTGCTCCTTTACGATAAATGGTTGTCATCCGTTCGACTGATTGATATAATCTCCTCATGGTAACAACACGGCGTATCACATTCAAGCTCTATCCAAATCGTCAGCAAGAGAAGACACTTCACTACTGGCGGAAGCTTCACTGTGCTTTGTATAACGCTGCTGTGTATAACAGAAAGACCCAATATCAAAAGTTTGGTCACTCTGTTAATTACCTAGAACAACAAAACTGTCTACCCGAATTCAAGGAAGTATGGACAGAGTATAAGCCGTTGGGTTCTCATGCTCTGCAAGCTACTTTAAAGCGGGTAGACTTTGCATTTTCGAGATTTTTTAAAGGCTTAGGAGGATACCCAAAATTTAAAGCGTCCTGTCGCTATGGGGGATGGACTTACCCATGCAAGGCAGGTTGGAAATCTGAGACAGATGGGAAAAACGGGCATCTGAATATTACCAACCTGGGTAAGATTCAAATGCGAGGAAAGGCAAGAAATTGGGGGCTTCCAACAACTTGCACCATCATGTTCCGCAATGGCGCATGGTTTGCTTCCATCACTGTTCAATGCAGCCCTAGTCGCGAGACGGGAGCCGAGTCTGTTGGTATCGACTTAGGCTGTAAAGATGCTGTCACTCTTTCTACTGGCGAGAAGATAGCTAAACCTGACTTCATCAAAGAAGGACAACAGAAAGTTAAGGTAGCATCTAAAAAATTGCGACGTAAGCGTTCACCATTACGAAACAAAAAGGTAAAAGGCTCACGGCGCTGGAAACGTGAACGGCAAAAAGCTTCAAAGCTTCAGAGGAAAGTAGCAAGACAAACAGAAGATTGGTTGCACAAAACTACCAGCAACATAGTTAGCGGTAATAGCCTAGTTGCGGGTGAGAAGTTAAACGTTAAGGGGATGACAGCCAAAGCTAAGAAAGGGAAGCCCAAAGCCCAAAAAGCAGGGATTAACCGTTCCATCTTAGATGTTGGCTTCGGCATGATTGGACAAATGCTTGAGTATAAATTAGCTGAGGCAGGTGGCTTCTATGTAGAGTCTCCGACTCAAACACTCAAGCCAACTCAACGCTGTAGTAAATGTTGGGAATTAACGCCTAAAACATTAGCTGACAGAGTTCACTTTTGTTCTAATCCTAGCTGCAACCACACCGAAGATAGAGACGTTAATGCCGCTCAAGTCAATATCGCTTGGGCAAGGGGGCAGGAACTGTCCTCTATACACGCGGAGTCGCCTAGCTCTACCCCATGCGGAAGTATGCGGCAACTAGGGGCGTTGAGGCGTGAGAAACTCCGGGTTCAGCGAAGCAACCCGGAGTAGTTCATAGAAAAATGACACGCCCTTCATGGTACGTGCCAGATAGTAGGATGTTATCGTTTGGAGTAACAGCCAAACAAACTTGAGAGCGTCAATATTAACCAATAATAATTGTGCCATCTGAAGAAGCTTGTCTAGGACTGTTTAGCCCCTCTCTAGCTACAGAAGTGCCGTGCAGTCGGGGATCGGGTTGGGGTGGATGGGGTTCTGGACCCAACGGCTGAGGATTTTCAACATACTGAAATTCCCCTTTGCCATCTGGAGAAGAACCTTTTGCCCAGCGACCTTCGGAACTTTCGGTACCTTCAGAGTGATTCCAGAACTGGTAGGCAAACTCGCGTTTCTCCAACTCCAACGGGAAGGAACTGGGAACAGGTGTTGTTTCGAGTCCAGATTGTTCCAGATCCTGAATGGCTGCTAACCATTGGTTTTGATGCATGGTATCACGGGCAATCATGAAACTCAGGGTATCTTTAACTCCTGGGTCGTTGCTCATTTCATACAACCGTACCGCTTGCAAGCGTCCTTGAGATTCAGCATGAAGATTGGAGCGGAAATCAGCTAATAAGTTACCACTAGCGACAATAAAGCGACCATTCCAGGGGAAACCAACACTATCAGCTGGCATAGCACCCAACCCAGACACAATAGCATGTTGGGGGTTCATAGCTGCCCCCATGATATCCGTAATCACATCGCGTGGGTTAGTACCACCCATAGCTGCGCCCACCACTGGATCTTTTGCACCATCTTCTTGCATTTTGATGGGTGCCTTATCCAGCAGGTGAGCAATCATTGTGGCAAGCATCTCAATGTGGCCGATTTCCTCAGTACCGATGTCGAGAAGCATATCTCGATATTTCGCAGGGCCTCGACAGTTCCAACCTTGAAACAGGTACTGCATCATCACGGTCATTTCACCAAAGGTGCCACCGATGAGTTCTTGAATTTTCTTCGCGTAGACCGGGTCTGGTTTTTCGGGCGGTTTAAAATACTGTAGCTTCTTAGTGTGATAAAACATTAGTGTTCCTCGTGAATGGAATAGGGGTTGGCACAAATTCGGATTTTCTGGATTTTTCTGATATTTGTGTCGCCCCTTTCTCCTAGGAAACTCACTATATGTTTTTTCTACATCAGCCTATAGTCAAATAACAAGAATACCTATTTTTATAGGTGTATTGGTTGATTCATCCTCCTATTGATTATTGTTGTTCTCGCTTTCATCAAGTCGGAGATAAAAAACCTAAAGACCATGATTTGACAAGTTAAGTACGGCTTATAGCCCCCTTTTTAAGAGCAGGACTGTTTATTCTAAAAAGGAAAAAAGTAATTTAATATCATGGGCGCAATGTCATATTGCTCGCTGTTGAGTTAGGCGATCGCTAACTCGATCTATGGTTGTATTGGTACTGGTTGGTTGAGACAGTTGGATCCTAAATTCCGCAGGTCTATCAGGTTAACAGATAATATTTTCTGCAAGGAGCGCCGAGAAACTGGAGAATCCAACGCCGTTCATCAGTAAGATTAGCAATCTGTTTAACGGGGCGCGATCGTTACCAGATGAATGGGCATAAAACATTGAAAGACCCAACGTAATAGTAAAAACTAGCTGCCAGTCCTGCGATGCGATTGGGTTTGATATGAAGATAACTTTGGACTGGATAAAGACTACCAGCAGAAGGATAGCGATATTTGGGTAAAGGAGAGCCATCTAGCTGCATTTGTCGCAGACAGTCAAGAAATTGGCTAAACAGTTCTAACGAAATTGGTTCATCTTGGAAGTGACGATAACTCTGACGCTTGCTAGGTCATTAGGACGACAGACTCGTTACTTAATTGCTAACGAAATGACAACGATGCTAGATCTCAACACCCAAGCTTTGATTTGGCAGGCTGTCATTGATTACACCCGCAAAAGTGAAATAGGTATTTTGGTTATCAGCCATGACTTCTGGTTGCTCAAGCTTATGTACGGCTTTTTTTTCATGTATAAGGTATTTTCGTTTTTGGGAATACTAATAACTAAAGGTTACACGTCATATCTTAGATTTACTTAGGTGAAAAGTTGTATGAAGCAAGTTAGGGATTTTAACCAGAAATTTCTGATTAACTAAAACCGACATTTTGTAATCAAAGATTTAATTGGTAAAGATAATGACCAAAATTGAACCCAGGCAAGCTAAATTGATACTGAACATGAAATTGATCGGTTCAATTTTATCTATTGTTGTTGCTATTAGTATTATTGTTGCTGTTAATTCACGTAGGTACTTAAGCACCAACCAGAACACCCTACAAGAAACCTCAAGTAATGAGCAGACTATAAGTCGTGTAACAGCTTTGGGACGCTTAGAACCTCAAGGAGATATTATTCATCTGTCTGCTCCAGTCTCTAACCAGCGTTTAGCTGAACTGCTTGTGAACGAAGGCGATCAAGTTAGAGCAGGTCAAATCATTGCGATTATGGACAACTTGAATCAGTATAAAGCGATTGTAGAAAATGCCAAAGCTAAAGTGAGTGTAGCGCGATCGCGTTTAGCTCAGGTGCAGGCTGGTGAGGAGTTTGGTCAAATTGAAGCTCAACGCAAGAAAGTTGCAGAAATGGAAGCTCAATTAGTTGAGGGCGTAAAGGTACAAACATCTGTGATTGCCCGTCAGGAAGTGGAACTACACAAAGCCAAAAATGACTATGAACGATACAAGACTCTGTTGCAAGAAGGAGCTGTTTCCATAGCCGACACTGAAACTAGACGTTTGCAAGTAGAGATTGAGAAACAAAGATTGGAGGAAGCAAAAGCAAACTTGAGCGAACAAGTTAGTACGGGTAAGGAACGTGTGAAAGCGTCTCAAGCAACTCTGGAAAGTCTTAATCATGTTAAGCCAACGGATATCTTAGTAGCCAAAGCAGAGTTGAATGAGTCTTTGTCTCAATTGCGAAAAGCAGAAGTTGACCTGGAATCTACCTATGTAAAAGCACCCGTGGCAGGGCAAATCTTGAGTATTAACGCTAAAGTCGGTGAAGTTGTGGGTAGTGGTGGTATTGTTGACATTGGACAAACACAGCAGATGTATGTTGTCTCAGAAGTTTACGAAAGCGATATTCAATACGTGAAGGTAGGTCAGGAAGCAACAATAGTTAGCGAGTATGGCGGATTCACTGGAGAAATTAAAGGAGTTGTCGATCGCATTGGATTGCAAATTGATCGGCCAGAAATTGTTAATGACGATCCCTCTGCCAAAGCAGATGTCAGGATCGTGAAAGTGAAAATTCGCCTCCATTCCCATG
Organism: Fischerella sp. PCC 9605; assembly: GCF_000517105.1. GTDB lineage: Bacteria > Cyanobacteriota > Cyanobacteriia > Cyanobacteriales > Nostocaceae > PCC9605. The sequence continues at coordinate 376,910 of NZ_KI912151.1, read as the reverse complement.
ACAGCGAACGGGTGAGAACTCTCAATAAGCTACAAGTAAGAGCATCAATTCAAGTTCAGTCAATAACCCACCACTGAACGGAGTACTTATCTATAACTCATAAATAATCTTACACAACAACAACAACGATTATTTATTGAGTCTTTTCTATTAAGCTGTATTAATTCCAAACATATCCTTTACACAACGTATATAATGATGATATGTTAATTCAGAAAGGTCAAATCCCAGATTCAAATCGCCCAATTTGGATTGTGCTGGATGATAACTATCTCCCTGTTGAGCCAATCCAAAAATACCTGCGGTACTTGGACAGTCTAGAGAAGTCGCCCAACACAATTAGAGTTTACGCTAATAACCTCAAGCTATTTTGGGAATTTTTACGGGACAAAAAGCTTGACTGGAAAGAAGTAAATCTTGAGCAGATGTCAGATTTTATTCACTGGCTGAGAAGTCCCGACCCAGGAGTAATATCCATGCATCCGCAGGTATCTAAGCGAGCAGAAAAAACAATTAATCATGCTCTTACGACTGTTTGTAGCTTTTATGAGTTTCAAGAGCATTTAGGAATAACTG